>NZ_JAAGLN010000134.1 GCF_010548145.1 Streptomyces sp. SID10853
GGCCGCCTCAAGCCCGCCCGAGTGGGCATGGCCGCCGGCCGGGAACCGCCCGTCGGCGATGAGCAGCAGGGCGGCCTGCCCGTAGCCGCCCGCCGCGCCCGCACAGGCGCCGGGCTCTTCTGCGCTCAAAAGAGGAAGTACCGCTGTGTCATGGGGAGTTCCGCCACCGGTTCGTGGTCGACCACGTCCCCGTCGATGCGTACGGTGAAGGTGTCCGGGTCGACTTCGATACGGGGCAGCGCGTCGTTCTCCGGCAGGTCGGCCTTGGTGCGTCCGCGCATGTTCTCCACCGGGACGAGTCTGCGTTCCACCCGGAGCCGGTCGGCCAGCCCGTCCTCGATCGCCGCGGGCGAGACGAACGCGACGCTGGTGGCGGCCGCGGCCCGGGTCTGTACGTTGTAGCCGAGCCGGGGCAGCACGGGCTGTGGTGTGGGGACGGCGGCGTTGGGGTCGCCCAGCAGAGCCATCGCCGCCATGCCGCCCTTGTACACGGCGGTCGGCCGTACGCCGAAGAGGGCGGGCTCCCACAGGACGAGGTCGGCGAGCTTGCCCGGTTCGACGGAACCGACCTCGCGCTCCAGGCCGTGGATGACCGCGGGCACGATGGTGTACTTGGCGACATAGCGGCGGGCCCGCCGGTTGTCGGCGCGTCCGTCGCCGGGCAGGGAACCCCGCAGCTTCTTCATGACGTGCGCGGTCTGCCAGGTGCGCCGCACCACCTCCCCGAGCCGCCCCATCGCCTGGGCGTCCGACGACATGGCGGAGATGGCACCGATGTCCTGGAGGATGTCCTCGGCGGCCATGGTGGAGGCCCGTACCCGGCTTTCCGCGAACGCCAGCTCGGCGGGGACCTTGGGGTTCAGGTGGTGGGCGATGAGGCAGATGTCGAGCTGCTCGTCGGCCGTGTTGACGGTGAAAGGCCGGGTCGGCGTCGTGGAGGACGGCAGGACGTTGGGCTCGCCGGCGATCCGGATGATGTCCGGGGCGTGACCGCCGCCGGCGCCCTCGGTGTGGAAGGCGTGGAAGTTACGGCCGCCCACAGTGCGGAGCAGGTCCTCGACGAAGCCCGCCTCGTTGAGGGTGTCGCTGTGGATCGCCACCTGGACACCGGCCGCTTCCGCGACACCGAGCGCGGTGCTGATGGCGGCCGGAGTGGCGCCCCAGTCCTCATGGCACTTGAACCCGCCCATTCCGGAGCGCAGTTGCTCCCACAGGGCCTCTTCGGAGACCGTCGTACCGCGGCCCAGGAACAGTACGTTGACCGGCCACGGGTCGAACGCCTCGAACATGCGGTCCATCCACCAGCCGCCCGGTGTCGCCAGGGCGGCCTTCGAACCGTCGGTGGGCCCGGTCCCGCCGCCGACGAGCGTCGTGGTACCTGTCTCCAGGGCGACCGTCGACATGTCGGGCGAGACGAAGTGGACATGGGTGTCGACGGTGCCGGCCGTCATGATGAGGCCGCTGCCGTTGACCATCTCGGTGGAAGGGCCGACGACCAGGTCGGGGTGGACACCGTCCATGATGTCCGGGTTGCCGCACTTGCCGAGTGCGACGATACGTCCGTCCCTGATGCCCACGTCGGTCTTGATCACGCCCCAGTGGTCCAGGACCACCACGCCGGCGATCACCAGGTCCGGTGTGCCATCGGCGCGGGTGGCATGGGACTGGCCCTGCGACTCGCGGCCCGATTTGCCGCCGCCGAAGACCGTTTCGTCACCACCGACGCACCGGTCCTCCTCCACCTCGATCAGCAGATCGGTGTCGGCCAGCCGGATCCGGTCGCCCTTGGTCGGGCCGAGCGAGGCCACGTACTGCCGCCGGTCGATCTCAGCCATCGAGGGCTCCCCCGCACTCGCCGCGCAGCCCCCGCACGATGCGCCGGCCGGCCAGTGGCACGAGTTCCACTTCCTCGGTGGCACCCGGATCGAAGCGCTTCATGGCACCGGCGAGGACGTTCATCCGCATGCCCCAGGCCGCCTTCCGGTCGAATTCCAGTGCGGGGTTGACCTCTGCGAAGTGGTAGTGCGAGCCGACGCTGACCGGCCGGTCGGCGGTGTTGACGACGGTGATCGTGACGGTGGGGCGGCCCGCGTTGATGATCACGGGGCCCTCGCCGTAGAGGATCTGTCCGGGCGCGTGCTCCGCCGCACCGGACTCGGCACCCGGCTGGATCAGCCCGGTCGACTCGCCCTTGCCCGAGCCGGGGAGGATCTCCTTGCCCGACCCCGGCCGGCGCTGACGCTCGCTCACTGGATCGGCGCCTGTACGGCGATGAGCTTGGTGCCGTCGGGGAACGTCGCCTCGACCTGTACCTGGCTGAGCATCTCGGGCACCCCGTCCTGTACGTCCGTACGCCGCAGAACGCCGCGCCCCGCGTCCTGGAGTTCGGCCTTCGTGCGTCCGTCGCGGGCGCCTTCGAGCAGGAAGGAGGAGATCAGCGCGGTCGCCTCAGGAAGGTTGAGCTTCAGGCCGCGCTCCCGGCGTTCCTGCGCGAGCTTGGCGGCGGTGTAGATCATCAGGCGTTCCCGCTCCGGCAGGCCGAGCAGCATCACTACCTCCAGTCCGGGCCGGAGAGGACAGTCCGATGACGCGCAGCCCCGACAGCCGATATGACTCGCATACTGACATATCGGTCACGACCTCGCAGTGCCCCGCGAGCCTGCCGAACGGGTGGCGACTCAGGAGGCGCCGGGTGGGGCAGGGGCCGCCCAGCCCAGCGGGTAAAGATCTGCCGGGTGACCGGCGACCGCCTCGCCCGCGGCGTCGGCGAATGTGGTCAGCGCGCCCACGAGCGCGGCGCGCTGGCCGGGCGCCATCCCTTCGACGATGGCGGCGATCTCGGCGCGGCGCCTGGCGGTGACCTGCTCGACGATGCTGCGCCCCTCGTCGGTCAGCTGGAGCAGAGTGGCGCGGCGGTTGTCGGGGTTGATCTGCCGGTCGACCAGGCCGGCGGCGATCAGCCGGTCGGCCATCCGCATCGCGGTGGAGGGGTTGACCGCCAGCCACTCCGCGACGTCCACCAGCTTGGCCGCGCCACGGGTGGAGAACGCCACCAGCAGCCGGAACTGCGGGAGCGTCACCCGGTCCTCGACCGCGGCCAGCGAGCGCGCGGAGACCGCGACGAGCACCCGGGACGCGGTCAGTACCGCCCGCGTCACGGCGTCGACGTCGTCAGCGGCTCCACCCGGGGACGGGTTTGTGGCTTCAACCATGTGGACCTTTGTACCCCGGGTGGATCCTCCCTTGACAACGTTTGCATAATGCAAACGTAGAGAGAGGCAGGTCCATGAGCGATACAGACACGGCGGAACCCGTCCGCCCGATCACCGTCCAGGCATCCCCGGGCCGCAGCGCCCTGACCCCGGCGGCCGGGCTGCGCACCGCCTCGTGGGGGCTGATGGTGCTGGCCCTGGTGGTCGGAGCCGGAGCCGGCCTGGGCTCGATCGCGTTCCGCTGGCTGATCACCACCTTCACGCACCTGTTCTCCGGACATGCCGACTACGCGGGCGCGGGCCACTCCGCCAATCCGCATGTGCCGTGGCTGGGCGTCTACTTCGTCCTGCTCGCCCCGGTCGTGGGCGGACTGCTCTACGGCCCGTTGGTCGACCGATTCGCCAAGGAGGCACGGGGACACGGCGTTCCCGAAGTGATGCTGGCCGTCGCTCAGCGCGGCGGCCGGATCAACCCGCAGGTCTCCGTGGTCAAGGCGCTCGCATCGGCGTTGTGCATCGGATCGGGCGGCTCGGTGGGCCGTGAAGGCCCGATCGTGCAGATCGGCTCGGCACTCGGCTCCACGCTGGGCCGCGTGGTCAAGGTCACCGAGGGCCGGATGCGGCTGCTGGTGGCCTGTGGCGCGGCGGGAGGCATCGCCGCCACCTTCAACGCACCGCTGGCCGGGGTGTTCTTCTCGATGGAACTGATCCTGGGGGCGTTCACCGCCGAGGCGTTCGGCGCGACCGTGATCTCCTCCGTCGTCGCCTGCGCGATCGGCCGCGCCGCGTTCGGTGACACCGCCTTCCTCGACCTGCCGCCCTTCCACGTGGACCACATCGCCCAGTTCGGCCTGTTCGCCGTCCTCGGTGTGGCCGCGGGCGCCGTTGGAGTCGGCTTCACCCGCATCCTGTACTGGATCGAGGACGCCTGCGACTGGATCTGGCGCGGCCCCGAATGGCTCCGCCCGGCGGCCGGCGGCATCCTTCTCGGTGCGCTGCTGCTGGTGCTGCCGCAGATGTACGGGGTCGGCTACCCGGTCCTGGAGAACGCCGTCAAGGGCAGTTATGTCGTCGGCTTCCTGCTCCTGCTGCTCGTCGGCAAGATCCTCGCGACGAGCCTGACCATCGGCATCGGCGGCTCGGGCGGGGTGTTCGCCCCGAGCCTGTTCATCGGCGCCATGCTGGGCGCCGCCTACGGCAGTGCGGCCCACGGCCTGCTCCCCGGTATCGCCGGATCGGCCGGCGCCTACGCTCTCGTCGGCATGGGCGCAGTCTTCGCGGGATCCTCCCGTGCCCCGATTACCGCCGTGGTCATCCTCTTCGAACTCACCGGTCAGTACACGATCATCCTGCCGCTGATGCTCGCCGTGGTGCTCGCCACCGCCACCAGCCACCTGCTCTCCCGCGACACCGTCTACACGCTCAAGCTCCGCCGCCGCGGAATCGACCTCCAGGCTCCCGCGCAGGGAACGGCACTCGGCTCCCAGCAGGTCGTCACCGCCATGGAGGAGCTGCCCGCCCCCATCCCCGCGCACACCGGACTCCGCCAGGCCGCCCGGACGCTGGGTCTGTCGGGCCACGGCGCGCTGCCCGTCCTGGACTCCGACGGCCGCTACCTCGGCACCCTCACCGCCAGGGCCGTCGCCGAGGCCCTCGCCACCCCGGTGGGCGACGGCTCCGGGCCCCCGCACACCACGGGTGAACTCGCCGAACTGCCGCCCCGGATCACCGCCGACATGCCGCTGGCCACCGCACTGCACTCCCTGGTCGCAGCCCCCGGCACCGGCCTGCCCGTCCATGACGAGACCCGGCTCGTCGGCTGGCTCACCCACCAGAGCGCCCTGCGCAGCCTCCACACCACAGGGACGGCCGCCCAGCCCGGCCGACCGGGCTGACCCGCCGTCCCTCTGACACGCCGTCCGTTCGCCCGCGAGTCGGGCCGGAAGGTGCGTGCGCCGTGTCCATCGGCCCCGTAGCGCGTTTGCACAGGTATGACCCCAACGCGACGAATTGCCACATGTCTCGCTCTGGCTGCCGCTCTCCCGTGCCTTGCCATGTCGTCGGCGCACGCCGCCGGCACGAACGACCGGGCTGGCCAGAAGCTGAATCCTGTCAGTGAACTCGATGCCATCGCCACGACCGGTATGCCGGCGCAGGACGCCGGCCGGCTGCCCAAGGTGAAGGACCAGCTGGCCGGCCTGAACCACCTGAGCGAGCTGAACCAGCTGCACCAGCTCACCGACCAGGCGGCGCCGGTGCTCGGCCTGGTCAACGCCGTGGAGTGAGGCCCCCAACTGTGCGGGAGACACTGATCTGTCCGGTGTCTCCCGCACACCCATGACCGTAAAGGGCGGCCTCGATGGCCGCGCCGGCCGACGAAGCCCGAAGCGTTCTGTGCGGTGTCGGCCGCGGCGCTGTCGCAGGCGCTGCTCGCTTCCCTCCCCCGTGCGCTGCCGGCCGGAGCCGACCGGTGTTCATGCCCGGCCTTGTCCATGGTGGACACGCCGCTGGATCCCCGTAACCGTTCGCGATCATGACCCCGCTGCCCGCCGGATCCCGTACCGGATGGCGGTCGGCACCGCTGAATAGCGTGGCGCCGAGCAGCGAGCCACAGGGCCTTGCCGGCGCGCTGCGCGGTGTCGGACCGGTCAACGGAGGGAAAACATGAGCGACTTCAGGGGTGTGGCCCGGTCGCGGGCGTGGCATGCGGTGCGCGGGGTGGGCAGGTGGGCGGTGAGCCGCCGCAGGATGGCGGCGGACCAGTTCGTGCGCGGCACCGCCTATGGCGCCGGCACCGCGGTGGCGGGCCTGTTCGCGCTCTGGGTACGTACGCGCTGCTGAGCCGCCCCACGTACCCGTGCCGTGGTCGAGGCCGTCACCGACGACGTGCCCTTCCGTGAGGAAGCGGCGGCGGGAAACCGTACCCAGGTCACCGTTCCCAGCGGCGACATGGCATTCAGGGCCACGGGGTCACCGCTGGATCGAGTCGTGGATACATGTCGGGGTCGGGCGCGAGACCCGATCCCGACCGCGCGTTCCGCCGTATCCACGTCTCCTGTGGCACGTTTCGGTCCACGGCTTCGGCGTACGGCCACTTCACATTCATCGGCGCACGGCGTTTACGGCAACGCGGCCACGAACCGGCTCGCGATGGCCGCTGGAGCGGTGATCGCCCCGCCCACGACGACAGCCCAGGCACCCGACTCGATGGCCGCGCGGGCCTCTTCGGGGGTGTGCAGGCGCCCCTCGGCGCAGACGGGAACGTCGACAAGGCCGGTCAGTTCGGCGATCAGTTTCAGGTCCGGTCCGGGCTGCTGCGGGCTGTAAGGGGTGTATCCGGAGAGGGTCGTGGAGATCAGGTCCGCGCCGAGCGACGCCGCCGCCACCCCCTCTTCCGCCGTGGAGACGTCCGCCATCACCAGGTGGCCGAGCCGGTGCACGGCCTCGACGGTGTCGCGCAGGGGGCGGCCGTCCGGCCGGGGGCGGCGCGTGGCGTCGATCGCGACGATCTCGGCTCCCGCCTCGGCGACGGCTCGCGCGTGCCCCGCGGTCGGAGTGATGTACACGCCTTCCGCGCCGTCCTTCCACAGCCCGATGAGGGGCAGTGTGACGGCCGCGCGCACCGCGTGGATGTCCTCGACGCCCTGCACCCGGATCGCGGCGACGGAGGCACCCGCGGCTACGGACGCGGCCGCCGCCGCCATGTGTTCGGGGGCGCGCAGCGGATCACCCGGAGGCGCCTGGCAGGAGACGATCAGCCGTCCGCGCAGAGCGTCGAGCAGTGCGCGGACACGGTCGGCGGGCATCGTGGTCCTGCTGGGCCCGGCCTCGCTGCCGGAGGGGATGGGCTGGGTCATACGGCATTCCTTCGTCCTGTGGTGCGGCTGGTGGTCGGTACGGTCTTCCTGGTCACGGGGCCGCGGCTCCCCCGTGCCCCTCCAGGACGAGGGCGGCCGCGCCGACGACCGCGGCCCGGGGACCCAGGGCCGCCGGGACGGGACGCAGGCCGGAGGGGCCCGGCAGGAGTTCCGCCACGAACGCGTCGGTGAGCGGCTCCCAGTACGCCGCGCCGATCGAGGCGACGCCGCCACCGATCACGACCCGCTCGGGGTCCACCGTGTTGACCAGTCCGGCCAGCGCACGGCCCAGAGCCGCTGCTCCCCCGGCGAGGATCCTGCGGGCCGCGGCGCCGTCGGTGCCGGCCCGGCCGGGGTCCGTCTCGGCCAGAGCGGCGACATGCCGGAGGCCGTCGGCGTTGTCGCTTCCGGTCAGTTCACGGAAGCGCGCCGTCATGGCCGGACCCGAGGCCACCGCTTCGAGATGGCCGGTGCGGCCGCAGTTGCAGCTCAGCCCGGTCGCCTCGGGTACGGCGATATGCCCGAACTCGCCGGCGGTGGAGTGCGCGCCGCGCAGCAGCCGGCCGCCGATGACCAGGCCGCCGCCGATGCCGGTGCCCACACTGACGTACAGCGCGGACCGGCAGCCCATGCCTGCGCCATAGGTCTGCTCGGCCAGGGCGAAGACATTGGCGTCGTTGTCGGCGGCCACGGGCAGTCCGAGCCGGGCGGTCAGTTCCTCGCTCAGCCGGGTGCCCGCCCAGCCCGGAAGCAGGGCGTTGGCGGAGAGGACGACCCCGCTGTCGCGGTCGATGACACCTCCGGTCCCGATACCGAGTCCTTCGGCTTGCTCGTGGCCGGGGAGGTCGAGGACCGCCGCCGCGATGGCGTCGAGCACCGCGGCCGGTCCCTCGGCTGCGGGAGTGGGCCGCACCAGGGAGGTCAGCAGTGTGCCGTCGGCCCGGACGAGACCGGCGGCGATCTTCGTACCGCCGACGTCGACACCGACGAGGGAGCGCTGTGCCGAGGTGCCGTCCGGCGGCCGCTGCGAAGTGGTCATGGCTGTGTCCTGCGTACGGTGAAGCGGATGTCGTAGAGATCGGCGCGGTAGATCGTCGTGGTGGCCTCGACGGGGGTCTCGCGGTGGTCGAGGCCGACGCGCTCGACCCGCAGCCCGGCGCTGCCCGGCGGTACGCCCAGGAGCGCCGACTCGGTGTCGCCGAGGTCCACGGACCGCACGATCTGCTGGGCCGAGCGGATGTCGAGCTGATAGCGCTCGCTCAGCAGGGTGTACAGCGAGCCGGTCAGGTCCGCTTCGAGGAGGCCGGGCACCCGCCGCGCCGGAAGGTGGACGGTCTCCAGGCACATCGGGGAGCCGTCCGCGAGGCGCAGGCGCGAGACGCGGACCACCTCCATGTCGGGCGTGGTTGCGAGCCGCTCACCGATGCGCCTCCCGGCCCGTACGGTCTCGGCGGCCAGCAGCCGGGTGCCGGGTTCGAGGCCGCGCTCACGCATGTCCTCGGAGAAGGAGGTGAGGGTGAGCGACTTGGAGACCACGGCGGGTGAGACGAACGTGCCGGCGCCCTGCACCCGGTAGACGTTCCCGGCGGCCTCCAGGGCGTCCATGGCCTGCCGGACGGTGTTGCGCGAGACGCCGAAGCGGGCGGAGATGTCCCGCTCGGTCGGCAACGGGGCGTGCGGCGCGGCCCCGGCGATGTCGGTGAGCAGCGCCAGCCGGAGCTCTTCGTGTTTGGCCTGTCTGGCCACGCGTACCACTCCCACATCCGATAGGTACCAACCAATGAAGCAATTATTACGTCAGATCTTGCATATGACCAAGCGGGGTGCAAGATTGGTCCCCACCAATTTGGACGGCCGGGCGTGCTGCGCTTCACTCCACACCGGCGATATCCGTGAGCGTCCGGCCGCGTGGCACGCCACTCCTCCGGCCGTCCGTTTCTTGAAGGGAACAGTGCCATGGCGTCACCCGAGACCACTGTGACGCGGGGAAACAGCGGCAGTCTGCGGCCGGTGATCGGCGTCGCGCTGGTGGCCGCTCTCGGCGGTCTGCTGTTCGGTTACGACACCGGAGTCATCTCGGGAGCGCTGCTCACGATCGAGTCGGACTTCCACCTCAGCTCGTTCAGCTCCGGTGTCGTGGTCAGCTCGATCCTGGTCGGCGCCATGATCGGCGCGGCGGTCGCGGGCAACCTCTCCGACCGGTACGGCCGCCGCCCCGTCCTGGTCGCGGCCGCGGGCATCTTCACGCTCGGCGCCGCCATGGCGGCCTTCGCCCCGTCGGCGGTGATGCTCACAGCGGCGCGTGTCGTCCTCGGACTGGGCATCGGCGTGGCATCGAACCTGGTACCGGTCTTCATCGCCGAGGTCGCCCCGCCCCTCTACCGGGGACGGCTGGTCGGCCTCAACCAGCTGATGATCACGCTGGGCATCGTCCTGGCGTACGTCGCCAACTACTCGCTGGAGGATGTCACCCACAGCTGGCGCTGGATGTTCGGCCTCGCCGCGGTCCCCGCCGTCCTCTTCGGCCTCGGCATGGTCGCGATGCCCGAATCCCCGCGCTGGCTGGCGCTGCGCGGCCACACCGATCGCGCGCTGGCCGTCTTCACCCGTCTGCGGGGGCCCGGCGACCCGGCTGCGGTGGAGGCCGAACTCGCCGAGGCGATAGCCGGGGCCGGTGACACGAAGAGCGGCGCACCGGGCAAGGGCCGGTGGAAGGCGCTGACCGCCCGCTCGGTGCGGCCGGCGATCATCGCCGGTGTCGGCCTTCAGCTGCTCGGGCAGGCATCGGGTGTCAACACGGTCATCTACTACGCTCCGAAGATCTTCGAGAGCAGCGGACTCGGCTCCTCGTCGTCCATCCTCGCGACCGTCGGTGTCGGCGTGGTCAACCTTCTGATGACGCCGGTCGGCATGTTCGCCGTGGACCGCTTCGGCCGTAAGAAACTGCTCGCGTCCGGCGCCTGCGTCATGACCTTCTCGCTGGCCGGCCTGGCCGTCACCCTCGCCGCCGGCGGCCCGGGCTCGTCGGTCGCGTGGCTCGCGGTGCTGTTCGTCGTCCTGTTCATCGCCGCCGTCGCCACGACACTCAACGTGGTGGTCTTCGTCATCCCGTCGGAGCTCTACCCGCTCCGTATCCGCGGGACGGCGATGAGTGCCACGATGTTCTCGAACTGGACGATGAACTTCCTGGTCTCGCTGACCTTCCTGACACTGCTCGACGTCTTCGGCGGAGCGGGCACGTTCACCCTGTACGCGGTGGTGTGCGCACTGCTGACGGTGTTCGCCGTCCGCTGCGTCCCCGAGACCCGGGGCAAGAGCCTGGAGCAGATCCAGCAGGAACTCCTGCCGAAGTAACGCCGGGCACACAAAAGCGGGGCGCAGCCACTCCAGGAGAGGCTGCGCCCATCGACGCCGCGATGTTCCGCTCAGACGTCACACTGCGAGGGTTTCACTTAGTGGCAGTAGGGCGGAATGGCGCCGACGTTGCTGACCCAGCGCGCCGACACGAAGTTGCCCTTGGCGGTCTTGTACCAAAGGATGTTGCCGGACACGTTCTGGCCTCGCACCTTGCACACGATCGGGATGATCGAGTTGTACGAGTACGAGCCGACGACGCGGTAGCGCTGGCTGGGGCCACTGCGCACCAGCACTCCCGCCTTGGTGATCACACGGCCCTTGTAGTACGCCGTCGCCGCAGAAGTCACCTGGCCCTTGTAGGTGGCCACACTGTTGCTGGAGTCACTGGCCAGAGCGGGGCCTGCGGCCACGCCGACGGCCATGGCACCGGCAGTCAGTGCCATGACGAGCTTGCTGGTCTTGGGCTTGAACACGCATTGCCTCCACGAGGTCACAGACCGATGGGTAGATGCGTGAGACGACGTCCCCAGGTGCGCCGACACGAGCGACACGGGTGTCGCACGATCCGACGTCGAACGCCCCGGTGGGAGGGGCCGACCGCCTCAGCACGAGCAACGTACTGCCGTCCCCGCGTCAACCCCTTCCCTGACAGTTCGACACACTGTGCGGTCTCCTGAATGGGCGTATCGGCGCCGTCCGACCCGATGTCCGGGCCCCGTTCACTCACCCCTCAGGCGCTCCCGGCCCGGCCGAACCGCTTCCCGGCCGTGCGCAGCTCCGCGAAGGTCGCGAACTTGACGCGCGGGCGCCCCGAGGCCACCCCGTTGGCCCGCTCGGCCCGGTCGACGGCCAGCACCTCGCGGAGCCCGACGGCTTGCGGCTGCCTCCGGCGCACCAGGCGCGTGAAGTCCCGTCGCGTTCCCGACGGCTCGGGAAGCAGTCCTGCCGCGGCGTCGTCCATCAGCGCTCCGACGGTCTCAGCGGCGCAGGTGCGGTTGGTGCCGATACCGCCCGACGGTCCGCGTTTGGCCCATCCGACCACATAGGTCGCCGGCCATGGGCTGTCCGATCCGGTGTCGGTGACCCGTCCGGCGCGGTTGGGCACCGTGGCCGTCACCGGGTCGAACGGCAGACCGGCCACCGGTGCGCCCCGGTAGCCGGCCGACCGGACCACGAGGGCCGCGGAGATCGTGTCCTGCTCGGCGGTCCGTTCCGCATACGGTGTTCCGTCGCGGTCGGTGACCGTGTTGTGGGCGACACGGACGGACTCGACCCGTCCCTCGCCGGTCAACTCCGTTGCCGAGGAGAAGAATCGCAGGACGATCCGCTTCCCCTCGGCCGGTGGCGACGTCAGGTCCGCCTGCTCGATGGCGATGCCGTCCAGGAGAGCCGCTTTGGAGGAGGGGTCCGCCGCGGCGATGGCATCGCGGACACCGGGGCGGTCGTCGACGACCACGGTGACGCCCCGGAGGTGGCACAGAGCCAGGAACTCCGGTCGTGTGTAAGCCGCTTGCCCGGGTCCCCGGCGGCCGAGCAGGACGACTTCGCGGACCCTGCTCGTACGCAACGCGTCCAGCGCGTGGTCCGCGATATCGGTCCTGGCCAGCTCTTCCGGGTCCGCGACGAGGATGCGCGCCACGTCGAGGGCCACATTGCCGTTGCCCACGACCACGGCACGCTCGGCCGACAGATCGACGGCGGTGGCGGGGACGGTGGGGTCCGCGTTGTACCAGCCGACGAATGTCGATGCGGCGATGCTGCCCGCGGTGTCCTCGCCGGGGATGTCCAGGGTGCGGTCGGACGCGGCGCCCACCGCGTAGACGACCGCGTGGTGGTGGGCGGCCAGCTCCGCGTGGGTGAGGTCCTTGCCGACCTCGACGTTGAGGTGCATACGCAGCCTGGGGTGGCGGTAGAGACCCGCGAAGGTGTCGGCGATCCTCTTCGTCGGCTGGTGGTCGGGCGCGACGCCGTGCCGTATCAGGCCGCCGGGGACCGGCAGCCGGTCGATCAGTGTGACCTCGGCACCGGCGGCACGCAGCAGCGACTGCGCCGTGTAGCCGGCCGCCGGTCCTGTGCCGACGACCGCGATCCGCAGTGTGCCTGCTTCGTGCGGCACGGAGCGGGGGAAGTGCGGCTGTGCCCAGCTGTTGTCGGCCGGACGGGCCTCGAAGTACTGCTTGTTGAGCTCGGCGTAACGGCTGTCGGGGCCGGTTGTCCGGTCCACGGGGAAGACCGCGTCCACCGGGCACGCGTCCGCGCAGGCACCGCAGTCGATACAGGTCTGCGGGTCGACGTACAGCATCTCGGTGGTTCCGAAGTCCGGCTCGTCCGGCGTGGGGTGAATGCAGTTGACCGGGCAGACCGACACACAGGAGGCGTCGTTGCAGCAGGTCTGGGTGATCGCGTAGGCCATGGCCCGGTCGTTCTCCTTGTTGCGGCGGAATGGGAAGCGGTCAGAGCATGTGGATGCGCCGGTAGATGGACATGGCGGGGCGGGTCAGCAGTCCGGCCTCGGAGAGGAAGCTCATGAGATGGGCCGAACTGGTGCGCATCATCGACTTGCGGTGCGCGTTGTCGCGGACGGCGGCCACCGCCCGTCCGGTGTCCAGGCCCACCGCGGCGTAGACGTCCTTGTTCACCATGCTCGTGATGATGACCGCGGCGACCGTCGCGACGACCACACTGCTCGCCTGCCTGCGCGCCAGGCCCGCCCCGCGCAGCCGCTCACGCATCTGCTGACGTGCGAACTTCATGTGGCGGGACTCCTCGACGACATGGATCCGCGAGGTGGTCCGCACGATGGGCAGGACGTTCTCGCCCCGCATCCAGTCCCGCTGCATCACGTCGAGGATCTCCTCGGCGACCAGGATCCCGCCATAGGCGACCTCGGCGGTGGCCAGTGTCTTGAAGCCGCGGGCGAGTTCGATGGCGCTGCGGGCGGGGAGGTAGGCGGGCACCCCCATCTTCTCGCAGGCGCGCGCGAACATGATGGAGTGCCGGCACTCGTCGGCTATCTCGGTCAGCGCGAACCGGAACTGGGGTTTCACCGGGTTCTTGACGTACTGGTCCCTGAGCACCATCTGCTGGAGGATCATCTCGAACCAGATGCCGGTGCTCATGATCGACCCGACCTCGTGCCGGGTGAGTGCGACCTTCTGATCGGACGTCATCTCGTCCCACAGCGGAGTGCCGTAGAGCGTGCTCCACTCGGGGTTGAGCCCGTAGAGGTCGCCGGGGAGCGGTGCCTCCCAGTCGACCTCGACCGCCGGGTCGTACGAGAGCGTGGCGGCCGAATCCAGCAGGCGCTCCGATACGTCGTCATCGGCCGCGGCGCGCTGCTGGGGCCGAGTTCCTGTGTCAGTCATGATCAGTCCTCCGGTGCGTCCGCACGGTCAGGGGTGGGTGAGACACCAGGGGCCCGGGGCAGCCTCATCCGCCGGCGAGCCCTCGGACACCCTCATCGACTACCGTCCAGTAGTTAGACACTTTCATATGGAAGCGTCAATACTTTGGACAGTCATAGCTGGCTAAAGTAGGGGCACGATGACACGTTTTCGAGAAAGCGTTCGGTCGCTGCTCCGCGAGCAGGTCCTGAACGCCGCCTACCGACTCGTTGCCGCCGACGGCTGGGGCAAGCTGCGCCTCGCCGCCGTGGCACGAGCCGCCGGCGTGAGCCGGCAGACCCTCTACAACGAGTTCGGATCCAAGGAAGCCATCGGCGAAGCCCTGATCCAGCGCGAGTTGGAGGGTTTCCTGCTCGGCATCCAGCAGGAGCTGGACGCACACCGCGGCGATCTTGAGGCAGCGGCGACGGCAGGGGTCGGCTTCACGCTCCGGCAGGCCGTCGACAACTCACTGATCAAAGCCGTGCTCCTCGCGGCGCGCGGCGGCGAGGACGACCTGCTGGCCTATCTGACCACTCGTGCCGAGCCGGTCTTCGACACCGCCATGGCCATGCTCGACGCGTACGCGACCGACGCCTGGCCCGAAGTCGACGCCGACTCGCGCAGCCTCGCCGTCGAGACCATCGTCCGGCTCACTGTCAGCCATATCGTCCAGCCCGCGGCATCCCCCGAGGAGTCCGCCCGGCGCATCGCGCGGATCACGACGAGGATCGCCTACCCCGCGGCAGGACGCTGAGCCCCTCTCCCCCCAGCGCGACGCGATGAGCCCTCCGGCCGCCGCCCGCGGGCGCCGTCGGCGTTGCCGAACGGAGTCCGTCAGGTGAGTCTGGTGACGGGGACCGAGAGCCGCAGGAGGCAGCGATGGGGATCCGCAGGCTGATCACGGACTGGCCTGTCTACCGGCAGCTCACCGGATCCGACCCGCTCGGCAGGGGCAGCGCCGCCGTCTCACCCCGTACGGCCGGCCTCAGACCGCGTACGGACACCGCCGACCGTGTGGTCAAGTCCATCTGCCCCTACTGCGCCGTCGGCTGCGGCCAGCAGGTGTACGTCAAGGACGACGCCGTCGTACAGATCGAGGGGGACCCCGGCTCCCCGGTCAGCCGGGGCCGCCTGTGCCCCAAGGGTTCGGCCACGCTCCAGCTCACCACCGGCGAGGCCCGTCGGCACGAGGTCCTCCACCGGCGGCCGTACGCCACCGAGTGGGAGCGGCTCGATCTGGAGACGGCCATGGACATGGTCGCCGAGCGCGTGGTGGAGACCCGGCGCCGCACCTGGGAGTGGGAGCACGACGGGCTGCGCACCGCGCGGACGATGGGCATCGCGAGCCTCGGTGGCGCCACGCTCGACAACGAGGAGAACTACCTCATCAAGAAGTTGCTGACCGGTCTGGGCGTCGTGCAGGTGGAGAACCAGGCGCGCGTCTGCCACAGCTCGACCGTCGCGGGGCTGGGGACGTCGTTCGGCCGTGGTGGCGCGACCACCTTCATGCAGGACCTCCAGCACTCCGACTGCATCGTCATCCAGGGATCCAACTACGCCGAGGCCCACCCGGTCGGCTTCCAGTGGGTGATGGAGGCCAAGGCGCGGGGTGCGAAGGTCATCCATGTGGACCCGCGGTTCACCCGGACGAGCGCCCTCGCCGATCTGCATGTCCCCATCCGCGCGGGCAGTGACATCGCGTTCCTCGGCGCGGTCATCAACCACGTGCTGTCCGAGGAGAAGGACTTCCGCGCGTACGTCCTCTCGTACACGAACGCGGCGACACTGGTCAGTGAGGACTTCCGGGACACCGAGGATCTGGACGGCGTCTTCTCCGGCCTGGACGAGGAGGCCCACCGCTACGAGCCTTCGAGCTGGCAGTACGAGGGCGCGGAAGTGCAGGCTCCGGCGGGTGACCCCGACCAGCAGTACGAGGCACGCGAGGAGAGCGCCGAGGCCGGTCGGCGCATCGGTGAGGCGGGCGGATCGGAGGCTCACGGCTCGGGCGGCGCCCAGGCCCGGTCGGCGGCGCCCAGGGACGAGACGCTGCGGCACCCGCGGTGCGTCTACCAGGTGCTCAAGCGCCACTACGCCCGCTACACACCCGAACTGGTCGAGAAGACGTGCGGCATCCCGCGCGAGACGTTCCTGGAGGTGTGCGAGGCCCTCACATCGAACTCGGGACGCGACCGCACCAGCGCCTTCTGTTACGCGGTCGGCTGGACGCAGCACACCGTGGGCGCGCAGTACATCCGCGCGGCCAGTGTCCTGCAGCTCCTGCTCGGCAACATCGGCCGCCCTGGCGGCGGCATCCAGGCACTGCGCGGCCACGCGTCCATCCAGGGGTCGAGCGACATCCCCACACTGTTCAATCTGCTGCCTGGCTATCTGCCGATGCCGCACGCGCACGCCCACGAGGATCTGGACACCTTCGTCGACGCGAGCAGGACCGACAAGGGCTTCTGGGGCGACATGCGCGCCTACTTCGTCAGCCTCCTCAAGGCGTACTACGGGGAGGCGGCCACCGCGGAGAACGACTTCTGCTTCGGCCACCTGCCGCGGCTCACCGGCTCGCACGCCACGTACGACACCGTCCTGGCCCAGCTGGAAGGAGTCTGCAAGGGCTACTTCCTGATGGGTGAGAACCCGGCGGTGGGGTCGGCCAACACACGGCTCCAGCGGCTCGGGATGGCGAATCTGGAGTGGCTCGTGGTGCGGGACTTCTCCCTGATCGAATCGGCGACCTGGTGGCAGGACGGCCCGGAGATCGAGACCGGTGAACTCCGCACGGAGGACATCGGCACCGAGGTGTTCTTCTTCCCCGCCGCCGCCCACACCGAGAAGTCCGGCTCGTTCACCAACACCAACCGCTGGGTGCAGTGGCACCACGCCGCCGTGGAGCCGGGCGGCGACGCACGCAGCGATCTCTGGTTCATGTACCACCTCGGGCGCCGCATCAAAGAACGTCTGGCCGAGTCCACCGATCCCGCGGACCGGCCCGTCCAGGACCTCACCTGGGACTACCCCGTCGAGGGCGAGCTCGCCGAGCCCGTCGCCGCCGCGGTGCTCGCCGAGATCAACGGACACGCCGCCGACGGCTCCCCGCTGAGCGCCTACACACAGCTGAGGGACGACGGTTCCACCCGGTGCGGCTGCTGGATCTACTGCGGTGTGTACGCGGACGGTGTGAACCAGGCGGCCCGCAGAAAGCCCCACACCGAGCAGGACTGGGTGGCCGCCGAGTGGGCCTGGGCGTGGCCCGCGAACCGGCGCATCCTCTACAACCGCGCGTCCGCCGCCCCCGACGGAGCGCCCTGGAGCGAACGGAAGGCCTATGTGTGGTGGGACGAGGTCCGGGGCTCCTGGACCGGCCACGACGTCCCGGACTTCGTGCCGGACCGGGCCCCCGGTTATGTGCCGCCGGACGGAGCGACCGGCCCGGACGCGCTGCGCGGTGACGACCCGTTCATCATGCAGGCGGACGGCAAGGGGTGGCTCTACGCCCCGGCGGGCCTGGAGGACGGGCCGCTGCCGACCCACTACGAACCGCAGGACTCGCCCTTCCCGAACGCTCTCCATCCGAAGGTTCCCCGGTCCCCCGTGCGCCATCTGATGCCGCACGAAGGGAACCGGTACCACCCGAGCGGTGACGAACCGGGCGCGGGGGTCTACCCGTACGTGGTGACGACCCACCGCCTCACCGAACACTTCACGGCGGGCGGCATGAGCCGCTGGTCGCCCTATCTCGCGGAGCTGCAGCCGGAGTTCTTCTGCGAGGTGTCCCCGGAACTCGCCGCCGAGCGCGGTCTGGAGAACGGCGGCTGGGCCACCATCGTCACGGCACGCAACGCCGTGGAGGCGCGGGTCCTGGTGACGAGGCGGATCAGGCCGCTCACCGTCCACGGCCGCACGGTCCACCAGATCGGGCTCCCCTTCCACTGGGGCCCGAACGGGGTGGCCACCGGGGACGCGGCCAACGAACTCGTCGCGATGGCGCTCGACCCCAACGCCCACATCCAGGAGGACAAGGCCCTGACCGCCGACATCATCGAGGGCCGCAGGCCCCGGGGGCCGGCGCTGCCGAAGCTGGTGGAGGAGTACCGGGTCAGGGCAGGTATCACGGACCGCACGGGAACGGAGACCGTCAAGTGACCGAAGTGACCGGCCAGTCGCGCCATCTGCTCAGCGGTCCGGAGCCGGACCCCGCCGGGGACGCGGGACATGACGACGCACCACCCCGGGTCGGGTTCTTCACCGACACCTCCGTGTGCATCGGCTGCAAGGCGTGCGAGGTGGCCTGCAAGGAGTGGAACGCGATCCCGGAGGACGGCATCTCGCTGTCCGGGATGAGCTACGACAACACCCTCGGGCTCGGCGCTTCCACCTGGCGCCATGTCGCCTTCATCGAGCAGCAGGTGCCGGCGCCTTCGCCGGACGGACGTACCGAACTCCCCCTGCTCGCCGCCGCAGCGCCCGCCGCGGGCGCACAGACCCAGCCGGAGGCAGGACAGACCGCCGCCGACGGTATGCGCTGGCTGATGTCATCGGACGTCTGCAAGCACTGCACCCATGCCGCCTGCCTGGACGTCTGCCCGACGGGCTCCCTCTTCCGTACCGAGTTCGGCACGGTCGTCGTCCAGGAGGACATCTGCAACGGCTGCGGCTACTGCGTACCGGCCTGCCCGTACGGGGTGATCGAGCAACGCCCCGATGACGGGCGGGCGTTCAAGTGCACCATGTGCTACGACCGGCTCGGCGCCGGACAGGAGCCCGCCTGCGCCAAGGCGTGCCCCACGGAGTCCATCCAGTTCGGGCCGCTCGACGAGCTGCGGGAGCGTGCGGCTCTGCGGGTCGGCCAGTTGCACGAGGCGGGCATCACCGACGCACGGCTGTACGGCGCCGACCCCGGGGACGGAGTCGGCGGTGACGGGGCGTTCTTCCTGCTGCTCGACGAACCCGAGGTGTACGGACTGCCGCCGGATCCCGTCGTCACCACCCGGGACCTGCCCACCATGTGGAAGCACGCCGGGGTCGCCGCACTGTCGCTGGCCGGGGGCGTGGCCGTGTCGTTCGCCGCTTCGTTCGCGTCTTCGATCGCCGTATCGGCACTGCGCGGCAGGAAGGCACACCGATGACCGGCTCCGATGTGACCAGGGACGGCTCCGGCGGGGGGCGCCCCGGGCGTACCGCTTCGCCGCGCGGCCTCCAGCCGGGTGGCGGCAGCGGAGGTGACGGCCGCGGCGGCAGCGGGG
>NZ_JAAGLN010000135.1 GCF_010548145.1 Streptomyces sp. SID10853
GGGGCGGGCAGGGCAGGGCGGGGCGGGCAGGGCAGGGCGGGGCGGGCAGGGCAGGGCGGGGCGGGCCGGGCCGGCCTTCACTCCGCGGGCAGTACGGCCCCAGCGGTGTTCACTGCGCAACCCCGCGCAGCAGCCAGCGCCTGACCTGGACCTGCAGCAGTACGCGCCCGCCGTCCTGGCGGTACGGGACCGTGACGTCCCAGGAGTACTTCGCGGCGAACGCGGCCGTCACTTCCGCGGGGAACCCGTCCTCGCGGAGGCGTACATCGCCCTCCGCGACGACAGGGGACCGGCCGTCCTCCAGCGCCAGGGACACCCGGGGGTTCTCCCGGAGATTGCGCACCTTCACCGAGCCGCTGTCCACGCCGATCCACCAGCTGTCCCGGAGAAAGACGAACCACACCGGTGTCACATGGGGTGACCCGTCGGGGCGGACACCGCACAGCCAGACATGGCGCTCGGTGGCCAGACGTTCCAGGAGGACGGGCTCGGCGGGCTCGGCGGGCTCGACAGGATCGGCGGGATCGACAGGATCGGCGGGACGCTTCAGGGTGCTCATCGGCCCATTCCAGCCCGCGCGGCCACCACCCCGCCTCGGCCCCCGGCCCCGCCCGCAGCGGACTTTCGGCCTACGTCCGCTGCCACGGTGTGCGCGGATGTCACATCGGGGCGGGCCGCCCCGTCGTTACCAGTGCAGGCATCGATGTACCGACATCGACCATGACAACGACAGAGGAGCACGCCATGAGTGCCCGTATGAACATGTTCGACAACCCGGTCGCAGCCAAGGTCTGGAAGCACATCATCGCGGCGAACAAGGCGATCACCGACTCGTCGCTGCCTCCCGCGACGCAGGAGCTGGTGAAGATCCGTGCGAGCCAGATCAACGGGTGCGGCGGGTGCCTCGACATGCACACCAAGGACGCCGCCGCTGCCGGTGAGACCGCTCTCCGCCTCAATCTCGTCGCCGCGTGGCGGGAGACCACCGTCTTCACCGAGGCCGAGCGCGCGGCGCTGGAGCTGACGGAGCAGGGCACCCGCCTCGCCGACGCGGCCGGCGGCGTCTCGGACGAGGTCTGGGCCAACGCGGCCAAGCACTACGACGAGGACCAGCTCGCCGCCCTGGTCGGCCAGATCGCCGTCATCAACGCCTTCAACCGGGGCAACGTCATCAACCGTCAGCCCGGCGGCAGTTACCAGCCCGGCATGCTCGGCTGACGGAAAAGTCCGCTGGAAGGCTGCCCCGCAGCGTTCCAGCGGACCTCCACTACAAGCGCACCGTCACCGGTCCGCTTCTCTACCGGTTCGCTTCTTTCCTGTTCTTCCAAACCTCTCGCAGCACGATCCCGAAGAACTCGGAGTAGGAGCGCTGCCAGTTCAGCGCGAACCCCTGCGCCTCGGCATGACGTTCGCGGAGCCGGTTGATCGGCACATTCATCGCGGCGTGGTGCTCGATGTGCAGGTTGTTCCCGTTGGTGAACCACGTCGTAATCCAACTGCCCGTTATCGAGCGGGTGTTGCGCAGTACGTCGACACTCTCGGTGTCGCACAGGATGTGTTCGGGAAGTTCCACCAGGAAATGCATCGGCATCGCCACGACAAAGGGAAGCAGCCACAACCGCAGCACGAGCGGCCCACCACCCATGGCGCTGATGGCTACGAGCAGTACGGCCGCGATCGCGAACCACCGGTACTCACTGACGATCGCCTTGCGGCTCTTCGGCGCGATCTGCCCCATGTCGTACTGCCAGCGGCCCGTCACACACGCGGCGACGTCACGCACCACACCGACGATACGGCTCACATCGAAAAGTCCCCTGGACAGAGCACCCAGCGTGAGCGGCTTACGGGTGTCGAACCCGAAGAACTCCGTGTCCTCCGGCGTTCCGAGGAAACGGTGGTGCTGGAGATGCCGTACCCGATAATGACTGTAGGACACCAGCATCGGAATACCCAGCGGAACACCGACCAGCCTGTGCATCCGCGCATTCCGGAATGCCGAATGGTGCAGGCACTGGTGTTGAAGTTCCACTGCGTGCGTGTACGCGGCTCCCAGGATCACCACACCGCACGCGGCGGCCGGATACGAGGGCTGGAGTGCGAGCAGCATGCCGCCTGCGACCAGGGTCGCGAGTACGGCAATCTTGCCGAAGAAAACGGCTTCGTCCTTGCGGCGAACGGTTGCCCGTTGAAAGAGCAGTTGTGGAGATATCGCGGTCTGGGCCATTTGGATCGTTACCCCCTGTTTTTCGGTGATCCTCATCGGAAGAGTGAGTGGTGGTGCCGAGGAGTTTCGGACGTGCGTGGCGGCAAGACGGAACAGCCCTGTCCGGTACGACGACAGACGGGCGCCAGGGCAGCTTCAGGACAGCCCGGGGCAACGAACGTTCAGGTTCGGGCCCTCGGGCTCAGGTAAATGCAGGTTCAGGCTTGTTCGGGCTCAGGACAGTCGTGGGCCTCGCGGCCGTCCGACCGTTGCAGCCCCCTGCGCAACACCAAGGTGACCAGCAGTGACATCACGGCCATGGTGGCCATCGCCCAGCCCACCGAGCGTGCGCCGGCGAACAGCTGGGCGATGCCGCCGGCCAGCACGGCCCCCAGGGCCTGCCCCACCATCAGACCCGTGCTGGACAGGCCGAACGCCTGCCCGTGCACCTCTGCACGGGTCTTCCCCACCAGCCGCTCCTGCAGCGGCAGCGAGGCCGAGTAGCCGAAGGCGGAGATTCCGACCAGTACCGCCGCCACCGGTACCGGTGGCTCCAGCGGGAACACCAGGAAGGGCACCGCCAGCAGCGCGCGGAGCGGCAGGATGAGCCGGTCCCTCAGCGTCTCGGGGATGAAGCGCCCCACGGCGATGTCTCCGGCCAGCATCCCGACCGCGCCCGCAGCGAGCAGGTATCCGGCGTGGTCCCTCGCGTACGGGATGAACAGCGCCTCGCACCCCACGACCAGGCCGTTGGGCACCCACATCATCAAGTAGAGCGGCTGGATGACGGGCGAGGTGAGCAGTTCGCGGTTGACGCGGCGGCTGCGTTCGACGATCTTGCCCGTGGCACGGGGCGGCCGGTCGGACAGCCCGGTCCGCGCCATGACGCCTGCGGTGATGCTCACCATCGCCGCGATCCCGAACAGCCAGGAGGGCGACACCAGGGCGAGCAGCACCGCACCCACGCCGTTGCCGATGATCTGCATACCACCGACGGTGATGTTCATCGTGGCGCGGGCCAGTACGAAGGCGTCCCTCGGCACGATGTCCGACAACAGCGCGATGACGGTGCCCGACGTGGCGGCCATCGCCACGTAACCGCCCGCGAGAATCAGGAACCGCATCCACCAGCGCAGACCGGGAAGCGTCTGCGCTGCGGCGGTGGCTGTCGACACGCTCGCCATGAAGATCATCGCTGTACGAGGGCGCAGTAGATCCGACGAGGCCAACAGATAGCGCGCGGTGATGAGTTGCACGAGTGGTCCGCCGAAGAGAGAGATCGCCGTCAGGAACGGCGAGCCGGTCTCGTGGTACATCACGGTGCCGAGTGCCAGGCTGGAGAGCACGACACCTGTCATCGTGAACAGGCGGGCCACGAACAGCGCGCGGAACTCACGGATCCCGAATATCTCGCGGTAGGTCATCATTCGACGCGCAGCTGCCCGACGCGGTCCCGCCACTCAGCGGCCTGTCGGGCCACACACTCCGGTGAGGTCCCGCCGAGACTGCGGCGCGAGGTCACCGAGTCCTCCACACCGAGGACCGCGAACACACCTTCGTTGATACGGGCGTCGACCTCCCGCATCTGCTCGAGGGACAGCTCGTCCAGGCCGGCCCCCCACTCATCCGCCAACCGCACCAGCCGGCCCGTGATGTGGTGGGCCTCCCGGAACGGCATCCCCAGCACACCGGTCAGCCAGTCGGCCAGATCAGTGGCCGTCGCATGGCCGGTGCCTGCCGCTGCCCGCATCTCGCTGACGCGCGGCTTCATGTCGCCGATCATGCCGATCGTGGCCTTCAGACAGAGCTCGAAGGTGTCCGCACCGTCGAACGTCCGCTCCTTGTCCTCCTGCATGTCCTTGGAGAAGGTCAGCGGAAGCGCCTTCATGACCGTGAGAAGTCCGAAGAGGGAGCCGTGCACGCGTCCGGTCTTGCCCCGGACCAGCTCGGCCGCATCGGGATTGCGCTTCTGCGGCATGATGGAGGAACCGGTCGTCCAGGCGTCCGAAAGCTCGATGAAGCCGAACTGCGGCGACATCCACAGCACGATCTCCTCCGCCAGCCGCGAGAGATGCGTCATGCACATGGACGCGGCGGAGAGGTACTCGATGGCGAAGTCGCGGTCCGAGACCGCGTCCAGCGAGTTGCGCATCGGCCGGGCGAACCCCAGGAGTTCCGCGGTGCGTTCGCGGTCGATCGGGAAAGACGTACCGGCCAGCGCCGCCGCCCCGAGCGGGGACTCGTTCATTCGCGCGCGGGAGTCGCTCAGACGTCCGTGGTCGCGCCCGAACATCTCGACATACGCCATCAGGTGATGACCGAACGACACGGGCTGCGCGCTCTGGAGATGCGTATAGCCCGGCATGATCGTCGCCGTGTTCTCGGCGGCCTGTTCGACCAGTACCTCGATGAGCTGCTGGACCAGGCTCAGCGCACGGTCGTTCGCGTCGCGCACCCAGAGGCGGAAGCCTGTGGCCACCTGGTCGTTGCGGCTCCGGGCCGTGTGCAGTCGGCCGGCCGCGGCACCGATCAGCTCATGCAGCCGGGACTCGACATTCATGTGAATGTCCTCCAGCTCGACCGAGAACGCGAATTTCCCGTCGGTGATTTCGGTCCTGATCACCTCCAGGCCGTCCTTGATGGCCGTTGCGTCCTCTTCGGAGATGATTTTCTGTTCGCAGAGCATCGTGACATGCGCGATCGACCCGTCGATGTCCTGCATGGCCATGCGCTGGTCGAAGCCGATGGAGGCATTGATCTGCTCCATCACCTCGGACATGCCCTCACCGAAACGGCCCCGGATCAGCCCGCTGCTCTTACTCGTTTCGTCGCGCACGTTCTGCGCCGCCTTCCTGAAATGAAGAGAAAAAATAATTCTGGCAAGAGAGAAAGTAGTGCCGCCAAAATCTGCGGCAGCACACTACCTGACGTCGATCCGGACCCCCGAGATGACCTCCCGGCATATCTCGATCGCCTGTGCGGCGGTCGGAGCTGTGGTCAGCACATAGCCGGCTCGTGTGCGGGAGTCCTGGACCGACGGGACACGGTCCCCGGCCTTCAGCGGAAGGTGGAACTTCAGTACACCGGGCAGCCCTTGCCACCGCTGCACCCCGCTGATACCGGCGACTCTCCCCGGAGGCGGCGTGAAGAACCGGATCGCGGCAGCGCCGGCGGCCGTGGGGGCGGGGGCTCCTGGCCTGGTCCGGTCGAGGGACCACTGCACCAGGAGGTCCAGCAGGTCGTGTCCGGTGGCCTGCCTGACGAGGGTCGGAATCGAGTCCCCGCCGACCCGCGTGTGCGTCTCGATGACTTCGGGGCCCGAGGCCGTCATTCGCAGCTCTGTGTGGGTACAGCCGTCGGTGATTCCCATGACGTCGAGGAAGGCGGACGTGTATTCCGTGATCGCGGTCGAGACATCCGCTTCCACCGGCGCCGGAACGACGTGCCCGGTCTCCACGAACGGGTTCTCAGGATCGTCCTTCTGTGTGAACTTGGCAGTGATCGCCACTACCTTGTGGTCGTTGTCGCAGCTGAACGCCTCGACCGAGAATTCCGGGCCCGAGAGAAAAGGCTCCACGATGTAGTCGTCGGTGATAGCGGGCGGCATCACCACCTCTTCGGCCAGCCGGAAGCACCGCACATGTTCGCTTCCCTTGCCGTGTCGCGGCTTCACAATCACCGGATATCCGTGGTCGCCCGCGAAATCACGGATATCGTCGGCGTCCCGCACGACGGCGCAGGCGACGGTGGAGAACGCCTTGTCCCGCAGCCACGCGCGCATGGCGGACTTGTCTCGCGTACGGCCGACCACGTCCGGCGAAAGGGCTCCGATCCCGAGGTGCTCCGCGATCCGCGCCGCGGGCAGCAGCCCCTTCTCGGTAAGGGAGAGCACGGCGCTGAAGGGAGTCTCGCGGTGGAGGGCCCGCAGCATCGGTATCAGTGACGGGTCGTCGTAGTCGGTCAGGACAGTGCGCCGCACGCTCGGAATCAGCGCCGCGTCGTACCCGTCCGGTGTGTCCACCAGAGTGATGTCCGCGCCGAGCAGGCGTACGCGATCGCACAGCCCGGGGCCGCCACCCACGATGATGACCTGCTTCGGATTCTCCATGATCAATGCCTTTCACCCTCACCGTCCGCCAGTTCCACCAGCCCGGGTGAGGCTCATGTCGCCCGGATGTAACCGTCCAGGTCCTTCAACGACTCGCTCCTCAGCAAGGTGAAGCCCGTACGCCGGTTCACCGAGAAGGGTTCCGCGCCTGCGACAACTCCGCCCGCGTCATCGTGGACCCGGACCACAGCGACGCTGTCGGGCCGGGTCACCGGGGACCGCTCGTCGAAGTGGAAGCGGATGCCGTACCAGGAGCCCAGCGGCTCACCCGGATCCGGCTTCCAGTCCAGGCCGGCTCGCGCGCGGAGGTAGGCGTCCTCAAGGGACAGCCCGTGCTGGAGCTCGACGAGCTCCGGTACGTGGCCCCCCGCAGGACGGGCGGCGGCCTCGATGATGCTGATCCGCTCGGGAGTCATCTTGAACTCCACGTGCATCACACCTTGCGCCATGCCCCAGCCGGACGCGATGCGCTCGGTCGCCGCGAGCAGTTCCCGCTGATGTTCCGGGGGTATGTCGCCGCCCGAGATATGCCCGATCTCGTAGCACGCCGGAAGCGGCGATGAGAATTTCTGCGTCAACGCATGCACGACAGCCTTGCCGTCCTGCACAACACATTCGAGGCTGAATTCGGGCCCCGGCACATACTCCTCGACCAGCGCGTCCTCGCTGAACGCGTAGTTGGTCAGCCGTGACGTCTTGAACACCGACATCTTCGCCAGCGTCGCTTCCACTTCGTCCCGCGAGTCGCATTTGCGCACGAAAAGGCTCATGGCCATGTCGACGGGCTTGACGATCACGGGGAAGGCGACGCCCTGCCAGTCGAACTCACGATTCCCGGAGACCGACGACAGCCTGCCGATGGTGCGCGGCTGCGGAACGTCGTACTCGGCGAACATCTCCCGCATGAGCGCCTTGTTCCGGGAGGCCCGGATCCTGGCGACATCGTTGTGATAGAGCCCCAGTTCACCCGCCAGCACGTCCGCCGCGATGACCGCGAACTCATTGCCCGCGGCCACCGCGTCGAATCGCCGCGACCCGATCTGCGCCAGTAGTTCCTGAGGAGAGTCCGACAACGCGGGCACTCTGATCCACTCGTGCAGCGTCGTGACATGGTCCGCGACCGTCGACTCCTCGATCGTCACGATCGTGAGCCGCCAGTCCTCACGGTCACAGATCGCTGCGACGCGATCCAGCGACCAGTCAGAAACTGGATGCAGCAACAGAATATGCATGGTCACACACCTTTGGGACGGTCGGGGCGGAAAGTCGGTCGCGGAGCAGACATCGGGTGTACGGCGTCACTCACAGCCCCTCGTTGCGCGCGAAATACCGCTCGAATCCGACAAGTTCCTCGCAACGTCGCGTGATCTCTCGCCTGTAGTACTTCTGGTAGAGCCCCGGCTCATCGGTGACGCAGTACGACGGGAGCAGCACTGTCCGCGGGAGTTCGCTGTCGTTGCGGGTGCTGAAATGCGGAGTCAGCGAATGGAATACCAGTACGTCACCGGCATCCAGTGCGGGGGCATCGACCGCGGCCGCATCGAGGCGGTTCGTGTCGCAATCCCCTTCGGGATTCTCCGCAGGACCGGGGATGAGCTCCTGATGACTGCCGCGGTAGAACTCGATCCCACCCGAGCGCCGGTCGCTCGGATAGAGATTGACGACAACCGTGCACAGCAGGTCCGGGCGGGTTTCGAGCCACTTCCAGTACAGGAAGTCCTGGTGTGCGGCGTAGCCATTGACGCCCGGTTCCTTGCGGATCAGCTTGCACTTCAGCAGTTCGGCTGAGCCACCGAGCACGGCCGCAAGCGCCTTCATCAACTCCGGATGTGTCGCGGCCTCCGACAGCGTCGGTGAGATGTCGAGGACCGGGTCGAGTCGGTCGAAGGCGTACTGCCCGTCGGGGCCGCGCCGGAACTCCGTACGCAGATTGAGGTCGTCATCAAGCCCGTCGAGGTTCCAGAGCCGATCACATTCCTTCCGGAAACTCTCTATCTCATCGGGTCCGTACAGACCGCGCAGGACGGTGTATCCGTCTTTCCAGTACTGCTCTTTCTTCTCAGCGAGATCTTCCGCACCGGTCAACGCCTGTCCCCCACTTCTTGTTCGATGGATTCCGGATGTCCGACGGTTTGCAGGTCCGCGAGCCGCACCGTGAATTCGGCGAGCCTTGTGCGGATCCGCGCGGCAGCCTCCAGGACACGGTTCGGCGCAGTTCCGCCCTGGCTGTCGCGGGAGGCGACCGACCCCTCGACAGTGATGTCCGGATACTCAGGAAACGCGAGTCGCGCGTCGATGGCGCGGCGTGACTCCAGCGACAACTCGGCAAGTGCACAACCTTGTTCTTCCGCCAGCCGCACCATCTTCGTCACGAGATGGTGGGCTTCGCGGAAGGGAATCCCCCGCTCACGCGTCAACCAGTCCGCCAGATCACTCGAAGTGACGAAGGCGACATCGGCGGCCGCGCGCATCGCGTCGGCCTTCGGCTCCATCAGGGTCGCGAGTGAGATGGCGACGTCCAGCGAAAGCGTCAGCGTGTCCGCCGTGTCGAACAGAGGCTCCTTGTCCTCCTGCAGATCCCTGAAATAGCTCAGCGGCAGCCCCTTGACCACGGTCTGGAGCGCATGGAGATTGCCCAGCACCCGGCCGCTCTTGGCGCGCATCAGCTCTGCCGCATCGGGATTCCGCTTGTGCGGCAGAGCGGAGGAGGAACTGACCAACTCGTCGGGGAGCGAGATCAGGCCGACCGGCTGCGACGACCAGAAAACGATCTCGGAGCCGAATCGTGAGAGGTTCAGGGCCACGGAGGCACCGGCGCTCAGGAAATCGAGTGCGAAACCGCGGTCCCCCACGCTCTCCAGGGAGTTGGCCGTCGGTCCCTCGAATCCCAGGGTCCTCGCCACGAGGTCCCGGTCGACCGGAAAGCCGGTGCCGGCCAGGGCCGCGGATCCCATCGGGCACTCGTCCTGCAGAGCGCGCACGAAGGACAGCCGCTCGACATCGCGCAGAAATGTCTCCGCGTAGGCCAGACAGACATGCCCGAATGACAGCGGCTGGGCGATCTGCAGATGTGAGAAGCCGGGCATGACCGTGGCGGGGTGCTTCTCGGCCTGTTCAACCAGTGCCCCGGTCAGCGCCAGCAGTCTCGCGCCGAGTCCGGTCACCTGGTCGCGGATCCAGAGCCGGAGCGCAGTCACGGCGAGATCGTTGCGGGCGCGCGCGGTCGACAGCCAGCCCGCATCGGCTCCGAGCCGCGCCTCCAGATACTCCTCCACCGCTGTGTGGACATCCTCGGCTTCCGGGTCGAGCGGTTCGTCGTCCGCTGCTATCCGGACCGCGAGCTGTTCCAGTTCGCGCCGCAGCCCGGACGCCGCGGCCGCCGGCAGGATCTCCTGCTTCAGCAGCATCGTGACGTGCGCCTGCGACGCGGCGATGTCGTACAGGGCGAGCCGCCGGTCGTAGTGCGCCGTCGATCCGATCGCCGCCATGCGCTCCGCGGCCAGCGCCCTCTGGTCAGCGCTCACGAGAAGCTCCGCTCGGTGGAACGCCGGTCGAGCTGGTCCAGGTACCGGTCGAACCCATCGGCCCGGCCGGCATCCGTGGCGGCCGCCACCAGCTCCGCCCAACCGGAGTAGAGGCACCACAGCAGCAGCGCTCTGGCGATGTGCAGCCTGGCGACGGCCTCCGGGTACACCATCGACTGCGGTCCGTCGATGACCTCGGGCACGACTTCGTCACCCCGGTACGCCGGCAGGTTGTGGAGGAAGACGGCGTCCGGCCGCGCCCCGGCCATGAGGCCGGGCGTGACACGGTAGGGCGCCAGCCGGGCGCGGCGCGCATCGGCCTCATCGGCCTTGTTCATCGGGATCCACGCGTCGGCGACCACCACGTGGGCGTCCTTGACGGCGGCCCGTGCGTCGGTCGTGGCGGTGAATCCGGCCAGGTGGGCGGTCTGGTCCACCGGCAGCGCCATGTCCTCGGGCGTCGCACAGGTGAAGCGCGCACCGACCTTGGCAGCGGTCTGCGCGAGGGAAAGGGCGATGTTCGTCCCGTCCCCGACAAAGGCGACGTTGATTCCCGCCATGGATCCGAACTGCCGCTTTATCGTGAGGAAGTCACAGAGCGCCTGCGTCGGATGGTGCTGGTCGCACATCCCGTTGATGAACGGAACCGGGGACAGCTCACAGATCTGTTCCTGGATCGCGAAGTCGTAGATCCGGCTCAGCAGCACGTCGTTGAACCGGCCCGCGACATTCACGAAGTCCGGCAAGTGTTCCGTCTTCGCCGCATGGCGTCCGATACGGGCTTCCGCGCCGTTGTAGTGGATCGCCTGGCCACCGAGATCCCCGATCGCCCGTTCGAACGCGGTCCGTGTCCGGAGCGATGTCTCGTCGAAGATCATGCCCATGCACTTGCCGCGCAGCAGGCCGGGAAGCCGGCCGAAGCGCTCTTTGTGCTGTTCGAGCGCATCGGCGACCACGATCACGTCCTGCACGTCGGACACCGTGAGGTCTTCGATGGAGAGCAACTGCTTCTGCGTCACGCGATACCGTCCTTGATCACGGTGCCCAGCCGGCGGAGCCGCAGGGCGTTGAGCCGGATGAAGCCGGTGGCATCGTCCTGCCTGTACGGGCCGCCCTCCTCGAAGGTGACCAGGTCCTGGCTGTAGAGCGAGTTCGGGCTCTTACGGCCCTCCACGATGACGTTCCCCTTGTAGAGCTTCAGCCGCACGGTGCCCGTGACACGCTCCTGGCTCTTGTCCATGAGCGCCTGCAGCATTTCCCGCTCAGGGGAGAACCAGTAGCCGTTGTAGATCAGTTCCGCGTAGCGCGGCATCAGCTCATCCTTGAGATGCGCTTCACCACGGTCGAGCGTGATCGACTCGACGGCACGGTGCGCCTGGAGCCAGATGGTCCCGCCGGGGGTCTCGAAGAGACCACGGCACTTCATTCCGACGTACCGGGTGTCCACGATGTCGACCCGGCCGATCCCGTTCTCCGAGCCGAGGTCGTTCAGACGAGTGAGCAGCGCTACCGGGTCCAGTGCCTCGCCGTCGATCGCGACCGGGTCGCCCTTCGCGAACTCCACCTCGATCGTGGTCGGCCGGTCGGGGGCGTCCTCCGGTGACTTGGTCCGGACCCAGGCGTCGTCCTCGGGGGTGAGCCAGGGGTCTTCGAGCGTCTTTCCCTCGCACGAGATGTGCAGCATGTTGGAGTCCGCGGAGTACGGCGCGCCTCCGCGCTTGTCCTTCGCCACCGGGATGCCGTGCAGGTCGGCGAACTCGATCAGCTGCGCCCGGCCCGCCATGTCCCACTCCCGCCAGGGCGCGATCACCTGGATGTCCGGTGCGAGCGCGTAGTAGCCGAGCTCGAAGCGCAGCTGGTCGTTCCCCTTGCCCGTCGCACCGTGTGCGACCGCGTCAGCGCCCACTTCACGTGCGATCTCGATCTGCCGCTTGGCAACGAGCGGCCGGGCGATGGGGGTTCCCATCAGGTAGTTGCCCTCGTACGCGGCATTCGCGCGGTACATAGGGAATGCGAAGTCCGAAACCAGTTCGGCCCTGAGGTCCTCGATGTAGATGTTCTCGGGCTTGACGCCGAGAGCGAGGGCTCGCTCCCTGGCGATTTCCAGCTCTTCGCCTTGGCCGAGGTCAGCGGTGAACGTGACGATTTCCGCCTCGTACTGGAGCTGGAGCCACTTGAGAATGACCGAGGTATCGAGTCCACCCGAGAAGGCGAGGACGATCTTGCGTGGCTTGCTCATACCTGAAATCTCCCTCAGCGTTACTGGGTAGCGATTCACCGCAATACGGACGAATCAGTACGGACTGGGGGGCATCAGTTACTCACGGCCTCATTTCACATCCCCCCGTGCACGACGACAGCCGGCCGTAACGTCTCGTCGCCCGGAGGCAGCCTCAGCTCGGCCGACCTCCCGGAGAATTAGGCTGAATGAATACTCATACACCTGGCAAGAGCTAAAAGGGATCGTCTTGGAATACGAGACAGCCAAGGGCGAGTTGCCTGCACAAGGGTTGATTGCCCCGAAAAATATGGACCATTGAGTCTGACGAGGCGTCAATGGCATATCAGCATTTGAGACCGGCAAGGTGCGTATCACGCCCACCCGTCGAGTACACATGCAGCATAAGGCACATTTATGCATAGATGGCACTCGGTATCGTACGAGCACGCGGTACCGGATACGCCGTCCACGGCCGATCCGTGAAGCCCGAACCGAGCCTGTCGGCAGACGAGTTGCCTGAGAGCCGCCTCGCCGCGCTCCTGGCGGGTGACCTCTGCGGCACACCGTGCCGTACGGGTATCCGCGGGACTCAGTGCCGGTCGATGCCCGAGTGGATCCACTTGAGCTGCTGGGACACCTCGCCGGCCCCGGCGAACTCCGCCCGGCCGGAGCCGAAGAAGACACCGATGAGCTGTTCGCTGCCGCGCGGGCCGATGGTCATCACCGGGCCTCCGGAGTCACCGCCGGCCGTACAAGTCGGCCCGGATGAGCCCCCGCCGTGGCGAGCCCGGCCGCCCCGACCTTCATCGGCGAGACCTTGATCAGCACCATGTCGGCCTTCGCGCCGCGCCCCGCCGATGACGGCGGAAGCCGGTACGGCTGACATCGGGCCGCCCGCGACCAGCAGCGAGACGGTCAGCAGAAGAACACGAATCCGGTGCGAGATCCGATGCGACTCCCCTCCTCGGGCGGAACCCGCGGCTCCTGCGGCGCGGGCCTCGCGCCGGCCATCCCACGAAACGCGTCGCCCGCGGCAGGATCAGTGCCGAAACGCTCAAACGCATCCGATCCGCAGCGTTTTCGAGGACATTCACTCGCAATCATGAACATCTCATCCTGAGCTGGCATATTCCATTTACGCCGCTTTACGTTCCGCGTGGAGGTGGTTCCTATGGACCAACAGAGCACACAGCCCGACAGGCGGACGCGGGCCGAGGCAATGGACATCAGCGACTTCGTCTACGGAGCGACGGGAACGCGCCTGCGAAGACTGACCATGCCGGACGGATCTCATTGGTTCCCGGCGGTGGATGTCTGCCGGGAGCTCGGGTACAGCAACTCTCGGACGGCGGTGCGCGATCACGTCCCAGATAGGCACCGAGACATTATCGAGACCGTAGCTGGAGCCTACGGTCTCAGCATTCCCGCAGGTAGAGAGTGGCGCCGAGACCTGAATGTCATCGACCTGCAGGGGCTCATCCTGCTCGTCAACGGGAGTACGAAGCCGTCGTGCCAGCCCTTTAAGGAGTGGGTCTCGGAGGTTGTCCAGACCATCCAGCGCACCGGTTCTTACCGTCTCCCGACAGCAGAGATTCAGCCACCCGAGCCGACGGCCCCAGTGGCGTACGCCATGCCGGAACAGATGGTGGAAGCGATCGTCCGCCTTGAGGAGCGCACCATACGGCTGGACGAGGAGTTCGCGTCCGTACAGCGTGAACGCCTCGCGATGGAGAGGGAACACCTCGCACTCCAACGCGAATCTCTTTCGATACAGCGGGAGATGCTCGCGGCACAACAGACCACTGCACGATCCGCCGAACTGATCGCGGACCGGTTCGGGGCCTTGCCCGCCAATCCGGAGATCCCGGACGGCCGCCCCTCCCGCCCGACCGCGGAGGCCGTCCTGGCCGACTGGAAGGCTCGCATGTCGGTGACCGAGGACGTGTGGGCGGTAGCACTCGCCGTCGCCCCGCTGTTCGCCGCCAACGGTGAGCTGCGCATGCCCCTGGAATCCATCGCAGCGAAGACCGGCCTCTCGGCGAACCGCGTCAACGAGTGCCTGCGGTTCATGCGCAAGCACGCATGCATCCACCCCACGGGAGCGTCGGGGGACGGGGTGCCTGTCTATGTCCTGAACCGCCCGTAGAAGCAGCGGCGGCTCATGCCGGAGGGGAGCTTCCGCGACGAGGGATCACGGATGCCCCCTCCGCAGGCCGCCCAGGGAGTACGTCGCCGTCCGCGACGTGGCTACGGAACGCGTCCCACAGTGCGGGCCCGAAGCAGATCACGGGCCCCGCAACGACCTTCGAGTCCCGTACGGCGACGACCCCGGGGACGTTGAGCGCCACCTCGACGCACTCCTGTCCGGCATTGCCCCCGCTGAAGCTGGACTTCACGAACTCGAACGGGGTCACGCGCTACAGCTCCTTGAGAATGCTCTCTACCAGCCTCACCGAATTGCGCTGAGCCAGCCCCAACCGACTAATCCGCTCGAACAGTTGCCCGTGATGCGCGGAATCAGTATCGCCCTCCAACCACAGAGTGGTCGACGTGGTATCCATGTGCACCACATCGAGCGCGCCCGGTTCGGCGAACGAGACAATCGTGAAAGCGCTGGTCATTCCCGGGTGTGCACCGGCGAGGTAGGGCACCACCTGCAACTTCACGTGGGGCTGCTGCGTCATTTCCAGCAGATGAGCGAGCTGCTCACGCATCACCTCCCGGCCACCGACGAGCTGTCGCAGACAGCCCTCACCGATGACCGCCCACAGTTCCAGCGGATTCTCTCCCTCCAGTCGCGCCTTGCGCGCCATACGGGACTCGACGAACGGGTCGATCTCGGCAAGGTCGGACCACGAGCCATTGCCCACCGCGAGAGCGCGCGCGTAGTCGGCGGTCTGGAGCAGCCCAGGAACGACGGCCAGCTGCCAGGTACGCACAAGGGTCGCGATGTCCTCCAGCGCCACGTACTCGCCCATCGCCTGGAGCTGCGGGTATTGGTTCCACCATCCATGCGCCTTGCGTCGCTCCCGGTCCGTCCTGGCAAGCGCCAGCAGGCGGTTGACGGCCTCCGGGTCTTCGTTGCCGTACAGGTGGCACAGCGCCCGGATGTCCGGATCGCGTACCGGCACGAGTCCGCGCTCTATCTTTGCGACCTTCGCGACGGACGCCGTCAGCGCGTCAGCCGCGTGCGACTGGCGCAGGTCGCTCGCCTCGCGCATACGTAGCAGCTCACCCCCGAGACGTCGTCCCAGGACGGTGGAGACCGTCCTGCCTCGGTCAGGACTCGTACCGGCCATGTGCTGTCCCTTCCCCGCAATTCGCTTCAGTTTGCTGGCGCCTCGGGCGCAGCACAACAAGGGCAGAGATTTTTCTGCCCGAACAACTTGCTGCCCAGCGAGTCACACCGCTACGGTCAGTACTCAACCGCTCGCACAGCGGCGCCAGTTGGCGGAAGTGCACCGCTCCGGCCTGCCCGGCCGGCGCGGCGATGCCACCGCCGTACTCGTATCCGTATGAGGAGGCACGTGTCATGACCGTCCGGCACGACAAGGTCAGCTACCCCCCGTACCCGCGCAGCGTGCCCCTGGCGCGCAGACGTGTCGCCTCGCTCGTCGCCGACTGGGGTCATCCCGAACTCGCCGGTGACGCCGCACTCGTGGCGGGTGAGCTCTGCGGCAACGCCGTACTGCACGGCTGTCTGCGGGACCGGCTGTTCCGGGTCGACGTCACACTCGGCGGCAAGGCCCTGCGGATCGCGGTGACGGATCCGCGCGGGGAGCGGCTGCCGGTGCCGCGGGTCGCCGAGCCGGGGGATCAGTTCGGGCGCGGGCTGCTCATCGTCGATACGGTCGCGGCGCGTTGGGACGTACAGACCCTGACCGTCGGGAAGGCCGTCTGGGCCGAGCTCGACCTGGAAACCGGGTAGCGGCGGGGCCGAGGACCGGCCGGGCCTACTCGTGTCCGGTGAACATGTCGATCAGGCCCTGGGGCGCGTTGTCCCCGTAGAGCATCTCGTGAAGGGCCTCGCCGTCCCTGGCCGCCTCGGCGCTGCGCGGGAACAGGGCCTGCTCGTACTCGTACAGGGCCGTCTCGATGTCGTCCGGGTGCGCGGCGATGGCCTTGCCCAGTTCCGCGCCGTCGTACATGGCGAGGTTGGCGCCCTCGCCGTTCGGGGCCGCGAGATGGGCGGCGTCGCCGAGCAGGGTCACCCCGGGCACCCGGTCCCAACGGTGCTCGGCCGGCAGCGCGTTGAGGATACGCAGGACCGGAGCGGTCTCGCCGTCGGTGATCAGCGCGGTGAGTTCCGGCGCCCAGCCGGCGAACTCGGCGGCGATCCGCGCGGCCGCCCCGGCGGAATCGGTGAAGTCGATGGCGGCGAACCAGTCCTGCGGCCGGGTGAGCGCCACATAGGTGTGGAGGGTCCCGCCGTTCTCCCGGTGGGCCTGGATCCCCTTCCCGGGCGCGAGCACGGCGAGGGATCCGCCGCCGACCGCCTTCGCGGTGGCCGCGTGCCGGGTCTCGGCGTCGTAGAGATAGGTCTCGACGAACGACGTGCCGGTGTACGCGGGCACCGCACCGGAGAGCAGCGGCCTGACCCGCGACCACGCGCCGTCCGCGCCGACCAGCAGGCCGGTGGCGACCGTGGTGCCGTCGGCGAAGGTCACCTCGTGGCGGCCTTCGCCCAGGGCGCGTACGCGGCTGACCTTGTGGCCCCACTGGACGGTCCCGGCCGGGAGCGAGTCGAGCAGGATCTGGCGCAGCTCACCGCGGAGCACCTCGGGGCGGCCACGCTCACTGTCGTCGTCGAAGAGCACGGCCCCGTCCGGGGTGAGGATCCGCGTCGCTTCCCGGCCCTCCAGGATCAGGGCGCGGAACTCGTCCATCAGGCCCGCGTCCTGGAGCGCGGGCTGGCCGTTGTCCTCGTGGATGTCGAGCATCCCGCCCTGTGCGCGGGCCAGCGGCGAGGCTTCCGCCTCGTAGACGGTCGCCGGGATGCCGTGGACGTGCAGGACGCGGGCGAGGGTCAGGCCGCCCAGCCCGGCGCCGATGATCGTGACGTGCGTGGTCATGGTGACTCCTTCATCTCCGGAAAGCTGCCACATACTCTGGAACGTCGTTCCACCATCAGCCTGGAACACCGTTCCAGAGATGTCAACCTGGAACGGGGTTCCAGTCGTGTGTCAGGATGTGTGCATGGCCACCAGGACCCGCCGTCCGGAGCGACGAGGACAGCCGCTCTCGCGGGAGCGCATCGTTGAAACCGCCGTCGAGCTGCTCGACGCGGAGGGCGAGAGCGGGCTGACCTTCCGGGCGCTGAGCAGGCGTCTGGCCACCGGGCCCGGGGCGATCTACTGGCATGTGGCGAACAAGAGCGAGCTGCTCGACGCCACGACCGACGCCGTCGTGGCGGAGGCGCTCGCCATCGAGCCCGCCGAGACCCCGGACTCACCGCAGGCGAGGATCCACGCCGTCGCGCTCGGCCTGTTCGACGCGACCGACCGGCACCCGTGGCTGGCCGCCCAGCTCGCCGTACAGCTCGCCCGCAGCCCCTGGCGTGCGGTGGCACCGCGGATCTTCGAGAGCATCGGCAGGCAGGTCCGCGCGCTGGGAGTGCCGGAAAGCAGCTGGTTCACAGCGGCCTCCGCGCTGATGCACTACATCCTCGGAGCCGCGGGGCAGAACGCCGCGAACGGCGCGAGCGGCCCCGCTCCCGGGCTCGGCGTGGACCGCGACGAGTTCCTCGACTCCGTGTCGACGGCGTGGGAGCAGCTCGACCCCGACGACTACCCGTTCACCCGGGCCGTCGCGGGCCAGATGCGCGGGCACGACGACCGCGAACAGTTCCTGGCCGGGATCGATCTCGTCCTCACCGGCATCACCGCGGCGCGGCCCACCACGTAACCGCCCCGGCTCGGGGCCCACGGACCGCGACAACGAACGGCCCCCGGACACGCTCACCGCGTCCGGGGGCCGTTCGGCTGTTCACACCGCTACGCCCAGGTGATCAGCCGCTTCGGCTGCTCCAGGATCGCCGCGACGTCCGCGAGCACCTTCGAGCCGAGTTCACCGTCGACCAGGCGGTGGTCGAAGGAGAGCGCCAGCGTGGTGACCTGGCGGGGCTTGACCTTGCCCTTGTGGACCCACGGCTGGAGCTTGATCGCGCCGACCGCGAGGATCGCGGACTCGCCCGGGTTGAGGATCGGCGTACCGGTGTCGACGCCGAAGACACCGACGTTGGTGATGGTCACCGTCCCGCCCTGCATCGCCGCCGGGGAGGTCTTGCCCTCGCGGGCCGTCGAGACCAGCTCGCCGAGCGAACGGGCCAGCTCGGGCAGCGTCTTGGCGTGCGCGTCCTTGATGTTCGGGACGAGCAGGCCGCGCGGGGTGGCCGCGGCGATGCCCAGGTTGACGTAGTGCTTCTGGACGATCTCCTGGGCGGCCTCGTCCCAGGCGGAGTTGACCTCCGGGTTCCGCTTGATCGCGACCAGCAGCGCCTTGGCGATCAGCAGCAGCGGGTTGGCCCGCAGCCCCTCGAACGCCTTGTCGGTCTTCAGCTCGGCGACGAGCTTCATCGTGCGGGTGACGTCCACCGTGACGAACTCGGTGACGTGCGGCGCGGTGAAAGCACTGCCGACCATGGCCTGCGCGGTGGCCTTCCGTACGCCCTTGACGGGGATACGGGTTTCCCGGGCGGCGTCGGAGGAGACCGCAGGGGCTGCCACCGCCGGGGCGGCCGCAGCCGGTTCCGCGGCGGCCTGCGGCGCCGGTTCCTGCGCCGCAGGAGCGGCGGCCGCGTGGACGTCCTCGCGGGTGATGACCCCGTCCGCGCCCGTCGGCGCGACCGTGGTCAGGTCGATGCCGATGTCCTTGGCCAGCT
>NZ_JAAGLN010000136.1 GCF_010548145.1 Streptomyces sp. SID10853
CGAGGTCCGCGGGCCCGGCCGGGCGGACCGCTTCCGGCAGCCGGTGCCAGAGGGTGACCGGGTGGCCGTCGACCAGCCGGGGCGACGGCTCGGCCGCGCGCACCGCGGGGACGCCCGCATCCGCGAGCCAGCCCGCCACGGACAGTTCGCGTTCCGCCCGTTCCAGCAGTTCCGGGGCCCGGCCCACCTTGATGACGAGCCCGCCGTCCGCGAAGACCGCGTTCTCGCCCAGCGCCAGCAGCTCCGCGTCCGGTGCCAGACCGGCCGTCCGCAGTATGTCCCGCGCCGTTGCCTCGTCCATGTGGTGTCTCCCGCTCTCGTTCGGAACGGGCCAAGTTTCGCATCCGCGCAGGCGGGGCCCGTCATCCGAGGGGGGGCTGTGCTCCGCCGAAATAAGTTGCACGAGACGTATCGTCTCGCTTACCGTCGTGGCATGAACTCACCGAAGCGTGCCCATATCGCCATGTTCTCCATCGCGGCCGCGGGGCATGTGAACCCGAGCCTGGAAGTGATCAGGGAACTCGTCGCCCGCGGCCACCGCGTCACGTACGCGATCCCGGAGTCGTTCGCCGGGAAGGTCGCGGAGACCGGCGCCGAGCCCGTTGTCTACACATCGACACTGCCCACCGACGACGATCCCGAGGCGTGGGGCACCGAGGTGATCGACAACATCGAGCCGTTCCTCCGCGACGCCATCGCCGCCCTGCCGCAGCTCATCGAGGCCCACGAAGGACCGGACGGGGTGGGCGTACCCGATCTGATCGTGCACGACATCACCTCCTACCCGGCGATCGTGCTCTCCCGCCGCTGGAACATCCCCGATGTCTCGCTCTCCCCGAACCTGGTGGCCTGGCAGGGGTACGAGGAGGAGGTCGGCGAGCCGATGACCGCCCAGCTCATGGCGACCGAGCGGGGCCGGGCCTACTACGCCCGCTTCCACGCCTGGCTGCGGGAGAACGGCATCGACGAGCACCCCGACCCGTTCGTCGGCCGCCCCCGCCGCAGCATCGTCCTCATCCCGCGCGCGATGCAGCCCAACGGCGGCCGCGTGGACGAGACCAGATACACCTTCGTCGGCGCCTGCCAGGGCGACCGCAGGGACCAGGGCGAGTGGCGGCGTCCCGCGGGCGCCGAGAAGGTGCTGCTCGTCTCGCTCGGCTCGACCTTCACCAAGCAGCCCGGCTTCTACCGTGAGTGCATCGCGGCCTTCGGCGACCTGCCCGGCTGGCATGTGGTGCTCCAGATCGGCAAGTACGTGGACGAGTCCGAACTGGGCCGGGTCCCTGCCAACTTCGACGTGGTGCGCTGGGTACCGCAGCTGTCCGTGCTCCGGCAGGCAGACGCCTTCATCACCCACGCGGGCGCGGGCGGCAGCCAGGAGGGGCTGGCCACGGCGACGCCGATGGTCGCGGTCCCGCAGGCCGTGGACCAGTTCTCGAACGCCGACATGCTCCAGTCCCTCGGCGTGGCCCGGCACGTACCGATGGCCGACGCCACCGAGGCGACGCTGCGCGAAGCCGTACTGGCCATGGCCGACGACCCGGAGGTGGCCCGGCGGCTGGCGGACATCGGTGCCGAAATGGCCGCGGAAGGAGGCACCCGGCGCGCGGCCGACCTCATCGAGGCCGAACTGGCCGCGCCGCCCCGCCCGTAGCCGTCCGGCTGTCCGACCCCCCGTCTATGTTCGTCCCATGACGACCAGATACGCGGTACTGCTGCGCGGGATCAACGTGGGCGGCGCCAGGAAGGTCCCGATGGCGGACCTCAGGGAGCTGCTCACCGGACTCGGCCACGGCGACGTCCGTACGTACCTCAACAGCGGCAACGCCGCCTTCAGCAGTGACACGGCCGGCGAGGAAGGACTGGCGGCCTCGGTGGAGAAGGCCATCGAGGACCGCTTCGGCTTCACGGTGGACTGCCTCGTCCGCAGCGGTGCCTATCTGCGGGCCGTGGCCGACGGATGTCCGTTCCCGGCGGCGGAGCTCCAGGGCAAGCAGCTGCACGTCACCTTCTTCTCCGGCCCGGTGGGGCCCGAGCGGTTCGCCGCCCTCGACCAGCGGGCCTATCTGCCCGAGGAGTTCAGGCTCGGCGACCGGGTGCTGTATCTGTACGCCCCGGACGGGCTCGGCCGCTCCAAGCTCGCCGAGGCACTGAACAGGCCCGCCGTGAACAAGGGCATCACCGGCACCTCCCGCAACTGGAACACCGTGCTCAAGCTGGCGGAGCTGACCGCGGGCTGACCGGAGAGCCCCGGCCCGCTGTCAGTGCCGGGCGGCCCGCTCCGAACGGGCCGCCCACCGGCCGTCCGTGCGGGTGATCCGCACCGGATGGTCGAAGCACTTGCTGACCTGATCCGTGGTGAGCACGTCGTCCGCCGGCCCCGAGCCCAGGCACGCGCCGTCGCGCAGCAGCATCGCGTGCGTCGTGGACGCGGGCAGCTCCTCCAGATGGTGGGTGACCAGGATCGTCGCCAGCTCCGGGTGCTCGGCGCGCAGCTCGTCCAGGCTGGTCAGCAGCTGCTCACGGGCGGCCAGGTCGAGGCCGGTGGCCGGTTCGTCGAGCAGGACGAGACGGGGACTCGGCATCAGCGCACGCGCGATGAGGGTCCGCCCGCGCTCCCCCTGCGAGAGCGTCGGCCAGCGCGACTCGGCCTTCTCGCCGCCCATGCCCAGCATGGTCAGCAGCCGGTCGGCCCGCTTGAGCTGTTCCCCGGTCGGCGACCAGCGCGGCACCGGCTCGATGGAGTTGGTGAGCCCGGTCAGGACGACATCGCGGACCCGCAGCGGGGAGTGCAGCGGATGGCGCGGGTTGATGTGCCCCAGGTGGGAACGCAGCTCCCGCAGATCCACCCGGCCGAGCGTCCGCCCGAGGATCTCCACCGTCCCGCGGGTGGGGTGCGTCACCGCGCCCAGCAGCCCGAGCAGGGTGGACTTGCCCGCGCCGTTGGCGCCGAGCAGGGCCCAGTGCTCCCCGCTGTGCACGGTCAGCGAGACCGAGTCGAGCAGCAGGTTCCCGTCCCGTACGAAGTCGACGTCGTCCGCACGGATCACGACGGTGCTCACAGGTCGTTCAGCTCCTTCATCTCTTTCTCGGCCAGACGCAGCTCACGACCGGGTGAGAACCGATGGGCCTCGCCGGCCGGTGCGCCGTAGGGACAGCGGGAACCGGGGCAGAGAGGCGGGGCCGCGCGTCGCGCGCACCGTCCGTCCGTATGTCCGCCCCGGGTGCCCGCCGGCGCGCGGTCGGCGGGAGGGGGCGGTTCTGCACCGAGGCGGTCCCGGTCAGGGAGAGCGCCCGTTCGAGCTGGTCGGCGGTAATCGTGTCCGGACCGATGTACCGGATCCTACCTTCCTGCCCGGGGCCGCCCGGAAGGTGTCATGGATCATGGACCCGCACCGAGAGGGTGTGCCAGAGTCCCGGTATGCGCTACATCATCATCGGGGCCGGTGCCGTGGGCGGCACCATCGGCGGGCTGCTGTCCGAGAGCGGCAGCGAAGTGGTCCTGGTGGCCCGCGGGGCGCACTACGCGGCACTGCGGGACGGCGGACTGCGGATCGCGACGCCCGACGGCTCCCGCACACTCGCACTGCCGGTCGCCGACGGGCCCGACGCGGTGGAACTGCGCCCCGACGACGTCCTGGTCCTGACGGTGAAGACGCAGGACAGTGTCGCGGCGCTCGACGCGTGGGGCCCGCGCCCGGTGTCCGGCACCGGCGCGACCGCCGCCGAGGTGCTTCCGCTGGTCTGCGCACAGAACGGCGTGGAGAGCGAACGCCTCGCGCTGCGCCGCTTCCGCCAGGTGTACGGCATGTGCGTCTGGCTGCCCGCGACCTTCCTGGAACCGGGCTCGGTCGCCGCCGCCGGTTCACCGCTCACCGGGATACTGCACATCGGCCGCTGCCCTTCGGGCACGGACAGCACCGCCCGGCAGATCTCGGCGGATCTGGAGAAGGCCCCGTTCGAGGCGCCGGTCGTCGCCGACGTGATGCGCTGGAAGTACGCCAAACTCCTCTCGAACCTGGCCAATTCACTCCAGGCGGCCTGCGGTCTCCACGGCACCGACCCGGCGGCGGACGCCATCATGGAGCAGCTCCTGGAGCAGGCGGAGGCCGAGGGGCACGCGGTCTACGCGGCAGCCGGGATCGAGGCCGCGAGCGCCGATGAGCAGCGGCGGACCCGCGGCGACAAGATCACCCTGCTGCCGGTCGACGGGCAGCCGCGCGGCGGCGGTTCCTCCTGGCAGAGCCTCAGCCGGGGGACGGGCACGATCGAGGCCGACTATCTGAACGGTGAGATCGCCCTGCTCGGACGGGAGTACGGGGTGCCGACCCCGGTGAACGCCGTACTCCAGCGGGTGGCCAACGCCTTCGCCCGAGAGCACCGGCCCGCCGGCTCCATGCCCGCCGCGGAGCTGGCCGCCCTGGTGGCCGACGAAACCCGGCACTGAGCGCGACCACCCCCGACTCCCGGCTCCCGGCTCGCGATTCCGGTCCCGGCTACCGGACCCCGGCCCCCGGCCTCCGGCCCCCCGTCCTCCGGCTTCCGGCCGCGGCCCCGGCCTCCGCTCCCGCACGGGCCGGAGCACGAGCCCGGCCTCCGCTCCCGCACATGCCGGGCTCGTGCGTGCCGTAGCGCAGCCGGCCGCGCCGCGGGTCCGGCCGGCCGGGCACGTCACGCACATCCCTGACGGCCCCGGAGCCCTCCGATGGCCTCCGAAGCCAGTCCTCCGATGACCTGACGCCGATTACCCGTGTCCGGCAGGCATTTCTGTCATTCCTGTCCAGTCCGTTGACCGTTGCATCTCAACCCTCCTACCTTTCTCCTGCCTTATGAACCTGATTCCATGGGAGGGAAGATGCTCGCACCCCGAAGAGCCACGCTCGTCGCGGCTCTCTCCGCCGTCCTGGCGCTCGGCGTCCCTGGCAGCGTGACCGCGGCCGGAGCCGACCCCGGTGACCGCGGCTCCGCCGGTTCGCACTCGGCGGACGTGTATGTGACCCCGTCCGGTGACGACCACGCCCAGGGCACCGCCCGCCGCCCCGTCAGAACCCTTCAGCGCGCCCGTGACCTGGCCCGGACGAGGTCCGCCCACCACCACGGGGATCTCACCGTCCACCTCGCCTCCGGTACCTACCGCACGGCGCGGCCGCTCGTCCTCGACGCCAGGGACTCCGGGCACGACGGCCACCGGATCATCTGGCAGGGCACCGGCTCCACCGTCATCAGCGGCGGCAAGAAGGTCCAGGGCTGGCAGCCGGTCCACGGGCGCCCCGGCCTCTACTCGGCGCCCGCGCCCCAGGGACTCACCGACACCCGCCAGCTGTACGTCGACGGGGTCAGGGCCCAGCGTGCCCGCGGTGAAGTGCCCGTCGGGCTGACGGCCACACCGGCCGGCTACACCACGACCGCGGACACCATCGCCCACTGGCGCCACCCGTCGGACGCCGAATTCGTCTACTCGAGCGGCGAGGAGCTCTGGAACGTCGAACGCAACGGCCTGGGCCAGTGGACCGAACCCCGCTGCCGGATAGCCTCCGCCAAGGGCACCACCCTCACCATGGTCCAGCCCTGCTGGGACAACTCCAACAAGCGGGTGGAGTTCCCGGACGTCCCCGGGCGCACCGTCTCCATGGTCGGCCCCGGGCACCTCACCAACAACGGCAAGGCGTCGTACATCGAGAACGCCTACGAACTGCTCGACCAGCCCGGCGAGTGGTACCTGGACCGCACGGCCCGCACCGTCTACTACCTCCCGCGCAAGGGGGAGGACATCCGGCACGCGGACGTCGAGGCCGCCGCCGCACAGAAGCTGGTCGACGGGCGGGGCACCGCATCCGCCCCGGTCCACGACGTCACCTTCCGAGGGGTGCGGTTCAGCTACGCGACCTGGCTGACCCCGTCCACACCCGAGGGCTTCTCCGAGATCCAGGCCGGCTACACCATCACCGGTGCGAACGGCTGGGCCACCCAGGGGCTGTGCGGATTCGTCGAGGGCGGCACCTGCCCGTTCGCCTCCTGGACCCCGATGCCGGGGAACGTCTCCTTCACCTACGGCACGCGCATCGAGTTCAGTGACGACGACTTCACCCACCTCGGCGCCGCCGGCCTGCAACTGGGCACCGGAACCAGTGACTCCAAGGTGCGCGGCAACACCTTCACCGACATCTCGGGCAACGGCCTGGAGATCGGCGGAGTCGACGGCCGTACCCCCGCCGACCACGTCGAGGTGACGGACAACCATCTGTACGCCCTGCCGCGCGAGTTCCACGGCTCGGTCGGCATCCTCAACGGATACACCCAGCACAACACCATCGCGCACAACCAGCTCGACCACCTCGGCTACAGCGCCGTCTCGATGGGCTGGGGCGGCTGGCCCGACAAGATCGGCTCACCCGCGACCCCCAACCCCAGCCACGACAACACGGTGAGCGACAACCTGATCTTCGACTACATGCAGATGTTCGACGACGGCGGCGGGATCTACACCCAGGGCCTGACGGGCACGTCCCTGGCCGACGGCGAGAAGGTCACCGGCAACGTCATCCACGGTCAGTGGGGCCTGGGCAAGAGCGTCTACACCGACAACGGCTGCACCTACGAGACCGTCGAGGACAACGTGCTCTACGGCGCTTCGTACGCCAATGTCGCCAGCCGCCACACCGACTACCGCGACCAGCTCGGCAACAACGACCCGACGCTCGTCAAGGACAACTGGTGGGAGGAAGGCACCGCAGACGGCGACAACAAGGGCCTGGTCACGACCGGCAACCACATCATGGCCTCCCCGTCGGACGCCCCCGCAGCCATCGTCGCCGCCGCGGGCATCGAGCCCGCCTACCGGGGTGTGCTCGGCCGCACCGCGGGAGCGGTCTCCGTACCCGAGGCGCCGTCCCGGGCCGGCACCAGCACGGCAGGTGCCGATGCCCTGTACGCGATCTTCAACCCAACCTTCGCCGACGGCGGTTCACCGGTCCGCAGCTACACCGCGCACGCTCTGCGGCCGGACGGCACCGAGGCCGCGCGGCGGACCGTGACGGCGGCCGACTACCAGCGGCTCGCCTACATCCGTATCGGCGGACTCCCCGCCGGCGGCGGCCCCTTCACCGTCACCGTCACCGCGGCCAACGCCCACGGGAGCAGTGCGCCGTCCCTGGCGTCCGCACCGCTCACGCCGACGGCCGCCACCGTGCTTCCCGACGCGCCGACCGGCCCGAAGCTCCGTACCGGGGCGACGGCCGCGACCCTCGCCTGGACACCGCCCCGGACCATGGGAGACGCCAAGGTCATCGGCTACCGGCTGACGGTCTCCGACGGCCGCACCATCGAGGTCACCGGCCGGGACGCGATGGTCGGACAGCCGTCGGGCAAGGGGATGTTCCGCGTCATCGGCGGGCTCAAGCCCGGCACCCGGTACACCGTGACAGTCGCCTCCGTCACCGCGGCGGGTGCGGGCCCGGCGGCCACCGTCACGGCGACCACCGAGGCGCGGTAGCGGAGTACGGGCACGAGCACCCGGGCGGGCACCGCACACCGTGCCCGCCCGGCACGGCCCCCGGCAGGTCGGACAGCGGTCAGGCGCTCAGTGCCGCAGGCTCAAGCACCCGCGCCTCGTCGTACCTGGCCAGCAGCAGCCGGGCCAGCTCACCGCAGGCGCCCAGCACACCGGAGAGCACATCCGCGCCGGCCGCGCGGGCCCCCGCCTCGATACGGTCCGGCAGCCTGCCGGGCGCGATGACGTACGGCGCCACCGCGACGTGTGCGACACCCGAGGCCCGCAGCTCCCGTACCGCGTCCTCGGTACGGGGCAGGGCAGCGGAGGCGAACGCAGGCCGCACGGCGCACCAACCGGTGTGCCGCAGCTCCCGCGCAATTTCAGCGATCACTGCGATCGCCTCCGGGTCGGTGGAGCCCGCCGAGGCCAGGACCAGCCCCGTCGAGCGTTTACGGGACGGGGTCAGCCCCGCCTCGTACAGCCGGCGTTCCAGCGCGGCCAGCAGCAGCGGGGAGGGGCCCAGCACCTCAGCCTGGCGCACCCGCATCCCGGCCGGGGCCTCGCGCAGCACCCCGGGGATGTCCCACTTGGCGTGGAAGGCCCGGGTCAGCAGGAGCGGGAGGGCCAGCACGTCCCGTACGCCCTCGGACGCCAGCCGTGCCAGCACCTCCGGCACCGAAGGCGCCGCGAAGTCCAGGAACGCCGTCTCCACCCGCACCCCGGGACGCAGCGACCGCACCCGCCGGGTCAGCGCGCGCACGGTCGCGGCATGCCGGGGATCACGGCTGCCGTGCGCGACGACGAGGAGTACCGGGCGGTCGTCGTACATCCCGGCTCAGCTCCGGACCAGCAGCCCGCGGCTGCGCAGCACACGCCGCTCCAGCGGGCTGAAGATGAGCAGGTCGATGGCGATCCCGACGATGAGGATCAGGAAGATCGCCAGGAAGACCATCGACATGCTGCTGGTCTCCCGGCCCTGCTCGAGCAACTGGCCGAGACCGATGCCCAGATCGGGCGAGGACGCGATGATCTCCGCGGCCATCAGCGACCGCCAGGAGAACGCCCAGCCCTGCTTCAGGCCCGCCAGATATCCGGGCAGTGACGCGGGCAGCACCACATGCCAGGTGCCGCGCAGACCCGACGCGCCGAGCGTACGGCCGGCCCGCAGATAGAGCGGCGGCACCTGGTCGATGCCGGAGACCAGGCCGTTGGCGATCGAGGGGACGGCGCCCAGCAGGATCACCGCGTACATCATCGTGTCGTTGAGCCCCAGCCAGATCACCGCGGGCGGCACCCAGGCGACCGACGGCAGGGACTGGAGGCCCGAGAGGATCGGGCCGATCGCCGCCCGGACGAACTTCACCCGGGCCACCAGCAGCCCCAGCGGGGTGCCGATCACCAGGGCCAGCAGGAAGCCCAGCAGTCCGCGCGAGATGCTCGTCCAGATGTAGCCCAGCAGGGTGCCCTGCGCCCAGGCGTCGGACACCTCGCCCCACACCTGGCCGGGCGAGGGCAGCTTGTAGCTGTCGGTGACCTTCGCCCAGATCAGGATCTGCCAGACGACCAGGACCAGCACCACGGCCACTACCGGCGGCAGTACCTTCCCCACCAGCACCTGGCGGACCGGGACCCGGTCCACCCGTACGGTGTCGAGCGCGTCCAGGCCCGCTTCGAGCCCGGCCAGCTCGTCCGCTTTGACGTCAGTGTTGGCCATGTCGGCGGATCTCCCCACGCAGTTGTTCAGTGATCTCCACCGAGAGCTCCGCCACCGCGGAGTCCTCGATCCGGCGCGGATGCGGAATGTCCACCGTCCACTCGCGCGCCACCCGGCCGGGCCGCGAGGACAGCAGCACCACCCGCTCGGCGAGCCGCACCGCCTCGCGCACGTTGTGGGTGACGAAGAGGACGGAGACGCTCGTCTCGCGCCAGATCCGGGTCAGTTCGTCGTGCAGCACATCGCGGGTGATGGCGTCGAGCGCGGCGAACGGCTCGTCCATCAGGAGCAGTTGGCTGTCCTGGGCGAGTGCGCGCGCCAGCGCCACCCGCTGGCGCATCCCGCCGGACAGCTCGTGCACCCGCTTGGCGTAGGCGCCGTCCAGCCGTACGAGGGCGAGCAGCCGCTGTGCCTCGTCCCGCCGGTCGGCCTTGGGCACGCCCCGCAGCCGCAGGGCGAGTTCGATGTTCTTGCCCGCGGTCAGCCACGGGAACAACGCGTGCTCCTGGAACATCAGGGCGGGCCGGCCGCCCGGGGTCGCGATGGTCCCCGACGACGGTGCGTCGAGTCCGGCCACCAGATTGAGCAGCGTGGACTTGCCGCAGCCGGACGCCCCCAGGAGCGTGACGAACTCGCCCGGCGCGACGTCGAGGGTGATGTCGTCGAGGACGAGCTGCCCGGCGGGTCCGCCGAAGGACTTCGAGACGTGGCCGATACGGGCCGCGTGTGTCACATCGGTCCGGTCGTCGGACTTGGCGAGTGCTGTGGCCATGGTCGTCACCTCCTGGGAACGGGTCTGGATCCGGGCTTACTTGACGCCGAGACCGGCATCGGAGACGGACGGGCGGCCGGCGGCCTTCAGGGCCTTGTTGAGCGGCCGCAGGTCGTAGATGCCCTTGAGATCGGGCTTCTGCAGCAGCCCCGCCTTGACCGCGTGGTCCGCCTCCGTGCTGAGCGTCGCCGCGAGCGGGTCGTCGGTGGTCTGGATGGACTTCCACGCGGGGTCCAGCACATCGGCGGGCAGCGCCTTGCCGGACAGCTTCTTCAGCGCGGCGTTGGCGGATGCCTTCGCCGCGTCCGGGTGGGCCTTGATCCAGGCGTTGGTGTTCACCGAACCGCGCAGCACGGCCTCGACGACGTCCGGGTGCTCCTTGAGGAACTTCTGCGACACCACGATGTTCGTGATCACGAACTTCTTCTGCGGCCACAGGTCGCTCTCGTCGAGCAGTACCTTGCCGCCCTGCTGCACCAGCTTGGACGCGGTCGGCTCGGGCACCCACGCGCCGTCGATGGAACCGGAGGCGTAGGCGTCCGGGGTGACCTTGTTGTCCGTGCGGACGACGGAGACATCACCCTTGCCGCTGGTGGCGTCGGTCTTCCAGCCCTTGCTCGCGATCCAGTTGAGGAACGCCACGTCCTGGGTGTTGCCGAGCTGCGGGGTGGCGATCTTCTTGCCCTTGACGTCGTCCAGGGACTTGATCTTCTTCGGGTTGACCACCAGCTTGACCCCGCCGGAGGCGGAGCCGCCGATGATGCGCAGGCTCTTGCCCTGGGACGTGGTGTAGCCGTTGATCGCCGGGGACGGGCCGATCCAGCCGATGTCGATCGAGCCGGAGTTGAGCGCCTCGATCTCGGAGGGGCCCGCGTTGAAGGTGGAGACCTTGAGCCGGGTCCCGCCCAGCTCCTTCTGGAATATCCCCTGCTGGTCGCCGACCAGCGCGGTGGCGTGGGTGAGGTTCGGGAAGTAGCCGATCTTCACCGAGTCGGCGGAGAGCTTCTTGGCCCCCGCGGCGACCTGGGACTTGCCCGGGTCGTCCTTGGCCTTGTCCGATCCGTAGCCGCAGGCGGTGAGCGCCACGGCCAGCAGCGGGAGGGCGGCGGCGGCCGCGAGGCTGCGGCGCAGGGGGAGAGTGGCAGGCACGGGAGGTTTTCCTCTCGGTGGCCCGGTGCGGGTGTCCCTCAGGACACCGCCGGGCGGTCGGCTTGGTGTGCGGGTCTTCGCCGGGCGGGGCGCGGCGAGTGGGCTGTCCGGGCGCGCAGGCAGTGCGCGTACGCCTTCACGCACATCGCCCGACCCCGCCCTGCCCACTGCCGAGGGCGCCGCTGCCGATGCGGCCGCCCTCCTTCGCGAAGGTGGCGTAGATGTCCAGGACACGCAGGGCCATGGCTAGAAGTCCCACCCGGTCTCGTCCTGCGCGGTCACGTCCGCCTCCGCCGCGGTCTGCGCCGTGGCGGCGAAGGCGTCGCCCGCCATCCCGGCGGCCAGCGTGGTGCCGTCGGCCGGGTCGATCAGCAGGAAGGAGCCGGTGCGCCGGGAGTCCGCGTACGCGTCGAGCGCCAGCGGCTCCGCGGTACGGATGACGACCCGGCCGATGTCGTTGGCGACCAGCCGGCCGGGCGCCGGGTGCTGGGACAGGTCGTCCAGGGTCAGCCGGGACGGGATGTCCTTGACGATGGCCTTGACCGTGCGGGTGGTGTGCTTGAGCAGGACCCGCTGGCCCACCGACAGCGCCGAGTCGGCCACATGGCAGACGGTCGCCAGGACGTCCTGCGTCGGCACCGGGGCGTGCTCGGTCGGTGCGATCAGGTCGCCGCGCGAGATGTCCAGATCGTCGGTGAGCCGTACGGTCACGGACTGCGGGGCCCACGCGATGTCCGCGCTCTGCCCCAGGACGTCGATGCCGGCGATCGTCGACGTACGGCCCGAAGGCAGCACGGTGACGGCGTCGCCGACCCGCAGCGCGCCCGAGGCGATCTGGCCCGCGTACCCGCGGTAGTCGGGGTGTTCGGCGGTCTGCGGACGGATGACGTACTGGACGGGGAAGCGGGCCTTGCAGCCCGTGAGGTCGTGGCTTGAGGGGACCGTCTCCAGGTGTTCGAGGACGGTCGGGCCGCCGTACCAGTCCATGTGGGCGGAGGGCTCCACCACATTGTCACCGGCCAGCGCGGAGATCGGGATCGCGGTGATCTCCGGGACGCCGAGCGAGGCCGCGTACGCGGTGAACTCCTCGGCGATGGCGGCGAACACCGGCTCCGCGTAGTCGACCAGGTCCATCTTGTTGACGGCGAGTACGACGTGCGGGACGCGCAGCAGGGCGGCGACGGCGGCGTGGCGGCGGGTCTGTTCGACGACGCCGTTGCGGGCGTCTACCAGCACCACGGCGAGTTCGGCGGTGGAGGCGCCGGTGACCATGTTGCGGGTGTACTGCACATGGCCGGGGGTGTCGGCGAGGATGAACCGGCGGCGGGGGGTGGCGAAGTAGCGGTAGGCGACATCGATGGTGATGCCCTGCTCGCGCTCGGCGCGCAGCCCGTCGGTGAGCAGGGCCAGGTCGGGGGCTTCCTGGCCCCGGCCTATGGATGCCTGCTCGACGGCTTCGAGCTGATCCGTGAAGATCGACTTGGAGTCGTGCAGCAGCCGTCCGACCAGGGTGGACTTGCCGTCGTCGACGGAGCCCGCGGTGGCGAAGCGCAGCAGCGTGGTCGCCGAGAGCTGCTCGGCGGACTGGGCGGTTGACGTGGTCATTTAGAAGTACCCCTCGCGCTTGCGGTCTTCCATCGCGGCCTCGGACATCTTGTCGTCGGCGCGGGTCGCGCCCCGTTCGGTCAGCCGGGACGCGGCGATCTCGGTGATGACGGCGTCGAGCGTGGTGGCGTCGGAGTCGACGGCGCCGGTGCAGGACATGTCGCCGACGGTGCGGTAGCGCACCTGGCGGGTCTCGACGTGCTCGGTGTCCTTGGGGCCGCCCCACTCACCGGGGGTGAGCCACATGCCGGAGCGCTTGAAGACCTCACGCTCGTGCGCGAAGTAGATCTGCGGGAGGTCGATCTTCTCGCGTTCGATGTACTGCCAGACGTCCAGCTCGGTCCAGTTGGAGAGCGGGAAGACCCGGACGTGCTCGCCGGGTGCGTGACGGCCGTTGTAGAGCTGCCACAGCTCGGGGCGCTGGCGGCGGGGGTCCCACTGGGAGAACTCGTCGCGCAGCGAGAAGACCCGTTCCTTGGCGCGGGCCTTCTCCTCGTCGCGGCGTCCGCCGCCGAACACCGCGTCGAAGCGGTGCTGCTGGATGCCTTCGGTGAGCGGGACGGTCTGGAGCGGGTTGCGCAGCCCGTCGGGGCGCTCGCGGAGCTTCCCGGCGTCGATGTACTCCTGGACGGAGGCCACGTGGAGGCGGAGTCCGTGTTCGGCGACGACGCGGTCGCGGTAGGCCAGTACTTCGGGGAAGTTGTGCCCGGTGTCGACGTGCAGCAGTGAGAACGGCACGGCGGCCGGGGCGAACGCCTTCAGCGCCAGGTGCAGCATGACGATGGAGTCCTTGCCGCCGGAGAACAGGATCACCGGCCGCTCGAACTCGCCCGCGACCTCGCGGAAGATGTGGACGGCCTCGGACTCCAGCGCGTCCAGGTGGCTCAGGGCGAACGGGCTGTCGGTACCTTCGGTGACAGTGGCAGCGGTCGTCATCGGGCCAGGCCCCTCTCGGTGAGCAGCGCGTGCAGCGCGGCTGCGGACTCCTGCACGGTCTGGGTGTGCGACTCGATGCGCAGGTCCGGGGTCTCCGGTGCCTCGTAGGGGTCGTCCACCCCGGTCAGACCGGAGATCTCGCCCGCCGCCTGCTTGGCGTACAGGCCCTTCACATCGCGTACGGAGCACACCTCGACCGGGGTCGCGACATGCACCTCCAGATACGCGGTGCCGTTGCTCGCGTGCCGCTTGCGCACCGCCTCACGGCTGTCCGCGTACGGCGCGATGACCGGAACCAGCGCCTTCACCCCGTTGGATGCCAGCAGTTCGGCGACGAAGCCGATCCGCTGGACGTTGGTGTGCCGGTCGTCACGGCTGAAGCCGAGGCCCGCCGAGAGGAACTCGCGGATCTCGTCGCCGTCGAGCACCTCCACCCGGTGGCCCTCGCCGCGGAGGGTGTCCGCGAGTTCGTGGGCGATGGTGGTCTTGCCCGCGCTCGGCAGACCGGTGAGCCAGACAGTGGCTCCCTGGTCCGTCGTCATCTCGTTCTCCTGATCCTTCGTCATCAGCCGTGCAGCCCGCACTCGGTCTTGTTCCGGCCGGCCCAGCGGCCGGCGCGGGCGTCCTCGCCCTCCGCGACCCGCCGGGTGCACGGTGCGCAGCCGATGGAGGGGTATCCGTCCATCAGCAGCGGGTTGGTGAGCACGCCGTGCTCGGCCACGTACGCCTCCACGTCGTCCTGCGTCCAGCGGGCGATCGGCGAGACCTTGATCTTCTGGCGCTTCTCGTCCCAGCCGACGACGGGGGTGCCCGCCCGGGTGGGGGACTCGTCGCGGCGCAGCCCTGTCGCCCAGGCCGAGTAGTTCTTCAGCCCGTCCTCGAGAGGCTTGACCTTCCGCAGCGCGCAGCACAGGTCGGGGTCCCGGTCGTGCAGCCGGGGGCCGTACTCGGCGTCCTGTTCGGCGACGGTCTGCCAGGGCAGCAGGGTGATGACGTTGACGTCCATCACGGCTTCCACCGCGTCCCGGGTGCCGATGGTCTCGGGGAAGTGGTAGCCGGTGTCGAGGAAGACGACATCGACGCCGGGGAAAGCACGGGAGGCCAGATGGGCGACGACCGCGTCCTCCATGGAGGAGGTCACGCAGAAGCGCTTGCCGAAGGTGTCGGCGGCCCAGGTGAGGATCTCCAGGGGCGACGCATCCTCCAGTTCGCGGCCCGCGCGCTCGGCGAGGGCCTTCGGATCCTCGGTTTCCTGCATGGTGGTCATATCCCGTCCCCTTCAACGCCGTTGGCGTGCTGCTGGAGTCCGCGGGCCAGCAGCCCGAGGAACTTCAGCTGGAATGCGCGGTTGCATGCCGCGCATTCCCAGGCGCCGTGCCCCGTCTCGTTGGGGCGCAGGTCCTCGTCGCCGCAGTACGGGCAGAAGAAGGGCGCCGCACGCTCGCTCACGAGAGCGACTCCGCGTCCGCGCGTGCGGCCCAGGTGGCGAAGCGCTCGCCCTCGGCACGCTCGGCCCGGAAGTTCTTCAGCACCCGCTCGACGTAGTCGGGCAGCTCGTCCGCGGTGACCTTCAGCCCGCGGACCTTGCGGCCGAACCCCGCGTCGAGACCCAGCGCACCGCCCAGGTGGACCTGGAAGCCCTCGACCTGGTTGCCGTCGCCGTCCAGCATCAGCTGGCCCTTGAGGCCGATGTCGGCTACCTGGATCCGGGCGCAGGCGTTGGGGCAGCCGTTGATGTTGATGGTGATCGGCTCGTCGAACTCCGGGATCCTGCGCTCCAGTTCATCGATGAGCAGGGCGCCGCGCGCCTTGGTCTCGACGATCGCCAGCTTGCAGAACTCGATGCCGGTGCAGGCCATCGTGGAGCGGCGGAACGGCGAGGCGTTGACCTTGAGGTCGAGCGCTTCGAGAGCGGAGACCGCCGATTCGACCTGCGACTCCTCGATGTCCAGCACGATCATCTTCTGCTCGGCGGTGGTCCGCAGCCGCCCGGAGCCGTGTGCGTCGGCCAGCTCGGCGATCTTCGTCAGGGTGGTGCCGTCCACCCGCCCGACGCGGGGCGCGAACCCGATGTAGAAGCGGCCGTCGCGCTGCTTGTGCACCCCGAGGTGATCGCGCCAGACATCGGCGGGCTGCTCGGGCGCGGGACCGTCCGTCAGCTTCCGCTGGAGGTACTCGTCCTCCAGGATCTGCCGGAACTTCTCCGGGCCCCAGTCGGCGACCAGGAACTTCAGCCGGGCTCGGGTGCGCAGCCGGCGGTAGCCGTAGTCGCGGAAGATCGAGATGACGCCCTCGAAGACGTCGGGCACCTCGTCCAGCGGCACCCAGGCGCCGAGCCTGACACCGAGCTTCGGGTTGGTGGAGAGCCCGCCGCCGACCCACAGGTCGAAGCCCGGACCGTGGTCGGGGTGGTCGACACCGACGAACGCGATGTCGTTGATCTCGTGCGCCACATCGAGCTGCGGGGAGCCGGAGATCGCGGTCTTGAACTTCCGCGGCAGGTTGGAGAACGCCGGGTTGCCGATGAAGCGGCGGTTGATCTCGTCGATGGCCCAGGTGCCGTCGATGATCTCGTTCTCGGCGACGCCGGCCACCGGGGAGCCGAGGATCGTACGGGGGGTGTCACCGCATGCCTCGGTGGTGGAGAGGCCGACTGCCTCAAGGCGCCGCCAGATCTCCGGGACGTCCTCGATCCGGATCCAGTGGAACTGGATGTTCTGCCGGTCGGTGAGGTCGGCGGTGCCGCGGGCGAACTCCTGCGAGATCTCACCTATGACGCGCAGCTGCTCCGTGGTGAGGCGGCCGCCGTCGATGCGTACCCGCATCATGAAGAACTCGGCGTCCAGCTCCTCCGGTTCGAGCACCGCGGTCTTGCCGCCGTCGATGCCCTGCTCGCGCTGGGTGTAGAGACCCCACCAGCGCATCCGGCCGCGCAGATCGCCGCCGTCGATGGAGTCGAATCCGCGCTTGGAGTAGATCGTCTCAATGCGTGTCCGCACATTGAGACCGTCGTCGTCCTTCTTGGCCTGCTCATTGCCGTTCAGCGGGGTGAAGTGGCCCTTGGCCCACTGGCCTTCGCCGCGGTGCCGGGTCACTTTGCGTCGGGGCGTGGCTGGCGGGGGCGTTCCAGGGGTGGCGGCCATGATGCTTCGTCCTTCTGTGGCGGCTCAAGGGGGCGGTTGATCAAGCTGAAGGGACCCCAGCGGCCTGCCTGTTCAGGGCAGGGCGCAGTGGCGGTGGGATTGCAGGACCCCAGCGGGGGGCTTCGCTCGTCCGCTACGACGGGGACGGCGGGAAAACGGCGTGGCTGGTGGAGATCAGCGCGCCGGACAGATGGCGCTGGACATGCGGCCGAGATCGACGTGGCGTCGACTCACCAAGGCAATTCCAGTTCCAGACATGACGGAAGCGTGTCACGGCGATCTCGCGCCAGTCCACTACTATCCAATATTTGGACGAGATGGTCCCGCATCGTGGGACGGTGTGGTGCCCGTCACTCGGTGCGGGCCGCCCGCGCCGAGCCGGTGCGGACCGGATGCCACGGCCGGTTGCCACGGCCGGTGCGGGCCGGAAGCCACGGCCGGTGCGGACCGGATGCCAGGGCCGGTGCGGCCGGTGTCAGGCGTCCGCGCCCGGCCACGGCCCCGGCGTCTCGACGTCCGGCTCTTCCCCGGTCTCGGTCCTGAAGAGCCGGAAGCCGCGGCTCAGGTAGTTGTCCATCGCGTGGGCGCCGTCCTTGCTGCAGGTGTGCACCCGGACCCGCTCGGTCGCCGCGCGCCCCGGGGTGCGGTCGGCGAGGTCCCAGGCCCGCCGGATGCCGTACGTCAGCAGATGGCCGCCGATCCGCCTGCCGCGGAAGGCCGGGATCAGCCCGAAGTACATGATCTCCACGGCGCCGTCGTCGTGCGCGCACAGCTCCACATAGCCGGCCGGGGTGCCCCGCTCGTACGCCACCCAGGTCTCGGTGCCCGGCCTGGCGAGCACCTCCTGCCACTGGGCGTACGACATCGAGAGCCGGTCCGTCCACCGGATGTCCCCGCCCACGGAGGCGTACAGATACCGGCTGAACTCCGGGGACGGGACCTCGGCCCGCACGATCCGGATGTCACCGCCGGGCTCGGCGGCCGGACGCAGATCGGCCGGGGAGGTCTGCTCCAGATACCAGGTGGTCACCGTGACGGTGGTGTCGCTCGTCATGGGGGTCAGCGAATCACGCGGGGCAGCGGCGGCTCACAGCAGCCCCGCGGACCCCCGGCGCAGAAAGGCCAGCCTGGCCCGCTTCTCCGGCTTGTCGATCTCCGGGCCGAGCTCGAAGCCGAAGCGCAGCAGCCGGTCGATCACCTTCTGGTTGCGGACGTCGGGCTCGACGACGATGCGCTGCCGGGTGGGATCCGCCAGCACGAAGCGCAGGAACACGCTCAGCAGCGTGCTGGTGAAGCCGTGCTCGGGCCTGCCTTCGGCGGGGCCGATCAGCAGATGGATTCCGTGATCGCCGGGCTGTACCTCGTAGCACTCGCCCACCGGGTCGGCGGACGGCTCGTAGCTCTGGAACAGCGCCGCCGGCACGCCGTCGCGGTACAGCAGATAGGCGTGGTGCGTGGTCAGTGAGTCGACATAGCTGTATGTCTCCAGGACGTCCTCGGGGCTCGCGTCGCCCATTCCCCAGTAGCGGGCACGCTCCTCGCTGACCCAGCGGTGGATCAGGGCGCTGTCCCGCCGCGGGTCGACCGGGCTGATCCGGACGGTCCCGAATCCCTCGACCCGCTGCTCGTGCACGGTGGTCATGGAGCTCCTCAGCTGGTTCCAGTCGGTGATCACGGGGACGAGCCCGCCGCGCACCCACAGCGGCAGCTGGTCGAGCCGGTGGGGGTCGCCGGGTATCCCGGACGCCCCGAGCGGCACCGCCCAGAGGCTGTCGTCGCGCCGGGCCAGGTCCCAGACGTAGCGGGCGGCCGGCGCCCGGGAGGCGTGGTGGGTGAGGCCCGGGACGCTGGAGGTCGACAGGACGCAGTCGTGGTCGCCGGACAGACCGGGCCAGCCGCCGGGCGGCGGACCCCACGAGCCGCCGGGCTCGTCGGGCAGCGCCTGCCACGGGGCGAGCCGGTGCAGTTCGCCCCAG
>NZ_JAAGLN010000137.1 GCF_010548145.1 Streptomyces sp. SID10853
TTCGTACGGGGCAGCGCGGCCGCGGGCGTTTGGTACGTCGCGGCACGGAAGCCCGGGGGCGTTCCGTGCCGGGTGCCGGGCGGCCCGGCTGCGCGGTTGCGGTCGTACGGGCAGGGCAGGCGCGCGGGGCGGCCGGGCTGTCAGTGGCACCGCTTAACCTGCGTACATGGCTCTGAATACGAGTGCGGACGCGCCGCTGCCCGTCGGCGAGGTGTCGCGGCTCATCGGGGGGTGGATCGACCGGCTCGGCGCGGTGTGGGTCGAGGGGCAGATCACCCAGCTCTCCCGCCGGCCGGGGGCGGGGGTGGTGTTCCTGACGCTGCGCGACCCCTCGTACGACATCTCGGTGTCCGTGACGTGCTTCCGCCAGGTCTTCGACGCGGTCGCGGACGTGGTGTCGGAGGGCGCGCGGGTCGTGGTCCACGCGAAGCCGGAGTGGTATGCGCCGCGCGGTCAGCTGTCGCTGCGGGCCGTGGAGATCAAGCCGGTCGGCATCGGTGAACTGCTCGCGCGCCTGGAACGGTTGAAGCGGACGCTGGCGGCCGAAGGGCTCTTCGCGCTGGACCGCAAGCGGCCCGTCCCTTTCCTGCCGCAGCTGATCGGCCTGGTCACCGGCCGCGCGAGCGCGGCGGAGCGCGACGTCCTGGAGAACGCGCGGCGGCGCTGGCCCGCCGTCCGCTTCGAGGTGCGGAATGTGGCGGTGCAGGGGGTACGCGCGGTGCCCCAGGTGATCGAAGCCGTACAGGAGCTGGACGCGCTGCCGGATGTGGACGTGATCATCGTGGCGCGCGGCGGCGGCAGCGTGGAGGACCTGCTCCCCTTCTCCGACGAACAGCTGATCCGGGCCGTGGCCGCGTGCGGTACGCCGGTGGTGTCGGCGATCGGACACGAGCCGGACGCGCCGCTGCTCGACCTGGTGGCCGATGTCCGGGCGTCCACACCGACGGACGCCGCGAAGAAGGCCGTACCGGATGTCGGGGAGGAGCTGGAGCGCGTACGGCTGCTGCGGGACCGTTCGCTGCGGACCCTGCAGGGGCTGCTCGACCGCGAGCAGCGCGGGCTGGCCGCCGCGCTCGCCCGACCGTCGATGGAGCGGCCGCAGCGGATGGTCGAGGAGCGCGAGGAGGTCGTCGACGCCCTCGTGGAGCGCAGCAGGCGGACACTGCGGCATCTGCTGGACCGGGCGGACTCGGAGCTTTCCCACACGCGCGCCCGGGTCGTCGCGCTCTCCCCGGCGGCGACGCTGGAGCGGGGGTACGCGGTGCTTCAGCGGGAGGACGGAGCGGTGGTCCGGGCGCCCGGCGAGGTCACGGAAGGGGAGCCGCTGCGGGCCAGGGTCGCGGGGGGCGAGCTGGGCGTGACGGTCGCGGCGCGGCCGCACGAGGCCGGGGAGTGAGATCCGGCGCGGACGGGACCAGCGCGGACGGCGCGGACGGCGCGGACGGGACCAGCGTGGACGGGACCAGGCGCGGGTGACATCCGGCGCGGACGGGACCAGCGCCGGTGAGATCGGCGCGGTGAGATCAGTGGTGGCCGAGACCAGTGGTGGCCGAGACCAGTGGTGGCCGAGATCAGTAGTGGACGAGACCGGCGTGGATGAGATCAGGGTGGATGACATGGCAGAGGCGAAGAAGACGACGGCGGACGGGGCGGCCCTCGGGTACGAGCAGGCGCGCGACGAGCTGATCGACGTCGTACGGCGGCTGGAGACCGGGGGGACCACCCTGGAGGAGTCCCTGGCGCTGTGGGAGCGTGGGGAGGAGCTGGCCAAGGTGTGCCGCGGCTGGCTGGAAGGCGCGCGGGCCCGGCTGGACGCGGCGCTGGCGGAGGGTACGGAACCGGGCGAGGGCTGACCGCGCCCCGGCGTGTGCCCGTACCGGGGCCCTTGCCCCGGCCGGTGTCCTGCCCTGTGTCGGAGCCCTGCCCCGTGCCGGAGCCCTGCCCCTTGCCGGTGTCTTCTGCCCCTTGCCGGTGTCCCCTGGCCCCTGAGGGGCCGCCCCTGTGAGGCCGGCGTCGCGCCACGCCTGTGAGGCCGATCACGTCAGGGCGGATTTAGTTGAAACTTAATACATCTTGGTCGTACAGTCGGGACATCCCTTGATCCACCGCATGTCCGGAAGGTACGAAAGATGTCGCTCGTTCTTGACCCCGCCGCCCAGGACCTCCTCTTCCGTGAGGCCCGCACCGCGAACACCTTCACCGACGAGCCGGTGACCGAGGAGCAGGTTCAGGCGATCTACGACCTGGTCAAGTTCGGGCCGACCGCCTTCAACCAGTCGCCGCTGCGCATCACCCTGGTCCGCTCCCCCGAGGCCCGCGAGCGCCTGGTGCAGCACATGGCCGAGGGCAACCGCCCGAAGACCGCCACCGCCCCGCTGGTCGCGATCCTCTCCGCGGACAACGAGTTCCACGAGGAGCTCCCGCAGCTGTTCCCGCACTTCCCGCAGGCCAAGGACGCGTTCTTCTCGGAGCGCCCGGCCCGCGAGCAGGCCGCCCACCTCAACGCCACCCTGCAGGCCGGTTACTTCATCGTCGGCGTGCGCGCCGCCGGCCTGGCCGCCGGTCCGATGACGGGCTTCGACTTCGCCGGTGTCCAGAAGGAGTTCCTGGACGACGACCACACCCCGCTGATGATCGTCAACATCGGCAAGCCGGGCGAGGACGCCTGGTTCCCGCGCTCCCCGCGCCTCCCGCTCGACGAGGTCATCACCACCGTCTGAGCCCCCCGCACGGCACATGGAGAGGCCGCCGCACCCGAGGGTGCGGCGGCCTCTCCATGTCATGGGGCCACTACTTCGCAGCGCCCGCCGGCTTCTCGGCCTTCTCCGCCTTCAGCGCCGCCGCCATCTGCGCCAGCTGCCCGTAGGGCGCCGTCCCGGTCACCGCCGTCGTCGAGCCGTGCTCCTGGCGTACGAGCGCGTTGTACTTGGGGCCCTTCCAGCGCTGCCAGGTCTCGCCGCCCACCTGCTGCGTCTGCGACGTCTTCGACGCGTCCTTGCTGACGGTCGCGACGAACTTGTCCGAAGGGCCGGTGCCCTGCTCCACCGCGACGTACTGCTCCTCCGGGTCCAGGAACCCCAGGTGCCACGCATGGCCGCTGCTCTGGGCGTACGACACCGAGGTCGCCTTCCATCCCTTCGGGAGCCCGACCGGCGCCTGCACCGGATACGGCGCCGCGCGCTGCGCCGTGAGCTGTTCCACGCGGTAGTCGACGGTCTTCACCGGCTCCGAAGTGCCACCGTGCGGAACGAACACGTAAATAACCGCGACGGCGGCCAGGATGACCGCCATCGACTGGATCATTCCGCGCACTGTCTGCTTGCTTCGCGTACCTGCCACGAGCCCATGGTCTCAGGTCCCTCCGCTGCTCATGCGTGGGCCCTGGTGCTCATTTTATCGACCGGACGATAGAATCGAACGAACCCTCTACATACGGCCGTCGTCGTATCAGAAAGGTGCGTGCCGATGACCGAGCATCATCTCCCCTCCCAGCTGGAGGTCTCCCCGGAGGCCCCCGACCGCAACCTCGCCCTGGAGCTCGTCCGGGTCACCGAGGCCGCCGCGATGGCCGCCGGCCGTTGGGTCGGGCGCGGTGACAAGATCGGCGCCGACGGTGCCGCGGTCAACGCGATGCGTACGCTCGTCTCGACCGTCTCCATGAACGGCGTGGTCGTCATCGGCGAGGGCGAGAAGGACGAAGCCCCGATGCTCTTCAACGGAGAGCACATCGGTGACGGCACCGGCCCCGAGGTCGACATCGCCGTCGACCCGATCGACGGCACCACGCTCAACGCCAAGGGCATGCCGAACGCCATCGCGGTGCTGGCCGCCGCCGACCGCGGCTCCATGTTCGACCCGTCGGCCGTCTTCTACATGGACAAGCTGGTCACCGGGCCGGAGGCCGCCGACTTCGTCGACATCAACGCCCCCGTATCGGTCAACATCCGCCGGGTCGCCAAGGCGAAGAACTCCTCGCCCGACGACGTGACGGTGGTCATCCTCGACCGCCCGCGCCACGAGGGCATCGTCAAGGAGATCCGGGAGACCGGCGCCCGGATCAAGTTCATCTCGGACGGTGACGTCGCCGGCTCGATCATGGCCGTACGGGAGGGCACCGGCGTCGATCTGCTGATGGGCATCGGCGGCACGCCCGAGGGCATCATCAGCGCCTGCGCGATCAAGTGCCTCGGCGGCACGATCCAGGGCAAGCTCTGGCCGAAGGACGACGCCGAACGCGGGCGCGCCATCGACGCGGGCCACGACCTGGACCGGGTGCTCTCCACGACCGACCTGGTCAGCGGCGACAACGTGTTCTTCGTGGCCACCGGCATCACCGACGGCGAACTGCTGCGCGGGGTGCGCTACCGGGCCGAGACCGCGACCACCCAGTCGCTGGTCATGCGCTCCAAGTCGGGCACGATCCGTCAGATCGACTCGACGCACCGGCTGTCGAAGCTGCGCGCCTACAGCACCGTGGACTTCGACCGGGCCAAGTAGGACCGGCCCGGCGGAACCGGCCGGCTCCGGGGCTCAACAAGCCAACAAGCAGGAAGGGGCGCCCCCCGTGTGCGGCTGGGGGCGCCCCTTCCATGTGCCTGCGCATGTGTGACGCGTGTGACGCGTGTGATGCGTGTGACGTGCGCGAAGTACGAGATGTACGAGATGTACGAGATGTGTGTGACGTGCCTGATCAGCCCGCCTGCGCCATGGGGTCCTGGACGGTGCTCCTGAGCTCCACTTCGCGGCGCCTGCGCCGGGCGAGGACCACACGGCGCTCGGCGGCCGTCAGCCCGCCCCAGACCCCGTACGGCTCGGGCTGCACCAGTGCGTGCTCGCGGCACTCCACCAGCACAGGACAGCGGGCGCAGACCCGCTTCGCCGCCTCCTCGCGGGCGAGCCTGGCAGCGGTCGGTTCCTTGGACGGCGCGAAGAAGAGCCCCGCCTCGTCCCGGCGGCACACCGCCTCCGAATGCCAGGGCCCTGCCTGATCCTCCCGTGCCGGGGCACGCTGCGGTGGAACGGCAGCGACCTGCAGGGACTGATGCGGCGGATGCAGCACGGTCTACTCCTGACGACGGCTTCGCGAGCGAGAGACGATGCTGCAGTCCCTACCCGCTGTGCGCACGCCTATGCACTGAGTCCCGGCCCGCGGTCTACCCGAGGTGCTTGCGGAGCTTCTTGTCCACGATGCCGCGCAGATCCGCCACGAGCTTGCCCCGCTTCGGCTTGGCCTCGATGTTGCCGAAGACCGAGTACCCGTTCACCACCACGACGGGCGCCTCCGGGCTCTCCGATTCGAGCGTCTCCACCTCGAAGTTGCCGAAGATCCCGGTGCCGCTGCCGCGCAGCGTGATGTTCTCCGGGACCCTGACCTCGACATTGCCGAAGATCGCGGTGGCGTTGATGACCGTCAGCCGCTGCTCGAACAGCGCCTCGGTGAGATCGATCTCGACATTGCCGAAGAGCGAGAAGGCGTTCGTCCTGCGGCCGATGCGCCAACGGCCCTTCCGTGTCGAGCTGGAGAAGACCGCGACCAGGTTCTCCGCGGTGACCGGGGTGTCCGGATCGTCCGCCGGCGCGTACGCGGCCGCGCCCGGGTCGGGGCGGCTGCCTGTGGCGGCCGGCAGGTCCTGGACCAGCGGCTCCAGCTCGGCGAGCGTCTTCGCGCGGTAGACCGACTCGATCCGCTCGGAGTGCTCGTCGGCGTCGAGGCGCCCCTCGGCCAGGGCGTCCCTGAGGATGTCGGCGATCCGGTCGCGGTCGGCGTCGGATGCGCGGATGCCGACGGGCCGCGGCTGCTGGGGGTGCTTTTCGAGGTCCACCGGCCCAGCGTACCCAAACGCGATAGATCGCGACTAGTGCAAGGGCCTTTCCGGCTCGGCGAGTATCCGAGCAGCCGGGTATCCGAGCAGCCGGGTATCCGAGCAGCCGGGTAACGGAGTATCCCGGCGAAGCCCCGCGCCGCCCCCCGCAGGAGATGAGTCCTACCTCACCACCGCGCTCTCCCCCGGTGGTTCTACGCTGGTGAATGCTGTGCCGATGGAGGCCAGCCCGCGTCTGCCGAGTGAGGAATGGCCGTCATGCCAGAGTTTGCGTACTCCGATCTGCTTCCCGTGGGAGCGGACACCACGCCGTACCGGCTGGTGACCGCCGATGGCGTCTCCACCTTCGAAGCCGACGGGCGTACGTTCCTCAAGGTCGAGCCCGAGGCGCTGCGTACGCTCGCCGCCGCGGCCATGCACGACATCTCGCACTATCTGCGCCCGGCCCACCTCACCCAGCTGCGCAAGATCGTCGACGACCCCGAGGCGTCGTCCAACGACAAGTTCGTCGCGCTCGACCTGCTCAAGAACGCCAACATCGCGGCCGCGGGCGTCCTTCCGATGTGCCAGGACACCGGCACCGCGATCGTCATGGGCAAGCGCGGCCAGAACGTGCTGACCGCGGGCGGTGACGAGGAGGCCCTGTCGCACGGCATCTTCGACGCGTACACCAAGCTGAACCTGCGGTACTCGCAGATGGCTCCGCTCACCATGTGGGAGGAGAAGAACACCGGGTCGAACCTGCCCGCGCAGATCGAGCTGTACGCCACCGACGGCGGCGCGTACAAGTTCCTCTTCATGGCCAAGGGCGGCGGCTCCGCCAACAAGTCGTTCCTCTACCAGGAGACCAAGGCCGTCCTCAACGAGGCGTCCATGATGAAGTTCCTGGAGGAGAAGATCCGCTCCCTGGGGACGGCCGCGTGCCCGCCGTACCACCTGGCGATCACGGTGGGCGGTACGTCGGCGGAGTTCGCGCTGAAGACCGCCAAGTACGCCTCCGCGCACTACCTGGACGAGCTGCCCACCGAGGGCTCCCCGACCGGGCACGGCTTCCGCGACACGGATCTGGAGCAGAAGGTCTTCGAGCTGACGCAGAAGATCGGCATCGGCGCGCAGTTCGGCGGGAAGTACTTCTGCCACGACGTCCGCGTCGTACGGCTGCCCCGGCACGGCGCCTCGCTGCCCGTCGCCATCGCCGTCTCCTGCTCGGCCGACCGGCAGGCCGTCGCGAAGATCACCGCCGAGGGCGTCTTCCTGGAGCAGCTGGAGACCGACCCGGCGCGCTTCCTGCCCGACACCACGGACGAGCACCTGGAGGACGCCGACGTCGTATCCGTCGACCTGAACCGGCCGATGGACGACATCCTCGCCGAGCTGACCAAGTTCCCGGTGAAGACCCGGCTCTCGCTGACCGGGCCGCTGGTGGTGGCGCGCGACATCGCGCACGCCAAGATCAAGGAGCGGCTGGACGCGGGCGAGGACATGCCGCAGTACCTGAAGGACCACCCGGTCTACTACGCGGGCCCCGCCAAGACCCCCGAGGGGTACGCGTCCGGCTCGTTCGGCCCGACCACGGCGGGCCGGATGGACTCGTACGTGGAGCAGTTCCAGGCCGCGGGCGGCTCCAAGGTGATGCTCGCCAAGGGCAACCGCTCGCAGCAGGTCACCGACGCGTGCGGCAGCCACGGCGGCTTCTACCTCGGCTCGATCGGCGGCCCGGCGGCACGGCTCGCCCAGGACTGCATCAAGAAGGTCGAGGTCCTGGAGTACGAGGAGCTGGGCATGGAGGCCGTGTGGAAGATCGAGGTCGAGGACTTCCCGGCGTTCATCGTGGTGGACGACAAGGGCAATGACTTCTTCCGGGCGCCCGCCGAGTCCCCCACCATCCTCAGCATCCCGGTGCGCGCCCCCGGCCAGGCGTAGCAGTCGCGGAAGACCACCGGTCACCCCTCACAGCCCGACGGCGGTGAGGGGTGATCTTCTTCCCGGACCCGGGAACACCTCTCCGTCAGACGTTGCTGTCCGATAGGGAGGTACGACGATGACTGAGCAGTACCGGATCGAGCACGACTCCATGGGCGAGGTACGGGTCCCGGCCGGCGCCAAGTGGCGCGCCCAGACCCAGCGCGCCGTGGAGAACTTCCCCGTCTCGGGCCGGACCCTGGAACGGGCCCACATCGAGGCGCTGGCCCGGATCAAGGCAGCGGCCGCCAAGGTCAACGCCGGGCTCGGGGTCATCGAAGCGGATCTCGCGCAGGCGGTGCAGGAGGCGGCGGCCGAGGTCGCCGACGGACGGTGGGACGGCGAGTTCCCGGTGGACGTCTTCCAGACCGGGTCCGGCACCTCGTCCAACATGAACATGAACGAGGTCCTGGCCACGCTCGCCACCGAGCGGCTGGGGCGCCCGGTGCACCCCAACGACCATGTGAACGCCTCGCAGTCGTCCAACGACGTCTTCCCCTCCTCGATCCACATCGCGGCGACGGCCGCCGTCACCCGTGATCTGATCCCGGCGCTCGACCACCTGGCCGAGGCACTGGAGCGCAAGGCCGGGGAGTTCTCGGAGGTGGTCAAGTCCGGGCGTACGCATCTGATGGACGCGACTCCGGTGACCCTGGGCCAGGAATTCGGCGGTTACGCGGCGCAGGTCAGGTACGGCGTCGAGCGCCTCAACGCCTCGCTGCCCCGCCTCGCCGAGCTGCCCCTGGGCGGTACGGCGGTGGGCACCGGCATCAACACCCCGCCGGGCTTCTCGGCCGCCGTCATCGCCGAGGTGGCCGCGGCCACGGGGCTGCCGCTGACCGAGGCCCGCAACCACTTCGAGGCGCAGGGCGCACGGGACGGGATCGTCGAGACGTCCGGCCAGCTGCGGACGATCGGAGCCGGGCTGACGAAGATCTCCAACGATCTGCGCTGGATGGCCTCCGGCCCGCGCACCGGTCTCTCGGAGATCTCGCTGCCCGACCTGCAGCCCGGGTCGTCCATCATGCCGGGCAAGGTCAATCCGGTGATCCCGGAGGCGGTGCTGATGGTGGCGGCGCAGGTCACGGGCAACGACGCGACGGTCGCCGCGGCCGGGGCGGCGGGCAACTTCGAGCTGAACGTGATGCTGCCGGTGATCGCCAAGAACGTCCTGGAGTCGGTGCGCCTGCTGGCCAACGTCTCGCGGCTGCTCGCGGACCGCACGGTCGACGGAATCACCGCCGACGCGGAGCGGGCCAGGGAGTACGCGGAGTCCTCGCCGTCGGTCGTCACGCCGCTGAACAAGTACATCGGGTACGAGGAGGCCGCGAAGGTAGCCAAGCGGGCGATCGCCGAGCGCAGGACCATCCGGGAGGTCGTGCTGGACGAGGGGTATGTGGAGCGGGGCGATCTGACGGCGGAGGAACTGGACGCGGCGCTGGACGTCCTGAGCATGACGCGGCCGTGACACGGTGGCAGTGGTCCCGAACATGACACGGCCGTGAACTGTGCCCCGCCGCGGCGGTCCGCGTGACCCGGATCGCTGCGAAGGACCGCTCGTACTCCTAAGATCTCCGCATGACAGGTGCAGGAGGAACACAACACTGGGCGCCCGGGGAGCACATTCTCTGGCGCTACCGCGGCAACGCGTCCGAGCACCTGCACATCTGCCGCCCGGTGACCGTGGTGCAGGACACCGACGAACTGCTCGCGGTCTGGCTGGCGCCCGGTACCGAGTGTGTGAAACCGGCGCTCGCCGACGGCACCCCCGTGCACCGGGAGCCGCTGGCCACCCGCTACACCAAGCCCCGCACGGTCGTCCGTGACCGCTGGTGGGGCATGGGTGTGCTGAAGCTGGCGCGGCCCGGCGAGCCCTGGTCGGTGTGGCTGTGGTGGGACCGGGGATGGCGCTTCAAGAGCTGGTACGTGAATCTGGAGGAGCCGCAGCTGCGGTGGGCCGGCGGTGTCGACTCCGAGGATCACTTCCTGGACATCTCGGTGCTGCCCGACCGCAGTTGGCAGTGGCTCGACGAGGACGAGTTCGCCCAGGCCCAGCAGGCCGGGCTGATGGACGCGGAGCAGGCGGCGCGGGTGCGGCGGGCGGGCCGGGGAGCGGTCCGGCGGATCGAGTCCTGGGGGCCGCCGTTCGCCGACGGCTGGGAGGAGTGGCGGCCCGACCCGGAGTGGCCGGTTCCCGTCCTTCCGGACGACTGGGACCGCACGCCCGCGTACGTGCCGTCGTGAGACCCTTGATGCGCCCCCGGGGATCAAACGTAGGATCGTCCTCCGCAAGACTGCGCCCTACAACGATCCCAAGCCGCAGCTGAACTGACCGAATGTCACTACAGGGGGGTGCAGCCATGACAGCGGGTATACGACCCCTCGAAGCGGTTGCATCGCACACCTGCCTCGGACGGACGGAATCCCTCGCGTGACGGAGCACACCACCTCCCACGACGGCCGGCAGCCCACCGCTGCCCGGCCGCACGAACCCGCGCGCCCCCGGCAGCAGGACGCCGATGTGGCGGCCGCGGGTGCCATCCCCGCTCCCCCGCCCGCGCCGGCGGTCTCGCCCGGACGCAGCGAGGGCGACAGACTCCGGTTCGTGGGGGCTGCCACCCGGCGCATCGCCCGGGGCATAGACCTCGACGAGATCGTCCTCGGTCTGTGCAGAGCGACCGTGCCGACGTTCTCCGACGCGATACTCGTCTTCCTCCGCGATCCGCTGCCGGTGGGCGACGAGCGCCCGGTCGTCCCGTTCGTACTGCGGCTGCGCCGCACCGACCGGCTGCGTCTGGTGGACGAGGAGGACTCCGACGAGCCGCCGGAGCCGCTCGCGGCCCAGCTGTGCGAAGTGGCGTCCGGTGGCGCGCTCGCCGAAGTGCTCCGGGGCGTGCGCCCGGTCTTCGGGGACTCCGCCGCGGCCCGCGCCGCGCTGCCGGAACTGCTGGGCCCGGACCGGACCGTACCGAACGGGCACCGTACGATCCTCGCCCCGCTGCGGGGCAGACGCCGGGTGATCGGCGCCGCGGTGTTCGTCCGCCGCCCCGACCGGCCCGCCTTCGAGCCCAACGACCTGCTGGTCGCCGCCCAGCTGGCCACCCATACGGCCCTCGGCATCGACAAAGCGGTGCTGTACGGGCGCGAGGCGTACATCGCCGACGAGCTGCAGCGCACCATGCTGCCCGACTCGCTGCCCCAGCCGACCGGCGTCAAGCTGGCGTCCCGCTATCTGCCGGCGGCCGAGACCGCCCGGGTGGGCGGTGACTGGTACGACGCGATCCCGCTGCCCGGCAGCCGGGTGGCGCTGGTGGTGGGCGATGTGATGGGGCACTCCATGACATCGGCCGCGATCATGGGCCAGCTCAGGACGACGGCCCAGACGCTGGCGCAGCTGGACCTGCCGCCGGCCGAGGTGCTGCACCATCTGGACGAACAGGCCCAGCGGCTCGGCTCGGACCGGATGGCGACCTGCCTGTACGCCGTGTACGACCCGGTGGCGCACCGGATCACCATCGCCAACGCCGGCCACCCGCCGCCCGTCCTGCTGCATCTGGGCGGCCGTGCGGAGGTCCTGCGGGTCCCGCCGGGCGCCCCGATCGGGGTGGGCGGGGTCGACTTCGAGGCGGTCGAGCTGGACGCGCCCGCGGGCGCCACCCTGCTGCTCTACACGGACGGGCTGGTCGAGTCGCGGCTGCGGGACGTCTGGACCGGGATCGAGCAGCTGCGGGAGCGGCTGGCCGCCACCGCCGAGCTGACGGGCCCGGACCACTCGCCGCCGCTTGAGGCCCTCTGCGACGACGTGCTGGACATGCTGGGCCCCGGCGACCGGGACGACGACATCGCGCTGCTCGCGGCCCGCTTCGACGGGATCGCGCCGAGCGATGTCGCGTACTGGTTCCTCGACCCGGAGGAGCAGGCGCCGGGCCGTGCCCGTCGGCTGGTGCGCAGGGCGCTGGAGCGCTGGGGTCTTGACGAGATGTCGGACTCGGTGGAGCTACTGGTCAGCGAGGTCGTGACCAATGCGGTGCGGTACGCGGAGCGGCCGGTGACGCTGCGGCTGCTGCGCACCGACGTACTGCGCTGCGAGGTCGGCGACGACTCCCCGCAGCTGCCCCGCCAGCGCCGGGCCCGGGACACCGACGAGGGCGGCCGCGGGCTGTTCCTGGTGAACCGGCTGACCCGGCGGTGGGGGGCGACCCGGCTCTCCACCGGCAAGGTGGTCTGGTTCGAGATCCAGGTGCCGGCCGCGGCGGGCGAGTAGCCCGGGCGGGCGGTCCCGGCCGCTGAACCCGGTGGGGCCTCCGGAAGCCTCGGAGGCCCCACCGGGTTCAGCGCTGTCCTGGCCCGTACTCCCAACGGGATCAAATGTTGCCGACCAAGTGTCGGAGAGGTTCACTGGGGCACGCGGACGAAGCGACCACAACCCCCTCGAACGATGGGAAGACGCTCGTGAGCGAGGCATCCCAGAAGGCCCCCTACACCACCACCAACGCGGGAATCCCGGCCGAGAGCGACGAGCACTCGCTCACCATCGGCGCCGACGGTCCGATCCTGCTGCAGGACGCCTATCTGATCGAGAAGATGGCGCAGTTCAACCGCGAGCGGGTCCCCGAGCGGGTGGTGCACGCCAAGGGCTCCGGCGCGTACGGAACCTTCGAAGTGACCAACGACGTCAGCCAGTTCACCAAGGCCGACCTCTTCCAGCCGGGCAAGCGGACCGAGATGCTGGCCCGCTTCTCGACGGTCGCCGGCGAGATGGGCTCCCCCGACACCTGGCGCGACCCGCGTGGTTTCGCGCTCAAGTTCTATACGGAGCACGGCAATTACGACATGGTCGGCAACAACACGCCGGTCTTCTTCGTCCGTGACACGATCAAGTTCCAGGACTTCATCCGCAGCCAGAAGCGCCGCCCGGACAGCGCGCTGCGCGACAACGACATGCAGTGGGACTTCTGGACGCTCTCGCCCGAGTCCGCGCACCAGGTGACGTGGCTGATGGGCGACCGGGGCATCCCCAAGACCTGGCGCAACATGAACGGCTACAGCTCGCACACCTATATGTGGGTGAACGGCGGGGGTGAGAAGTTCTGGGTGAAGTACCACTTCAAGACCGACCAGGGCATCGACTTCCTCAGCCAGGCCGACGCGGACGCGATGGCCGGGTGCGACACGGACTACCACCGCAGGGACCTCTTCGAGTCGATCAAGTCGGGGAACGCCCCTTCGTGGACGCTCAAGGTCCAGGTGATGCCGTTCGACGACGCCCCCGACTACCGCTTCAACCCGTTCGACCTCACCAAGGTGTGGCCGCACAGCGACTACCCGCTGATCGACGTCGGCCGGATGACGCTCGACAAGAACCCGCCCGACCACTTCATCCACATCGAGCAGGCGTCCTTCGAGCCGTCGAACATGGTGCCCGGCATCGGCCCTTCGCCGGACAAGATGCTGCTCGGCCGGCTGTTCTCGTACCCGGACACGCACCGCTACCGGATCGGGCCGAACTACATGCAGCTGCCGCCCAACAGGCCGCGCTCGCCCGTCAACTCGTACGCGAAGGACGGGCCCATGCGGTACGAGGCGTCCACGGCGTCCAGGCCGTACGCCCCCAACTCGTACGGCGGACCGGCGGCCGACACCGCCCGCTACGGCGAGCCCGCGGGCTGGCAGACGGCGGCGGGCGAGATGGTCCGTGAGGCGTACACGCTGCACAGGGAGGACGACGACTGGGGACAGGCGGGCACGATGGTGCGCCAGGTGCTCAACGACGAGCAGCGCGCACGGCTCGTCGACAATGTCGTCGGCCATCTGGCGCAGGGCGTCTCGGCTCCGGTCCTGGACCGGGCGCTGGAGTACTGGCGCAACATCGACCGGGCGACCGGCGACCGGATCGCGGCGAAGGCCAAACCGGCCTGAGGGCCGTGGCCCGTGAGGTGGGGCCGGCCGGCTCCGGTGTGCTGTGGACGGTGGGAGACAGCAGGCCGGAGCCGCTTGGCGCGCCCGCGGGCCGCCCCTGCGGTCAGGATGCCCGCCGGGGCCGGGGCCCGGGGCCGCCGTCCGGTCAGGGGGCCGGCCGGGGCCCGTCCGGTGCCCCCGACCGCAGCCCGTCCATCACCAGGTTCAGCAGCCTGTCGGCGCGGGACTGCCAGTCGCCGTGCGGGTCGATCATCCACAGCCCCGCGATCGCCAGCATGAAGTCGTCCACGGTCACGCCGGGGCGGATGGTCCCCGCCCGTTCGTTCGCGGTGAGCAGCAGCGTGACCGCCTCGGTCAGCGGACCGTGCGCGAGGCTCTTCATGGTGCCGCGGGCCGCCGTCGCCTCGCGCAGCGCCTCGGCGAGGCCCGCCTTGGCCATCGCGTACCGCGCCAGGCGGTCCATCCACTCGCGCAGCGCCAGCTGCGGGGGCCGGGTGCACAGCAGCTGGCCTGCGGCCTCCGCGACGTGCTCCACCTCGTACCGGTACACCTCCAGGACCAGGGCCTCCCGGCTGGGGAAGTTCCGGTAGAACGTGCCCTGCCCGACGCACGCCTTCCGCGCGATGGCGCTCAGCGGGGTGTCCGCCGACTGCGTCAGCTCGGCCAGCGCCACTTCGAGGATGCGCTCACGGTTGCGCTGTGCGTCCGAGCGCAGCGCCGCCTGCTTTCCGGGGTGTCGCACTCGTCCTCCTCCGGTCGTGACGCGGAATCATCCTTGCTGGGCGGACAGTTGTCCACTACGGTCGGGACCTTGGAACGGACAGCTGTCCGTTTCGCCTTCACCACCCTGGCGGCGGACACGGTCCGCCGGTCCCGGTGCCCCTCCCGCATACGGCGCCGATTCTCCTCGCCACAGGATCCCGAAAGAAGGCCCCCTCATGGCCCCAGCGGGCATGTCCACCTCCAGTGCGGTCACGCTGCACATCAACGGAGACAAGTACACCCTGCCCGTCGATCACCGCACCACACTGCTCGACGCCCTGCGCGAGCGGCTCGATCTGACCGGCACGAAGAAAGGCTGCGACCAGGGACAGTGCGGCGCCTGCACGGTGCTGGTCGACGGGCGCAGGACCGTCTCCTGTCTGCAGTTCGCGGTCGCGGCCGAAGGCCGCGAGATCACCACCATCGAGGGTGTCGCGGACGGAGGCTCACCGGACGGACTGCACCCCGTCCAGCAGGCGTTCGTGGAACTCGACGGGTACCAGTGCGGCTACTGCACCCCCGGGCAGATCTGTTCGGCCCTCGGCGTCCTGGCGGAGCACGCGGCCGGCTGGCCGAGCGCCGTGACCGATGACGTACGGCCGGAGGCCGGGCCGCCCCCGCTGACGCCGGAGGAGATCAGGGAGCGGATGAGCGGCAATCTGTGCCGGTGCGGCGCCTATGTGTCGATCGTGCGGGCCGTCGCCCGGGCGGCCGGCCAGTCGGCCGCACAGTCATCCGCCCGACAGGGCACCCAGCCGGGCACCCAACCGGCCGGCGGAGTGAAGGAGCAGGTCGCGTGAGGGAGTTCGAGTACCAGCGGGCGCACGACGTACCGGGCGCGGTGGCCGTGCTCGGCGCCGACCCCGAGGCACGGTTCCTCGGCGGCGGCACGAACCTGGTCGATCTGATGAAGGCCGGCGTCGAGCGGCCCGCGCGCCTCGTCGACGTACGGGAGCTGCCCCTGGACCGGGTCGAGCGGACCGCCGACGGCGGCCTGCGCATCGGGGCCACCGTCACCAACAGCGACCTCGCCGCGCACTCCGAAGTCCGCCGGGGCTACCCGGCGTTGACGCAGGCCGTGCTGGCCGGGGCGTCCGGCCAGCTGCGCAATATGGCGACCGTCGGCGGGAATCTGCTCCAGCGCACCCGCTGCGGCTACTTCACCGATGTGAGCAAGCCCTGCAACAAGCGGGTGCCGGGCAGCGGCTGCCCCGCCGTCGGAGGCGAGCACCACAACGCCGCGATCCTCGGCGCGAGTGAGCACTGTGTGGCCGTGCACCCGTCCGACATGGGCGTCGCGCTCACCGCCTTCGACGCCGTGGTGGAGTACGAAACCGCCGACGGTGCCGGGCAGCTGCCGCTCGACGACTTCTACCGGCCGGTCGGCGGCACGCCGCACCTGGAGACCACACTGCCCGCGGGCGCCCTCATCACCGCCGTCACCCTGCCGCCCGCGCCGGTCGCCGCCCGCTCCCGCTACCGCAAGGTGCGCGAGCGCGCCTCGTACGCCTTCGCCATCGGATCGGTGGCCGCCGCGCTCGATGTACGCGACGGGGTCGTGCACGACGTACGGATCGCCCTCGGGGCGGTCGCGTCGCGGCCGTGGCGGGCCAGGGCAGCCGAACGGGAACTGCTGGGCAGGCCCGCGGACGGCGCGTCGTTCGCCGCCGCCGCCGACGCCGAGCTGGCGGCCGCGTCACCGCTGCCGCACAACGCGTACAAGGTGCCACTGATGCGCAATCTCGTCGTGGCACTCCTCACCGAGCTGGAACAGGAGGCCACCCGATGACCACGGTGCCCACCGTGCGCACAGCACCCACGGCGCCCACGGCGCCCGTCACGCCGAGGCCGGACGCGGTCGGTGTCTCCCACACCCGTATCGAGGGCATCGAGAAGGTCACCGGAGCCGCCCGCTACGCGAGCGAGGTCCCCTTCACCGAACTCGCCCACGGCTGGCTGGTGCTGTCGACCGTGGCCCGCGGCCGGATCCGCTCGATCGGCGAGGACGCGGTGCGCGCCATGCCGGGCGTGCTCACCGTCCTGCACCACCGCGCCGCGCCACGCGTGCGGGACGACGTCGTCGGGGCGCTCGGCCGCCCCGACCCGATCGTCGAGGTCTTCCAGCACGACCGGATCCCGCACGCCGGGTGGCCGGTCGCGCTGGTCGTCGCCGAGACGTCGGAGCAGGCACGCGAGGCCGCCGAGGCGCTCGTCGTCGAGTACGACGAGGAGCCGCACGACACCGACTTCCACGCGGACAAGGACGGCGTCTACACCCCGCAGGACGCGGAGAGCACCAAGGGCGACCTGGACGCCGAACTCGCCGCTTCCGCGGTGGTCCTGGACGCCAGGTACACGACGCCCGAGCAGCACCACTGCGCCATGGAGCCCCATGCCGTGACGGTGCGCTGGCACGACGGACGGCTGGAGGTCCACGACTCCAACCAGGGCAGCAAGTGGCTCGCCGACGACCTGGCCCAGCTGTTCTCGCTCGACCAGTCCGCCGTGCACGTACGGTCCGAGCACGTCGGCGGCGCCTTCGGCTCCAAGGGGCTGCGCTCGCACCACGTCGCCGCCGCGATGGCCGCGACGGAGCTGCACCGGCCGGTCCGGGTGGCCCTGACCAGGCGGCAGGTGTTCGCGATCACCGGATACCGCAGCCCCACCACCCAGCGGGTGCGGCTGGGAGCCGACGAGGAAGGGCGGCTGCGCGCCTTCGCCCACGAGAACCAGTCGCTCACCTCGAACCTGCGTGAGTTCGTCGAGAGCAGCGCCGCCTACGGACGGGTCATGTACGACGCCGTCGCGCACCACACCGTCAACCGTGTCGTGCCCGTCGACGTCGCCACCCCCACCTGGATGCGGGCGCCAGGCGAGGCGCCCGGCTCGTTCGCGGTGGAGTCGGCGCTCGACGAGCTCGCCGAGCGGCTCGGTATGGACCCGATCGCGCTGCGCGCCCGTAACGAGCCGGCGTTCGGCCCGGTCTCCGGGCTGCCGTTCAGCAGCCGTAACCTGCTCGCCTGCTTCGACGAGGGCGCCCGGCGATTCGGCTGGGCCGGCCGTGACCCCCGTCCGCGCGTACGCCGCGAGGGCCGCTGGCTGCTGGGGACCGGTGTCGCCGCCTCCACCTACCAGGCGGGTGCGGCCCCCTCGACGGCCTCGGTCACCGCGGAGCCCGACGGCACCTTCACCGTCCGCATCACCGCGGCCGACGTCGGCACCGGCGCCCGGACCGCCCTGACCCTCATCGCGGCGGACGCGCTGAACGTGGCTCCCGGGCAGATCCATGTCCGCATCGCCGACAGCGACTTCGGGGCCGCCTGGGTCGCCGGCGGCTCGATGGGCACCCGCTCCTGGGGCTGGGCCGTCATGTCCGCGGCGCGTGAACTGCGCGAGCGCCTGACGCTGACCGGCGGGGAGATCCCGGAGGACGGCCTCACCGCCCACGCCGACACCGGCGCCCTCATCGCCGCGCTCGCGCAGAAGGAACGGCACTCGTTCGGGGCGCAGTTCGCCGAGGCCGCCGTCGACGTGACCACCGGCGAGGTGCGGGTGCGGCGGCTGCTCGGCGTCTTCGCGGCCGGCCGGATCATCAACCCGCTGACCGCGCGCAGCCAGCTGGTGGGCGGTATGACGTGGGGGCTGTCCATGGCGCTGCACGAGGAGGCGGTACGTGACCAGGCGTCCGGCGGCCACGTCGGCGCGGACTTCGCGGGCTACCACTTCGCCGCGAACGCCGATGTGCCGGCCATCGAGGCCGACTGGGTCGACGACCCGGACCCGGACGACCCCGTGGGTATCAAGGGCCTCGGCGAGATCGGCATCGTCGGCACGGCGGCCGCCATCGCCAACGCGGTGTGGCACGCCACCGGTGTGCGCCACCGCGATCTGCCGATCCGGCCCGACCGCGTGATCACCGCCGAGGGCCGGCGAGACGAGCGGCATGCTTGATCTGGCCGCCGAGCTGAGCGAATGGGCCGGGCAGGGCAGGGAGTTCGCGGTCGCCACCGTCGTCTCGGTGACCGGCAGCGCACCCCGCCCGCCCGGCTCGTCCCTCGCCGTCGACGCCGCGGGGCAGGTCATCGGCTCGGTCTCCGGCGGCTGCGTCGAGGGCGCGGTGTACGAGCTGTGCGTCGAGGCGCTGCGCGACGGGACGGCGCGCCGCGAGCGGTTCGGGTACAGCGACGACGACGCGTTCGCCGTCGGGCTGACCTGCGGCGGGACGGTGGAGGTGCACGTCGTTCCGGTCCGGGCCGACGCGCCGTGCCGTACGGCGGTGGAGACGGCGCTCGCGGTCGCGGCGCGCGGCGACGCGGTGGC
>NZ_JAAGLN010000138.1 GCF_010548145.1 Streptomyces sp. SID10853
GCCCGGCTGCGTCACGGTCTCGGCCGACCCCGCGCAGGTCCTCGGGGCTGTCGTCGACGAGGGCGCCGCGCTGCTCCGCGACAGCGGCCTGCGCTGCGTCGGAGCGGGACTCGCGGTGCCGTCGGCCGTCGCCGAACCGGAGGGCACGGCGCTCAACCCGCTGCACCTCGCATGGCCCGCGGGGGCGCCGGTCCGCGACATCTTCGCCGACCGGGTCCGCGCGGCAGGCATCACCGGCCCCGCCTTCACCGGCAACGATGTCAACCTCGCGGCGCTCGCAGAGCACCGCCACGGAGCGGGCCGCGGCGCCCAGCATCTGCTCTGTGTGGCCACCGGGCACCGCGGCGTCGGCGGCGCCCTGGTCCTCGACGGCCGTCTGCACACGGGCAGTTCGGGCCTGGCCCTGGAGGTCGGGCACCTCACGGTCAACCCCGACGGCCGACCCTGCTACTGCGGAAGCCGGGGCTGCCTCGATGTCGAAACCGACCCGCTCGCGTTCCTCACCGCCGCAGGACGCACGCCCGGCCCGGAAGGCTCGCTGCTCCAGCAGTCCCGCGACATTCTCCGTACGGAGTACGACGACCCGGGGGTACGGATCGCCGCCCAGGAGATCGTCGACCGCCTCGGACTCGGCCTGGCCGGTCTGGTGAACATCCTCAACCCGGACCGCATCATCCTCGGCGGCCTCCACCGCGAACTGCTCGACGCGGATCCCGAAAGGCTGCGCGCCGTCGTCGCCGACCGCAGCCTGTGGGGGCGCAGCGGCGGCGTGCCGATCCTGCCGTGCACCCTGGACCACAACAGCCTGGTCGGGGCAGCCGAGTTGGCCTGGCAGCCGGTCCTCGACGACCCGCTCTCCATCGTCGGCTGAGCGGCTGAGTGGCTGAGTGGCTGAGCGCGGCCTCGGGAAACATCGGTACAGCGGTTGACGCCAAGCCGGTGATCATGGTCCTGGCCTCGGGAGCATCGGTACAGTGGCTGGCGCTGAGAACGATCACGGCCCGGGCATGAGCGTGCCGACCCGGTTCTCGTACTCGCGGCGTGCCTTGCGCTGGGCCGGGATCGCGGGGAGCCCGTGACCTTCTGAACAGCGGTGATGCGCTGACCGCTTGACTCGCCATCGTTCGACGACAGGCGCCCACGATGAGCGATGGCAGCCTCAGGCCGCGCGGAGGCAGAAGGGATGCCCGGCGGGGCTGGCGTACACACGGCTGCCGGTGCTGGCGTCCGAGCTGGACTCCTCTGTGGGGCGCAGGCGCGTGGCACCGGCGTCGATGGCGGCGCGGTCTGCGGTCGCGAGGTCTTCAACGCCGAAGTCGAGGTGCATCTGCTGGCGGGCGCCGTCCGGCCATCCCGGGGCGGTGTGTCCGGGGGCGGACTGGACGACGATCACGGGCAGGCCGGGTGCCTGGATGAAGTGGTGGGCGGGTGTGGTGGTGGTCGATCCGCCGAGCAGGCGGTGCCAGAAGGCACCCTCCGTCTCGATGTCGGCGGCGTCGATGATCACGGAGGCCAGGGTGAGGGGCATGTTGGTGGTCCTGTTCGGGTGCCGGCTGGTGTTCAGACGGTGGGGAGGATGCCACCGTCGACGCGGAACTGTGCTCCGGTGAGCCATTTCGCGCGGCTGGAGGCGAGGAAGGCGATCATCTCGGCGACGTCCTCGGGGTCTCCGGGGCGGTCCATGGGGGCTTTCAGGTGGTCCATGAGCCGGCGAGTGATCTCGTCCGTGGTCACGCCCTGCTGCTCGGCCATGTGCCGCAGGTGGGCGGTGGCGCCGTCGGTGACGACGAAGCCGGGTAGAACGCAGACCACGCGCACTCCGTGTTCGCCGACCTCGGTGGCCAGTTCGCGGCTGTAGGTGTTCAGTGCGGCCTTGGCTGCGGCGTAGGAGGCTTCCGTGCGCTGGGGCAGCTGGCTGGCGATCGAGGAGATGTGCACGACGACGCCGGAGCCTCGTTCGACCATGCCCGGCACCAGGGCCCGGTCCAGGCGCACGGCGCTCAGGAGGTTCATCCCCAGGTCCGTGTGCCAGGATTCGTCCGACCGGCTCAGAGTCGGTGCCGGGGGGCTCGCCGCGCCGGCGTTGTTCACGAGGACGTCCACGCCGCCCACGTGGTCGATGACGCGGCGGCCGAGGTCGGCCACCCCCTCCGGAGTGGAGAGGTCCGCCGGCATGAAGGTGGCGCCGCTGTCCGCGGCGGGCCGACTGCGGGAGGCCGTCAGCACGGTCGCGCCCGCGGCGACGAACCGGCGCACGGTCGCCGCACCCAGGCCCCGGCTGCCGCCGGTGACCAGGACTCGTAGGCCCTCCAGCCCCTCATCGGTGATCGGCATCGGATAGCCCTTCCGTAAGATGAACCTGACTCCGGAAACGATACACCTAAACGGAACCGGACTCATCTTATGGAGGTCCCTTGTCGTCACCACGCCCGCTGCGCGCCGACGCGCGCCGCAACCGCGAAGCCCTGCTGTCGGCCGCCCGCGAAGCATTCCTCGCCGGCGACACCGACGCGCACGTGGAAGAGATCGCCCGCAGCGCCGGAGTCGCCGTCGGAACGCTCTACCGGCACTTCGAGACCCGCGAGGCACTGATCGAGGAGGTCTACCGCAAGGAAGTCGACGACCTGTGCGCCGCACCCGAGCAGCTGCTGGAGCACCACGCCCCGGCGGAGGCCCTGCGCCGCTTCCTGCTCCTGCTGGTCGACCACGCGGCCGTGGGCAAAGGCATGTCCGTCGCGCTGGAGAGCATCATGGCGAGCGACTCACCGGTCTTCGACGTCGCCCGTACCCATATGGGCGACGCCCTCACCCGCCTCCTCGACGCCGGCGCCACGGCCGGCACCGTCCGCGGCGACGTCACCGGCCCCACCCTGCTACGAGCCCTGGGCGGTATCTGCGCCATGCGCGTGAGCGACGGGTGGCTCGACGAAGCCCGCCAGATCACCAACCTCCTCCTCGACGGCCTGCGCCACGGCGTCCCGCGCGCGACCTGAGCCGAAGAGCGGCGTGCTGCTCCTGCCCGTCGTCGTCCTCGTCGTCCCTCGTCCAGGTCCGGGGCGTCCGCATCACGCAGCGGCCGCAGGGTGCCGGCGACCGGGACGCTCGCGGTGAAGCTGTAGCGTCCGAGCAGGTTCAGGTTCAGGTTCCGGTTCCGGCAACAGCGGCTTGACGCCCCGCTTGGCGGTGTTCAGCAGCCGGGCGGCCATCAGGACCTGGAACAGGTCCAGGGCCTCGTCGATCGCCTTCGCCTCCAAGTGCCGCATCACCGCGGTCAGCATCGCCGTGCGCTTCGGCTCCGCCGCCCGCTCCAGCAGCGGCGCCTTTGACCCCAGCGCGTGCCGGGCCGGCGTCGCCAGCCGGCGCAACCGCTTCAGGGACTGGGCGGCCCGGGCTCACATGCTGCCGCAGCACGTCCCCTTCACCACTGTCTGCCCCCGGTCAGCGCGGAACGCTCGGGCGCCGACAGATGCAGTACCTCGAAACGGTCGCCCACCGCCCTGGGGGAGTCGTCGGCCCAGAGCGAGAAGTGGACCAGCTCCCAGTGGCGTGGATCGACGGCGACGGACGCGCACACCACCCCGTCGAGCCGGGCGAAGCGTGCCGTCCGTGCCACGGCGTCCTCGACCGCCGACGACAGACCGGTGCCGGGAGGGAGGGGCTGTCTCCGCCGGACGGCGGTGCGTGGCACGGCGGTTGAGTCCACACCCTCCTCGTGGGCGAGACCCGTCCAGTGCTGCCCCTCGGGCCGCCCGAAGTCGTCGACGAGGCGCTGGAAGCCCGGCCCCCAGAGGAAGGAGTTCATGCCGGCGGGGGAGGCCCAGAGGTAGAACGGTGCGTACTGGTTCACCGGTGACTGCGGGCCGCGCTCGCGGATGAGGTACGCCTTCAGCCCCAGCCGGGCTCCCGCACGGGCGGGGCACGCGGCTCGTCGCTCGCGATGATGTCCGGAACCGGTAGGTACAGAATCCAGCGGGACAGCGGGACAGCGGGACAGCGGGACAGCGGGACAGCGGGAGGGGCTGGGAGACAGCCGGGAAGCAGTCCTGGAGCCCGCTCGTACTCCCGTCGGCGCACCTGCACGGCCGCCGGCCGTACGACGCCATCGGCCCCCCGGAGCGGGAAGCTCGATGTCAGTAGGGAAATCAGTGGAGAGCCTTCCCACCGAGGAGCTGAACCGACATGAACACGCTGGCCTTCGCAGGACCCGGGCCGTGGATCCTGCTTTTCCCGTTCCTCTGGGCGGCGGTCATTTTCACGGTCGTCACCGTTCTGCGCCGTACCGTGTGGCGCGGCAGGCGGGGCCCGTGGCAGGGCCCCGGCCAGATGCGCTCCGCCCAGGGCGAGCACGCCCCGATCGCGATTCTCGGCCGCAGGTTCGCCTCCGGCGAGATCGACGAGGAGGAGTACTGGCGCCGGCTGTCCGTCCTCGACGAACAGTTCGGTCCCACATCGAGAAGCGGGCCCGTCTGACCCGCCGGCATCGTCCCACCGTGGGGCGGGCATCGCAGCGTCGCTGCGATGCCCGCCCCACCGTCGTACGGCCGGCGGGTCAGCTCACCAGCGCGGAGTCCGCCGACGGGCGGTCGTAGGCGAACGGCCCCGATGTCGTGGCGCCGTACACCGGAGCGCGGTGGGCGAGGTCGAGCGGTGTGGCGGGCGGCGCGGCCGGCAGCGTGAACCACACGACCTTGCCCGTCGTTCCCTGCGGCCGCACGCCCCAGCACTCGCTGACGGCGGCGATCATCGAGAGCCCGCGCCCGCAGGTGGCGAACTGCTCGGCGTCGCACACCAGGGGCATCCGGGGGTCATGGTCGTGGACCGAGACCGTGAGCCGGTCGAGCAGCAGATCCATCTCGACGGTGCACAGTTTGTCCGGCTGGGCGTGCCGGTGGACATTGGTGAGCAACTCGGTGACGCCCAGCGCTGCTTGGTCGATCAGAGGATCGAGATGCCAGTAGCGCAGCTGCGCCGATACGATTCTGCGGACCTGCCCGATACGGGACGGAAGGGCTTGAAGTTCTACGGCGCAATGCCTGGTCGGCTGGGTGATCACGGCTGCGACTCCCCGAATGAGGTCCGGAAGAAGACGAAGTGGCCGACGGGAAGCTGTTCTCAGCGTGACCGCCGGTAAACCGTTAGTGATGTGACACCAGAGTCACCCAGGGGATGGGGCTTCGCAACTCGCGCCCGGGTCAGCGCCTGCTGCCCCGGTGCACCGCGTCCAGGAACCTGGCGACCGACCTGGAGCTGTCGAGCGGCAGATTCCGCTGGCCCATGGTGAGCCGGTAGCGGGTGCCGTTGACGGTCGCCACCATGCGGCCGACCTTGGCGAACCACGGCTTTCCCGCGCTGACGGTGGTCAGCGGGGCGCTGTCGATCTCGCGTCCGCTGCTGGTGAGCAGGGCGAGTCTGCCGTCCTTGATCAGGACCTGTCCGGCCCGGGTGAGCGACCGGGTCCACCGCTCGATCCGTACACCCGTCGCAGTGAATTCCGCTTCCGACATCGTTCTCCCCGCCCTCTTCCGTTCGTCTCCCTCACGGCAGTGTGCCGGGCTGCGGGCCCGCGCACCAGTGCACCGGGGGTAACCGGGCCGAACTGGCATGTGCCGTTATGTCCCGCGGTTCCGCAAGTCAGCCCTATGGGTGGTCAAAGTGAATGTTTGTGCAGGTGGGGCGGGTATCGTCACGGACGGACAGCGGAGCGGACACCATGAGGGGCGGCACGCGTGAGCACGAGCGCACAGGGACCTGGGGGCGGAGCCGCGGCGACCGCCGATGTGGACCGCAGTGACCCGGAGTACCGGGCCTGGCTCAAGGAAGCGGTCCGCAAGGTCCAGGCCGACGCGAACCGGTCCGCCGACACCCATCTGCTGCGGTTCCCGCTCCCCGAGGAGTGGGGCATCGACCTCTACCTCAAGGACGAGTCCACCCACCCCACGGGCAGCCTGAAGCACCGGCTCGCCCGCTCGCTCTTTCTCTACGGACTCTGCAACGGCTGGATCAGGCCGGGGAAGCCGGTCATCGAGGCGTCCAGCGGCTCGACCGCGGTGTCCGAGGCGTACTTCGCCGGGCTCATCGGCGTCCCCTTCATCGCCGTCATGCCGCGCACCACCAGCCAGGAGAAGTGCCGGCTGATCGAATTCCACGGCGGCCGCTGCCACTTCGTGGACGACTCGCGGAAGATGTACGAGGAGGCCGGCTCCCTCGCCGCGTCGACCGGCGGTCACTACATCGACCAGTTCACGTACGCGGAACGGGCCACCGACTGGCGCGGCAACAACAACATCGCCGAGTCCATCTACCAGCAGCTGAGGCTGGAGCGGTACCCGGAGCCCGCCTGGATCGTCGCGACGGCGGGGACGGGCGGCACATCCGCGACCATCGCCCGCTATGTGCACTACATGCAGCACGACACCCGGATCTGTGTCCCCGATCCGGAGAACTCCTGTTTCTTCGACGGCTGGACCCGGAACGACCCGACCGCCACCAGCGACTGCGGCTCACGCATCGAGGGCATCGGCAGGCCCCGGATGGAACCGAGCTTCGTGCCCGGCGCCATCGACCGGATGATGAAGGTGCCGGACGCGGCCAGCGTCGCCGCGGTCCGCGCACTCGACCGGGTCATGGGGCGCAAGGCCGGGGGATCGACCGGTACGGGGCTGTGGAGCGCGCTGAAGATCGTCGCGGAGATGGTGGCCGACGGCCGTACGGGCAGCGTGGTCACCCTGCTCTGCGACCCGGGCGACCGCTACCTGGACAAGTACTACTCCGACAGCTGGCTGGAGGAGCAGGGCCTCGACATCACCCCGTACACCGCGGCCATCGAACGGCTGCTGGCCACCGGCGTCTGGACCGAGTGAGGGCCTGAGTCACCGAGTGAGGATCTGAGTTGCGGGGTGCGGACCTGGGGTCACGCCGTCGCCGTGGCGATCCGGCCGTCCAGCTTGCGCGTCGCGTCGCGGAAGGCCCGCCCCAGGCCGGACCGGCCGAACCGGATCCCGGCCAGCAGCGGAGCGGGCCCGTCCGCCGCGAACGTCCACTGGACGCGGGTCCCGGAGTCCGTCGCGGTGAGCCGCCACTCCTCCAGCAGGGCCCGCAGGCCCGGGGTGTTGGTCTCGTCCACCCGGTAGGCGTACCGGGCGGCGGGGTCGGCCGCGAGCACGGTCTCCAGGAAGCGGGTGCCGCCCTTGAGCCGCACCTCGCGGCCCCCGTCGGTGGCCTTGGCCATGGTGACCGCGGTGAACCAGGACGGCCAGTCCGCGACTTCCTCGGCCAGCGCCCGGTAGACGGCGTCGGGGGCGGCGGACACGCCTGCGGCAAAGACCAGGCGCAGCGGTGCGGTCTCGACGAAGTCGAGCTCGACGGGGCGGAGCCGGTGAGCCATCGGGCCGCACCTCCAGACGTGGGCGGGGAACAGGCCAGCACACCATAGCTGACGGCTTATCAGCTGTCTGTACCGGGGGAAGCGGTCGTCGGCGCGAACGGCGCGGTGCCGGGCTTCCCAGCAAGCCACCCAAGCAAGCCACCGGGCTTCCCACGCAAACCACCGGGCTTCCCAAGCGAACCACCGGGCTTCCCAAGCAAGCTACCGGGAAGTAAGAATCACTCCGTACGCGCACCTGTGCGATGTGTACGCCGCAGCCCACCGAGCTCTGGAGGCCCCATGCCGGCCGCTGACCGTCCGACGAGGTATCTGGCCGCCCTCCTGGCCGGTGCCGGAGCGGCCCACTTCCTGGCCCCGCGCCCGTTCGACAGCACGGTGCCGCCCTGGCTGCCCGGCAGGGCCCGGACGTACACCCAGGTCAGCGGCGCGGTCGAGCTGCTGCTCGCGGCGGGGGTGGCGGTGCCCGCCACCCGCAGGGTCAGCGCGCGCGCCGCCGCCGGCCTCGCGCCGTGGTTGCGGGGAGTGCCGGCGGTTACCTTCGGGGTGAAGTGCGGACGTACACCGCTGTGCGTCCCCTGGATGCGCATCTCCCCTGCGAAGGTGGAACACGTGAAGGCCATTCGTCGATTCACCGTCCGCCCCGTCCTCCCCGAGCCGCTGCGTCCTCTGGGCGAGCTCGCCCGCAACCTCCGCTGGTCCTGGCACGCCGGGACCAAGGACCTGTTCAGAGCCGTCGACCCCGATGGCCTCCCGGCGGCCGGCGGTGACCCCGTCCGGCTCCTCGGTACGGTGTCGGCCGCCCGGCTCGCCGAGCTGGCCGCCGACCCCGGCTTCCTGCGCGACCTGACCGAGGCCGCCGACGGCCTCGACACCTATCTGCACGGACCGCGCTGGTACCAGGAACAGCCCGCTGGGCTGCCCGCCGCCATCGGCTACTTCTCACCCGAGTTCGGTGTCACCGCCGCCCTCCCGCAGTACTCGGGCGGCCTCGGCATCCTGGCGGGCGACCATCTCAAGGCGGCCAGCGACCTCGGCGTACCGCTCATCGGGGTCGGCCTGCTCTACCGGCACGGCTACTTCCGCCAGTCGCTCTCCCGCGAGGGCTGGCAGCAGGAGCACTACCCGGTGCTCGACCCCGACGAGCTGCCCGTCACACTGCTGCGCGAGGCCGACGGCGCACCCAGCCGGGTCGTCCTCACGCTGCCCGGCGGCCGCTCCCTGCACGCCCACATCTGGCAGGCGCAGGTCGGCCGCGTCCCGCTGCTGATGCTGGACTCCGACGTGGAGGAGAACGAACCGGCCGAGCGGGGCGTCACCGACCGGCTCTACGGCGGCGGCAGCGAGCACCGGCTCCTCCAGGAGATGCTCCTCGGGATCGGCGGGGTGCGGGCGCTGCGCTCGTACTGCCGGATCACCGGCCACCCGGACCCCGAGGTGTTCCACACCAACGAGGGGCACGCCGGCTTCCTCGGCCTGGAGCGCATCCGTGAACTCGGCGGCTCGGGACTGGACTTCGACGCCGCGCTGGAGTCCGTACGCGCCGGAACGGTCTTCACCACCCACACCCCCGTCCCCGCCGGCATCGACCGCTTCGACCGCGATCTGGTCGCCCGCCACTTCGGGGACGACGGCGAACTGCCGGGCGTGGACGCCGGACGCGTGCTCCAGCTGGGCACCGAGACCTACCCGGGCGGTGAGCCGCGGCTCTTCAACATGGCGGTGATGGGACTGCGGCTCGCCCAGCGCGCCAACGGGGTCTCCACCCTGCACGGCGCCGTCAGCCGGGAGATGTTCGCCGGACTGTGGCCGGGATTCGACCCCGACGAGGTGCCGATCACCTCGATCACCAACGGGGTGCACGCGCCGACCTGGGCGGCGCCCGAGATCACCCGCACCGCCGTCCGCCGGATCGGCGCCGAACGCACCGAGCACGCACTGTCGGTGGGCGGCTCCGACCGCTGGGACGCGGTGGCCGACATCCCCGACGCGGAGGTCTGGGAGCTGCGCCGTACCCTGCGCGAACAGCTGGTCGGCGAGGTACGGACCCGACTGCGCGCGTCCTGGCGCGGGCGCGGCGCTTCCGACGCCGAACTGGGCTGGATCGACGGGGTGCTCGACCCGGACGTGCTGACCATCGGCTTCGCCCGGCGCGTCCCCTCGTACAAGCGCCTGACGCTGATGCTGCGCGACCGCGACCGGCTGACCGAGCTGCTGCTCCATCCGGCCAGGCCGATCCAGATCGTCGTCGCGGGCAAGGCGCACCCGGCCGACGACGGCGGGAAGCGGCTGGTGCAGGAGCTGGTGCGGTTCGCGGACGACCCACGGGTGCGCCACCGCATCGTCTTCCTTCCGGACTACGGCATGGCGATGGCGGAGCGGCTCTACCCGGGCTGCGATGTCTGGCTGAACAATCCGCTGCGCCCGCTGGAGGCGTGCGGTACGTCAGGGATGAAGGCGGCGCTCAACGGCTGCCTCAACCTCTCGGTGCTCGACGGCTGGTGGGACGAGTGGTTCGAGCCGGACTTCGGCTGGGCCATCCCCACCGCGGACGGCGCGGGGCTGGACGAGGACCGGCGCGACGAGCTGGAGTCGGCGGCGCTGTACTCGCTGATCGAGGACCGGGTCGCGCCGCGCTTCTACGACCGCACGGCCGACGGTCTGCCCGAGCGCTGGGTGTCCATGGTCCGCTCCACGCTGACCACCCTGGGGCCGAAGGTGCTGGCGGGGCGGATGGTGCGCGAGTACGTCGAGCGGCTGTACGCGCCGGCCGCTCTCGCCCACCGCTCGCTCGGGCCCGACGCGGCCAGGGAGCTGGCCGGCTGGAAGGCGCGGGTGCGGGCGGCCTGGCCCGAGGTCCATGTCGACCATGTGGAGGCGGTCGCTGCGGCCGCGGCCGACGGCACGGCAGAGCTGGGCTCCACCCTCTCGCTGCGGGTCCAGGTCGCGCTCGGTGCGCTGGGACCGGACGACGTGGAGGTGCAGGCGGTTTCGGGCCAGGTCGATGAGCAGGACCGGATCGCCGAAGCGCGGACCGTCGCCCTGAAACCGGCGGGCGGCCCCGACCTGGAGGGGCGGCTGCTGTACGAGGGGCCGCTCGCCCTGGACCGTACGGGACCCTACGGCTACACGGTCCGGATCCTGCCCGCGCACGAACTGCTGGCGACCGGCGCGGAGCTGGGTCTCGTGGCGGCCCCGACGGCCGCGACGGGGGAGGGAGCGGGCGTACTCCTGAGGTGACATGCAGTCAGAAAGGGTCCGGCGTCCGTCTCCGCGGCGCCGGGCCCTTTCGTTTCCCGAACGCAACTCTTGACGTGCTCATGAGATGCCTTTAGGTTCCACATCCACAACGGAGTTCATCAGTAGAAGAGTTATTCACATCCATGAACTCCGGGAGGATTTCCTACCGGAAGGCACCCCCCACATGCGTACCGGAACCACCTCGCACCGATCGCCCCGCCGCAGCAGAGCCCGGTCGACCGGCGCGGCCGCCGCGCTGGCCGGCATCCTCGGCCTGGTCCTGATGCCTCAGGCCATGGCCGCGAGGCCCGCAGCCCCCGCCACCGCACCGGCGGCCGTGGCGGCACCCACGGCCTTCACCCACCCCGGCGTCCTCGTCAGCGGCCCGCAGCTCGACTTCGTCCGCGGAAAGGTTCAGGCGGGCGCCGAACCCTGGAAGAGCGCCGACGCCCAGATGATGGCGAGCAAGTACGCCTCGCTCTCCCGGACCCCCGCCCCGCGCGCCGACGTCGAGTGCGGCTCCTACTCGAAACCCGACAACGGTTGTACGGACGAACGCGAGGACGCCATCGCCGCGTACACCGACGCGCTCGCCTGGTACATCACCAGGGACGACCGGTACGCCAAGAAGTCCATCGAGCTGATGGACGCCTGGTCGGCCGTGATCAAGGAGCACACCAACAGCAACGCACCCCTCCAGACCGGCTGGGCCGGATCGGTCTGGCCGCGCGCCGCCGAGATCATCAAGTACACCTACACGGGCTGGCCCGGCGCGGACCGGTTCGCCACCATGCTGCGCGACGTCTATCTGCCCGAGGTCATCAAGGGCTCCCAGTCCAACGGCAACTGGGAACTGTCGATGACGGAGGCGGCGATCGGCATCTCCGTCTTCCTGGAGGACCGCGCCTCCTACGACAAGGCGGTCGCGACCTTCCGCGGCCGGGTGCCCGCGTACATCTACCTCAGCTCGGACGGCGCCCTGCCGAAGGTCGCACCGGGCAGCGGCCTCAGCGGACGCGACGCGATCGTCAAGTACTGGCAGGGCCAGTCCACTTTCATGGACGGCCTCACCCAGGAGACCTGCCGCGACCTGACACACACCGGCTACGGCCTCTCGGCGATCTCCCACATCGCCGAGACCAGCCGCATCCAGGGCCAGGACCTCTACCCGGAGATCCAGGAACGGCTGCGCCAGGCACTGGGCCTCCAGTCGAAGTACATGATGGGCGCGGCCGTCCCGTCCACTCTGTGCGGCGGCTCCCTCAAGGACAGCCTCGGCCCGGTCACCGAGGTCGGCTTCAACGCCCTGCACAACCGGCTGGGCATCGCCATGACCAACACCCAGGCCCTGACGGAGAAGCAGCGCCCGGCCGGCACGGACAACCTGTTCGTGGCCTGGGAGACCCTGACGCACGCGGACAATCCGGCCTGAGCGGAGGAGAACGGGCCCCGCTCACCGGTCACCGGGACAGCGGAAGGCCCCGCCCCCACGCCGGATGTGGTGTGGGGGCGGGGCCTTCGCCGGGGTGCGGGTGTTACTTGACGTTGATGCCGGTCCAGGCGGCGCCGACCGCCTTGTACTCGGCGCTGTCCGCGCCGTACAGGTCACTCGCCGCCTTGAGCGTCGCCGTGCGGGCCGCCGCGTAGTCGGTCGTCGAGGTCATGTACGTCGTCAGGGCCTTGTACCAGATCTGGATGGCCTTGTCCCGGCCGATGCCGGTGACCGTGGAGCCGTCCGAGGTCGGGGAGTCGTAGTCGACGCCGTTGATGGTCTTCTTTCCGCTGCCCTCGCTGAGCAGGTAGAAGAAGTGGTTGGCCGGGCCCGACGAGTAGTGCACGTCGAGGTCGCCGAGGCTGGACGACCAGTAGTCGGCCGAACCGCCGTCCTTGCTGGGCTTGTCCATGTAGCGCAGCGGGGTGCCGTCGCCGTTGATGTTGATCTTCTCGCCGATGAGGTAGTCGCCCGGGTCCGAGGTGTTGTTGGCGTAGAACTCGACGGCGGTGCCGAAGATGTCGGACGTCGCCTCGTTGAGCCCGCCGGACTCACCCGTGTAGTCGAGGTTCGCGGTGGCAGCGGTGAGGCCGTGCGACATCTCGTGGCCGGCCACGTCGATGGCGGTCAGCGGGTCGGCGTTGCCCTCGCCGTCGCCGTACGTCATGCAGAAGCAGCTGTCGTCCCAGAAGGCGTTGACGTACGAGTCGCCGTAGTGGACCCGGCTGTAGGACGCCTTGCCGTCACCGGCGATGCCGTTGCGCTTGAGGACGTCCTTGTAGAAGTCCCAGGTCTCGGCCGCGCCGTAGTGCGCGTCCACCGCCGCCGTCTCCGGGTTCTTGGCGGTGCCGTCACCCCAGGTGTCGGTGGTGTTGCTGAACAGGGTGCCCTTGCCGGACGTCCCGTTGTCCAGGTTGTACGTCTGGTGGCCGCCGCGGTCGGCGTCGTTCAGGGTGTAGTTCGACCCCGACTTGGTGGTGCCCAGGGTGACCTTGCCGCTGTACTCGCTGGTGCCGGTGCCGGTCTCGACCGCCTGCCACTGCGAGAGCTTCTTGCCGGTGGCCGCGTCCGTGACGACGTGCAGCTTGCTGGGTGTGCCGTCGTCCTGGAAGCCGCCGACCACGGTCTCGTAGGCCAGGGTGGGCTTGCCGGTGGCCGCCCAGATGACCTTGCGCGGGGCCTGGTCGGCCGAAGCCTTGTCGGCGCCCGCTGACTTGGCGGCGCTGAGCGCCTTCTGCTGGGCGGTGGCCGGCTTCACCGCGGCGGTGGTACCGGCGACCTTGATGGTGGCCTTGGTCGCCTTGGTGACGGTGGCCGCCCCCGACTTCGGCGTGTGGACGACCAGGTCGCCGCCGAGGACGGGGAGTCCGGCGTAGGTGCGCTCGTACCGCGTGTGCGTCGTGCCGTTGGCGTCCTTGATGACGTCCCGGACGACCAGCTTCTCCTGGCTGCCCAGGCCGAGCTTGCCCGCGGTGCTCGCGGTGTCGGCCGCCGCCGTGCGGAGCAGGGCCGCGTGCTGGGACGAGGAGAGGGCGAGCGCCTGCGCGGCCGGCGCGGCCGGTGTCGGGGCGGCGCCCGCGGCACCGGAGGACAGGGAGGTGAGGCCGGCGGCCAGCATCGCCGCGACGGCGATGGAACCGGCGATGCGCTGCGAACGCGATATGTGAGAGGTCACTCGATTTTCCCTTTCAGAGGTGGGGGGTTGGAAAAGTGCGGGTGACGTGCGGGTGGTGGCGCCGCCCGGGGGAGATTGGGGTCCCCCGGGCAGCACTGTCCTGTTGGACAACCGTGCGGTCGAACGAAGCTTCTGTGAAGCGCCGTTCAGTGGAACATTAGTGCGGCCGGGCTGCTTTGTGGCGGGAAATCAGAAGGTCAGTTTCCAGCTGTTCAGCGTTCCGGTGTCCTGCCGGGCGACGTCCTGGACCTTCAGCTTCCAGGTTCCGTCGGCCGTCTCGGTCGACGCGTTGACCGTGTACGAGGCCACCACGTTGTCCGCCGAGTCGGACGGACTGGAGTTCTTCAGCCGGTACGTCTTCCCGCTCGGTCCGACCAGGTCGATGACCAGGTCGCCGCGCCAGGTGTGGCTGATGTCGACGTCCACCTTGAGCGTGGCCGGTGCCTTGCCCGTCACACCCGTGACCGCGATCGGCGAGCTGACCGCAGAACCGCCGTCCGGGATGGCGAGCTTGGCGGTGGACTGGAAGACGGTGCCCGTGCCCGGGTCCCCGCCGCCGGGCCTGGCGCCGACGTTGATGGCGGCCCAGGCGTCCGCGACCGACTTGTACTCGGCGCTGCTCGCGCCGTACAGCTCACTCGCGACCGCCAGTGTCCCGGTGCGCGCCGCGGCGTAGTTGGTCGTCGACGTGAACTTCTCGGTCAGCGCCTTGTACCAGATCAGCTGGGCCTTGTCGCGGCCGATGCCGGTCACCGGCAGGCCGTCGGACGTCGGCGAGTCGTAGCTGACGCCGTTGATGGTCTTCTTGCCGCTGCCCTCGCTGAGCAGGTAGAAGAAGTGGTTGGCCGGGCCCGACGAGTAGTGCACGTCGAGTCCGCCGAGGCTGGACGACCAGGCGTCCTTCGACGCGCCGTCCTTGCTCGGCTTGTCCATGTAGCGCAGCGGCGTGCCGTCGCCGTTGATGTCGATCTTCTCGCCGATGAGGTAGTCACCGGGGTCGGCGGCGTTGGCGGCGTAGAACTCGACCGACGTACCGAAGATGTCGGACGTCGCCTCGTTCAGCCCGCCGGACTCACCGCTGTAGTTGAGCCCCGCGGTGGCCGCGGTGACGCCGTGCGACATCTCGTGGCCGGCGACGTCGATGGCGGTCAGCGGGTCCGCGTTGCCTGCGCCGTCGCCGTACGTCATGCAGAAGCAGCTGTCGTCCCAGAAGGCGTTGACATACGAATTGCCGTAGTGGACACGGGAGTAGGCGGCCACGCCGTTGCCCGCTATGCCGGTCCGGCCGAAGACGTTCTTGTAGAAGTCCCAGGTCTCGGCGGCGCCGTAGTGGGCGTCGGCCGCCGCGGTCTCCGAGTTGGAGGCCAGGCCGTTGCCCCAGGTGTCCGTGGTGTTGGTGTACAGGGTGCCCTTGCCGGACGTCCCGTGGTTCAGGTTGTACGTCAGATGACCGCCGCGGCCGCCGTCGTTCAGGGTGTAGTTCGACCCCGACTTGGTGGTGCCCAGGGTGACCTTGCCGCTGTACTCGGTGTTGCCGACGCCCGTCTCGATGGCCTGGCGCTCGAAGAGCTTCTTGCCGGTGGTGGCGTCGGTGATGACGTGCAGTTCGCTCGGGGTGCCGTCGTCCTGGAAGCCCCCGACGACCGTCTCGTAGGCGAGCACCGGTGTGCCCTGGGCCAGCCAGACCACCTTGCGGGGCGCCCCGTCGGCCGCGGTCCTCGCGGACCCACGGTCGGCCGCCGCCTTCAGCGCCGACTTCTCGGCTGCGGCCGGTGCCACGGCCGCGCTGGTGTTCACGTTCTTCAGTTCTGCGCGGGACGCCTTGGTGACGCCCTCGGTCGCCCCTGACTTCGACGAGTCGACGACCAGGTCGCCGCCGAGGACGGGGAGTCCGGCGTAGGTGCGCTCGTACCGGGTGTGCGTCGTGCCGTCCCGGTCCTGGGTGACGTCGTGGACCAGGAGTTTCTCCTGCGCTCCGAGGCCGAGACTCCTGGCGGTGTCCGCCTTGGTGGAGTTCGCCTCGCGCAGCAACTCGGCCCGCTGGGAGGGCGAGAGGGCTGCCGGGGCGGCGGCGGGGGCGGACTTGCCGGTGGCCGCGGTGGACGCGGCCGTGTTCCCGGGTGATGCGGAGGCTGTGCCGGCCTGTACTCCTACGGCGAGCAGTGCCGCGGCGGCGACGAGGGCGCCGGTGGCGGTGGCACGACGGTGCGTGGGTCTCACGCGGACTCCTTCTGCAAGGGTGGACAGAGCGACCTGGTGAGCCGCCCTGACGAGCAAGCAGTGCGCAGAACGGGGAGAGAGTGACATCTGTGAGGACCCTGTGTCAGGACCGCGTCAAAAGGTTGGCCGGAAATCGTCCGTTGTCCGCAGGGTCATGTTCGCTATACGGAATGTTTGCTGAGGAGTACCGCGACGCCGTCCAGGATCCGGGACAGCCCGAACTCGAAGACCTGCCCGAGGTCCAGCGCGAAGCCCTCGTGTCCGGCGAGCGAATTGAGATGCGGGTAGGCGCCGGTCGCCCCGAGGGCCGAGAACTGTGTCTCGTTCCTGGCCATCCACTCGTCGCTGGAGAGCCCGGTGTCCTGGACCGCCTGCCCTTCGAGGTCGGTGGCCGTCGCCAGCCCCTGGACATGGCCGAACAGCGTGAGATGCAGATGCATCACCTGGTGCTTCGACAGTCCGGTGTCCGCCCCGGCCCGCAGCATCCACTCCGTGTACGCCATCGCGTTCGGCGCCGGAGTGGGGCGGGTGAAGGAGGCCATCGCCCGCGCCATCCACGAGTGCCGCCGGTGCGCCTCCCACAGCCACCGGGTGCCGAGCTCGAACCTGGCGCGCCAGTGGGCCGGCTGGACCGCGGGCAGCGGCCGCTCCCCGTACACGGCGTCCGCCATCAGCCGTACGAGCTCGGCCTTGCCCTGGACGTAGCGGTACAACGCCATGGTGGAGAGCCCGAGTTCGGTGGCCACCCGCCGCATCGACAGCTCGGCCAGGCCCTCGGCGTCGGCGAACGCGACGGCGGTACGGACGATACGGGCGCGGGTCGGCCCCTGCGCGGCGGAACCCGCGGGGGCGGGGCCCTGTGCGGCGGGCACGCCGGGGCCGCCGGCCGGGGGCGCGGCGACGACCGTGCCGACGCCGGGCACCGCCCGTACCAGTCCCTCCTGCCGCAGCGCCGCCAGCGCCTTGGTGGCGGTCGCCATCGCCACCCCGCACTCCCGGACGATCTGCCGGGTCGAGGGGACGCGGTCGCCGGGTGCCAGCTCGCCCGACTCGATCCTGCGGCGGATCCCGGCTGCGGCGCGGAGATAGGGCGGCTGGCTGCTCATTCCTTCACTGTACTAGTGCAGTTGGCGCGGAAAAGCCTGGTCGGCGAAGGACCGCACCAGGGTGCACCAGCAAGCTGTTTGCGGCGTACACCACGCGCTGCTTCGCTCCCGGCATGACCCCTGCAGCGCACACTCCAGCACCCGACCCAGCACCCACCCCAGCCCCCACGGCAGGACCCACAGCGGGCCGTCGGGAGTGGATCGCACTCGCCGTGCTGATGCTCCCGCTGCTCCTCGTCTCCATGGACGTCTCCATCCTCTACTTCGCCATCCCGTACATCAGCAGGGACTTGGAACCGAGCGCCACCCAGCAGCTGTGGATGCTCGACATGTACGGCTTCGTACTCGCGGGGCTGCTGATCACGATGGGCGCGCTCGGCGACCGCGTCGGACGGCGCAGGCTGGTGCTCGCGGGCGCGGTGCTCTTCGGCACCGCATCGGTCGCCGCCGCCTACGCCCACAGCGCCGGACAGCTCATCGCCGTAAGGGCGTTGCTCGGTGTGGGCGGAGCCGCGCTGATGCCGTCGACCCTCGCGCTGATCCGCCACCTCTTCCGCGACGAGAGGCAGCGGGGCAAGGCCGTCGCCCTGTGGACGGCGGTGATGACCACCGGCATCTCGCTCGGCCCTGTGGTCAGCGGACTGCTGCTCGCCCACTTCTGGTGGGGCTCGGTCTTCCTGGTCAACCTGCCCGCCATGGCGCTGCTGCTGGTCCTCGGCCCGCTGCTGCTCCCGGAGTTCAGAACACCGGCCCGCGGCCGGTTCGACCTGCTGAGCGCGGTGCTCTCGCTCGCCACGCTGCTGCCCGTCATCCGGGGCGTCAAGGAGCTGGCGGCGCACGGATACACCCCGCTGTCCGCGCTCAGCGTCACCGCGGGCCTGGTCGTCGGAGTCGTCTTCGTACTGCGTCAACAGCGCCTGGAACACCCGATGGTCGACCTCGCGCTGCTGCGCCGCCCCGCCTTCTGCGGCTCGCTGCTCGCCAACCTGCTGGCCATGTTCGCGACGGTCGGGTTCGCGGTCTTCCTCACCCAGTACCTGCAGAGTGTGCTGGGCCTGAGTCCGCTCACGGCGGCGCTCTGGTCGCTGGTGCCGATGGCGGGTGTGGCGGTGCTCGCCCCGGCGGGCACCCTGCTCGCCAAACGCTTCGACCGCGCGTATGTGATGGGCGCGGGCTTCACGGTCTCGGCGTGCGGGTTCCTCTGGCTGAGCCGGGTGCACGGCGACTCGCCGCTCTGGTTCACGCTCGCTGGCTCTGCGGTGTACGCGGGCGGTCTGGTCGCCGCGATGACGCTCGCCAACGAACTCGCTCTCGGCGCGGCCCCGCCGGAGCGCGCGGGGTCGGCCGCCGCCGTCCTGGAATCCGGGCAGGAGCTGGGCGGGGCCCTGGGCATGGCCATCCTGGGGTCCATCGGGGCCGCCGTGTACCGCAGTGACATGGCGGGGGCGCCCGGCGCCGGCCGCGAGACGCGGGGCGGCGCGACCGCGGTG
>NZ_JAAGLN010000139.1 GCF_010548145.1 Streptomyces sp. SID10853
CTGCACGCCCTGCGCGGCCACCGGCGGGCGGCCCCGGCGGACGCCGGATAACGCCGGACAGCGCCGGCGAGCGCCGGTGTCCGACGGGCAGGCGGCACCGGGGGGGGCGCCACCGCGTGGACCAGAACCGGCCGACGGCGCCGTACGGCGGTATCGGGCGGCGCCGTACGGGGAAGTGTCGTACCGGAGCGGACGGTCGGACGGGAGCGGGTGGTCGTAACGGAGCGGGCAGTCGGACGGGAGCGGGCGGTCGTAACGGAGCGGACGGCCGTACGGGAACGGGCGGCGCCGCACCCCGGCACCGCAACCGGCACCACCCCCCCCGTCGCCCCCGGACCAGCCCGGCCCCTCCACGAGTCTTTGCTTGCAGCACTGTTCCTGACGGGCCGTCAGTTCAGTAACCTGACGAAGTGTCAGGTACTTCGGCCATCGAGCAGGAGCGGGCGGAAACGATGCTTGGATCGACTCACGGCACCCTCACCACCGACTTCCATGCGCGCGTGGTGGCCTGCGGGGAGCAGCCACCCGCCGCCGTTCACGGCACAGCCGCGGCGGAAGGCGACCTGGACGTCAGCGGACGCCCGGTGCACGCCTCCGTACCGGACCTCGACCGGTTCTTCCGGCCCGGCTCGGTGGCCGTCATCGGCGCGTCCGACGCCGACGGCCGGCCGAACACCGGGATCACCCGCCAGCTGATCGCCTGGTCGGAGCGGGTGGGCGCGACACTGCACCCGGTACATCCGACCCGTACCGCCGTCTTCGGCCTCCCCTGCTCCCCCAGCGTGGCCGACCTGCCCGAACCCGTCGACCTGGCCGTACTCCTGGTCGCCGACCCACTGCCGCTCATTCCCCAACTGGCCGACGCCAAAGTGAAGTTCGCCGTCGCCTTCGCCTCCGGCTTCGCCGAGACGGGCGAGCAGGGCGCGGACGCCCAGACCCGGCTGACGGCCGCGGTCGAACGCTCCGGGCTGCGCATGCTCGGCCCCAACACGAACCTGAACGCCTTCGAGAAGTTCCGCGACGACCTGGAGGGCCCGGCGGTCGCGCTGATCACCCAGTCCGGCCACCAGGGCCGCCCGGTCTTCGCCATGCAGGAGCTGGGCATCCGGCTCTCGCACTGGGCACCCACCGGCAACGAGGCCGATCTGGAGACCTCCGACTTCATCTCGTACTTCGCCGAGCGCCCCGAGGTCGGAGCCATCGCCTGCTATGTCGAGGGCCTCAAGGACGGCCGGTCCTTCCTGCTGGCCGCCGACCGTGCGGCGCGGGCCGGGGTGCCGGTCGTGGCGGTGAAGGTGGGGCGTACGGAGACGGGGGCCAGGTCGGCCGCCTCGCACACCGGCAAGCTCACCGGCGCCGACCAGGTGGTCGACGCGGCGATGCGGCAGTACGGGGTGATCCGGGTGAACGGCCTGGACGAACTCCAGGACACCTCGGCCCTGCTGGCCCGCGCGAAGAAACCACAGGCGGACGGGGTGGTGGTGTACTCGATCTCCGGCGGTACGGGGGCCCACTTCGCGGACCTGGCGACGGCGGCCGGGATCGGCCTTCCGGTCCTCTCGGCGGAGAAACAGGCCGAGCTGCACACCTGGATACCCGAGTACCTGAACGTCGCGAACCCGGTCGACAACGGCGGTCACCCGGTGGGCGACTGGCGCGGCCGCAAGATCATCGACGCGATTCTGGCGGACCCGGACGTGGGGGTGCTGATCTGTCCGATCACCGGCCCCTTCCCGCCGATGAGCGACAAGCTGGCCCAGGACCTGGTGGACGCGGCGGAGGCCACGGACAAGCTGGTGTGCGTGGTGTGGGGATCGCCGGTGGGCACGGAAGAGGCGTACCGCACGACGCTGCTCGGCTCGCAACGGGTGGCCACCTTCCGTACGTTCGGCAACTGCGTCACCGCGGTCAAGGCGTACCTGGACCACCACCGCTTCACCACCGGCTACCGCTCCCCCTTCGACGAGGCTCCCCGGACGCCGTCCCCCTCGTACCGCAAGGCCCAGGCCCTGATGCGGCCGCACCAGCAGCTGAGCGAGCACGCGGCGAAGCAGCTGCTGCGGGCGTACGGGATCCGCGTCCCGCGCGAACAGCTGGTGACCAGCGCGGCGGCGGCGGTACGGGCGGCCGGTCAGGTCGGCTACCCGGTCGTCATGAAGGCGTCCGGCGCCCAGCTCGGGCACAAGACCGAACTGGGCCTGGTGAAGGTCGGCCTGACCTCGGCGAGCCAGGTGCGGGACGCGTACCGGGAGCTGACCGACATCGCCCGGTACGAGTCGGTCGACCTGGACGGCATCCTGGTCTGCCAGATGGTGGAGCGCGGGGTGGAGATGGTCGTCGGCGTCACCACGGACGCGCTGTTCGGCCCGACGGTGACGGTGGGGCTCGGCGGGGTCCTGGTGGAACTCCTGGACGACACAGCCGTACGGGTCCCGCCCTTCGGCGAGGACCAGGCCCGCACGATGCTGTCCGAACTCCGGGGCCACGCCCTGCTGGAGGGCGGTGTACGGGGGGCGCCTCCGGCGGATGTGGACGCGCTGGTGGAGGTGGTGCTGCGGATCCAGCGCATGGCCCTGGAACTGGGCGACCAGCTGGCGGAACTGGATGTGAACCCTTTGATGGTGCTGGGCCGCGGCCAGGGAGCGGTGGCGCTGGACGCGCTGGCGGTGTGCCGCTAGGCCCTCCCGGGGGGGGCGGGGGGGGGAAGCCCTCCGGTCCCCGGCCCGGCGCCACCTCGCCCCCTGGGGGCTCCGCCCCCAGACCCCCGCTCCTCAATCGCCGGAGGGGCTGGGTTTTCAGCCCCTCCCCGGGGGGCTGGGTATTCAGCCCCTCCCCGGGGGGGCTGGGTATCAGCCCCTCCCCACCCCGAGCCCGAAAGGCGCCCCTATGCCCCCGTCTCCCGAAGAAGACGCGATCCTCCACACCACCACCGACCACGTCTCCACCATCACCCTCAACCGCCCGGCCGCGATGAACGCCCTCACCTGGGACCAGCGCGAGGAGGTCATCAACCTCCTGGCCGCCGCGTCCGCCGACCCCGACATCCGCGCGGTCGTCCTCACCGCCACCGGCCGCGGCTTCTGTGCGGGCGCCGACCTGCGCGGCGGCGGCCCGCAGGCACCGGCCGAACGCGTCACGGGCGACGTGGCCCGCACGATCCGGCTCGGCGCGCAGCGGCTGATCGCGGCCGTCCTGGACTGCGAGAAGCCGGTGATCGCCGCGGTGAACGGCACAGCGGCCGGCCTGGGCGCCCAACTCGCCCTCGCCTGCGACCTCGTACTGGCCGCGGATTCGGCCAGGTTCATCGAGGTCTTCGCCCGCCGCGGCCTCGTCCCCGACGGCGGCGGGGCGTATCTGCTGCCCCGGCTCATCGGCCCGCACCGCACCAAGGAGCTGATGTTCTTCGGCGACGCGCTTCCCGCCGCGGACGCCGAACGCATGGGCCTGGTCAACCGGGTGATCCCGGACGACGACCTGCTCAAGACGGCCCACGAGTGGGCCACCCGCCTGGCCCAGGGCCCGACCCGCGCCCTGGCCCTCACCAAGCAACTGGTGAACGCCTCCCTGGAATCGGACCGCACGACGGCCTTCGCCGCGGAGGCGGCCGCCCAGGAGATCAACATGACGACGGCCGACGCGAACGAGGGCGTAGCGGCCTTCGTGGAACGCCGGACGCCGCGGTACCGGGGGCGGTAGGGGCCTCTCGTCCGGTACGCGACGAGGGCCGCTGCCGACGGCCCGCGGCCGGCAGTGCCGCAGCACCCTTCCCAACTGACGGGCCGTCAGCTTCAATGGAGGAGTGATGGGACACGCAGGGATGGCGGTCGCCGCCGTCCGATACCTCAGGTCCGTAGGCGCCCCGACAGCCACCGGGCCGGTCGATCCACTCCCGCGCCCCGAGCTGCGGGCCGTGGCCGACGATGAGCGGCTGCCGGTCGACGCCGGGGAATTCCGGCGCGTGCTGGGCCACTTCGCGAGCGGTGTCACCGTCATCACCGCACACGACGAGGACGGCCCGGCCGGCTTCGCCTGTCAGTCCTTCTCGTCGCTCTCGCTGGACCCGCCGCTGGTGGCGTTCATGGTGGCCCGTACGTCCACGACCTGGCCGCGGATCGCCCGGGCCGGGTTCTTCTGCGTCAACATCCTCGGCGCGGACCAGGGCGGACTGTGCCGTTCCTTCGCCGTGAGCGGTGCGGACAAGTTCGCCGGGGTGGCCCACGAACCGGCTCCCGCGACCGGGGCGCCGCTGCTCACCGGCGTACCGGCGTGGATCGACTGCCGTATCCACGCCGTGCACACCGGCGGCGACCATCTGATCGTGGTCGGACGGGTGGAGAGCCTGGGCGGCGCGGATGAGGGAGAACCTCTGTTGTTCCACCAGGGGGCTTTCGGCCGGTTCACGGCCTGAGCATCCGGCCGGTCCACCGCCTGAGCATCCGGCCGGTGCACCGCCTGAACATCCCGCCGGTCCGCCGCCTGAACATCCGGCCGGCCCACCGCCTGAACATCCGGCCGCTTCAGGCCCTGAGCGTCTCTCCGCCCGGCGCGGACTCAGGCCACGGGAGCGGCGACCGCCGTCGCACCCGCGCCCCGCGGCCTCAGCACCAGGGCCATCAGTGCCGCCGCCGCGCACATCGCTCCCGACGCGTACCAGATCACGTCGTACGAGCCGAAGACGTCCCGCACCACTCCGCCCAGGTAGGCGACCAGTGCCGCGCCCACCTGGTGGGAGGCGAGGACCCAGCCGAAGACGATCGCGCTGTCATCGCCGTAGTGCTCGCGGCACAGGGCGATCGTCGGGGGGACCGTGGCGACCCAGTCGAGGCCGTAGAAGACGATGAACAGGACCATCGGCGGGTGCACGGACGGCGCGAGCAGCATCGGCAGGAAGAGCAGCGAGATACCGCGCAGCGCGTAGTAGACCGCGAGCAGCCTGCGGGGATCGAAGCGGTCGGTGAACCAGCCGGAGGCGATCGTGCCCACCACGTCGAAGACACCGATCACCGCGAGCAGTGAGGCGGCTGCGGTGACCGGCATGCCGTGGTCGTGCGCCGCCGGGACGAAGTGGGTCTTCACCAGGCCGTTGGTGGATGCCCCGCAGATCGCGAACGTGCCGGCGAGCAGCCAGAACGGGCCGGTCCTGGCCGCCCTGGCGAGCACGCCGGCCGTCCGCCGGGCCGCGCCCGTCAGCGGGGGCGGCTTCGGCACGAACTCCTCTGCCCCGTACGGCGACCGGCCCACGTCGGCCGGATGGTCACGCAGCAGGAACCACACCAGCGGCACCACCGCGAGCGCCGCGAGCGCCACCGTGACCGCGGCGGGCCGCCAGCCGTGGTGCACGACCAGCCAGGACAGGACCGGCAGGAAGACCAGCTGGCCCGAGGCGCTCGCCGCGGTGAGGACCCCGGTGACCAGACCTCTCCTGGTGACGAACCAGCGGTTGGCCACCGTCGCCGCGAAGGCGAGCGCCATCGATCCGCTGCCCGCGCCGACCAGTACGCCCCAGTAGAGGACCAGTTGCCAGGCGGCCGTCATCCACACGGTCAACACCGAGCCCAACGAGATGACGGTGAGCGCGACGGCCACCACCCGGCGGATCCCGAAGCGGTCCATCAGCGCCGCGGCGAACGGCGCCGTCAGCCCGTACAGCGCGAGGTTCAGCGAGACCGCCATCCCGATCGTGCCGCGCGACCAGTGGAACTCCTGGTGCAGCGGGTCGATCAGCAGCCCCGGCAGCGAGGCGAAGGCCGCGGCGCCGATGATCGTCACAAAGGTGACCGCGGCCACCAGCCAGGCACGGTGCAGCCGCGGCCGGCGCCGGCCGGGCGACAGCCGGTCCGACGGCAACGGCTGGTCCGACAGTGGCAGCCGGTCCGACGGCGACAGCTGCGCCCCCTGCCGGTGTCGCTCCGGCCGCCCGGACCGCGGGACGAGTGGTTCCGATGTCTGTGTCACGCCGTCAGCATCACCGGGCGGAGGCCGCCCGTACGAGTGGCCCGAAGGACAGCCTTCGATGTGATCGGGCCACGCCGGTCCCGCCCTACAGCGGCACCGCCACCTCCGCGTCACGGCGCAGCCCTCTGATCGCCGGTACCGCGAACAGCACTCCGCACACCAGCACATTGATCACCACCCCGGTCACCAGGACCTGCTTCATCCCGACCGCGTCGGCGACCGGCCCGGCCAGCGCCCGCCCCACCGCGAGCATGATCAGCGAACCGGCCACGTCGTACGCGTGCAGCCGGTTGAGCGCCTCGGTCGGTACGTGCGTCTGGACCGTCGTCGACCACATGACCAGCCAGAAGGCGAACGCCACCCCGCCGACGAAGAAGCCGGCCGACAGCAGCGCGAGCGGTACGTCCCACGCCAGCACCAGCAGATTCGCGATCACCCCGAACAGTGCGAAGGTGCCCGCGAAGAGCGGGCGGCGCGGCCGTGCGCGCATGGCGATCAGGCCACCGACCGCGTTGCCCGCGCCGTTGACCGTCATCATCAGGCCGTACACCGCCGAGCTGTGCCGCTCGGTGACCACGACCGCCTCCAGCGGTGTCAGCGGTCCGAGCACCGTCACCCCGTACACCGTCCAGACCGCGATGACACCCCAGAGCCAGTTGCGGGCCTTGAACTCCCGCCAGCCGCCGACGATTTCCGAGACGAGCGACTCACCGTGGGTGCGGGCCATCGGCGCCATCCGGATGAGGAAGAGGGAGCCGCCGCTGACCGCGAAGGTCCCCGCGTTCACACCGAAGACCGTGCCGGGGCCGCCCACTCCGGCCAGCGCGCCGGCCGCCGCCGGGCCCGCCATCGTGGTCAGCGACTCGGCGACCCGCAGCAGCGCGTTGCCGCGCTGCACATCGGGCACCACCTTGGGCAGCATGCTCGCGACACCCGGCTGGAAGAGAGCGGCGCCCAGGCCGTTGACCGCGCTCAGCCCGTACACGAGCCAGAGCGGTGGCGCGCCCGCCACGAAGACCACCGCGAGCACGGTGGTCGACACCAGCCGCATCGCGTCGGCGAGCACCATCATCCGACGCGGCGTGAACCGGTCGGCCAGCACCCCGCCCACGATGACGAAGCCGGCGAAGCACACCATCCACGCACCGAGGGCGAAGCTGACCGACGAGGCGCCGTGGCCGGTGTCGAGCAGTCCGGCGGCCAGCGCCACCGGGACCATGCCGTCCCCGAAGCGCGCCACGGTACGGGCGGTGAAGAAGAAGCGGAAGTTGCGATTCCAGAGGGTGAGCGGCTCACTCGTCGGGCCGCCCGGGGAGCGCGGTGCGGGCGGAGCGGTGGTCGCGCGGGAAATGACCTGGTCGGTCGGGTGGTTATCAGTCACAGTGACTGATGCATATCAAGGACTGGTCTGGACCACCAGACCGGTCTGATCGGCCACGGCCCCGGACCGGCCAGGGCCACCCGACCTGCCCAGGGAGGAACCCGTGCCCCGTCCGCACCCGCGTCCGCACCGTGTCGTCGTGCTCGCCCTGGACGGACTGCTCCCCTTCGAACTCGGCATCCCGCACCGCATCTTCAGCCGCCCGCACGACACGGCGGGCAACCCGCTGTACGAGGTGGTGACCTGCTCGGTCCGCCCGCCCGGCCCGGTCCGTACGGACGCCGACTTCTCGATAGTCGCCGAGTACGGCCCCGAGGCGCTGGCCACCGCCGACACGGTCGTCGTCCCCGCCTCGTACGAACTGGGTCCGGTGCACGAGGAGGGCAGGCTGACCGACGAACTGGCCGCCGCACTCGGCCGTATCAGACCCGGCACCCGGCTGGTCGGCATCTGCACCGGCGGCTATGTGCTGGCCGCCGCCGGATATCTGGACGGCCGACCCGCCACCACGCACTGGTCGTCCGCCGCCCACTTCCAGCAGCTGTTCCCGACGGTCCTGGTCGACCCCGACGTGCTGTTCATCGACGACGGCGACGTCCTCACATCGGCGGGCGTGGCGGCCGGCATCGACCTCTGTCTGCACATCGTGCGCCGCGACCACGGCACGGCGGTGGCGAACGACGTCGCGCGCCGGACGGTCGTCCCGCCGCACCGGGACGGCGGGCAGGCACAGTACATCGAACGCCCGCTGCCCGATGACCGGACGGCGACGACGGCCGCCGCCCGCGCCTGGGCGCTCGCCCGGCTGAACGAACCGATCCAGCTGCGGGACCTGGCCGAGCAGGAGTCGATGTCCGTACGCACCTTCACCCGCCGCTTCCGCGAGGAGGCCGGCATCAGCCCCGGCCAGTGGCTCACCCGGCAGCGGGTCGAACGCGCCCGGTATCTGCTGGAATCCTCGGACCTGCCGGTCGACCAGGTGGCCAGGGACGCGGGCTTCGGCACCGCCCAGTCCATGCGCCAGCACGTGCAGGCGGCACTGGGGGTCCCGCCGACCGTCTACCGGCGTACGTTCCGGACGCGGACTCCCGCTTGACCATCCGGCCGGGCGCCCCCCGACGCCCGGCCCCGGCCCCGACGCCCGGCCCCGGCCGCCTTCGCCTCGTACGCCTGGCTCACACCACCTGCACGCCCGGCCGCTCCGACCGCACCTGGAGCCGGGAGAGCGTGCTGGCCTTCGCCTTCTTGCTGAGGACCGTGTCCACGACCCGGACCTGGGCGTCCACCGACGACTCCCCGATGTCGAAGAGGTGGTAGCCGCGGTGGGCGTCGATGACCTTCCAGTGCGGGTTGTCCGCCTTCAGCGGGTCCCACTGCTGGTGGAAGACGGTCTGGTCCTGGTCACCGTTGCTGGAGATCGACGTGCCGACGAACTCCGCCCCGACCACGGCGGACTTCGGGTCGGCGAAGTCCTTCTTCAGGTCACTGATCATGGTCAGATGGCGGTCACCGGAGAGCACCAGCGGATTGCGTACGGACTGGAACTGCCGCATCAGCGCGTTCCGTTCGACCTGGTAGCCGTCCCACGCGTCGTAGTACCAGAGCTTGCCCTTGCCCGGCATGAGGTCGGTCTCGGCCATCATGATCTGGGAGGCGATGACGTTCCAGGTGGCCGGTGACCTGGTCAGACCCTTCAGCAGCCAGTCCTTCTGCGCCGCGCCCAGCATCGTCCGGGACGGGTCCTCGGCGCCCGCCTGCGTCGCGGCCTGGTCGGTGCGGAACTGGCGGGTGTCCAGGACGTTGAGCCGGATGAGCCTGCCGTAGTCGAAGCGCCGGTACATCTGGATGTGCGGGCCGTGCGGCACCGCCGTGGCCCGGACCGGCATGTGCTCGTAGTACGCCTGGTAGGCGGCGGTGAGCCGGGCGACGAACGCGTCGTGCGACTGCTTCGCCGGGTCCTGCGGCACCTCGCCCGCGAAGTCGTTGTCGACCTCGTGGTCATCGAAGGTGACCACCCAGGGCGCGTACGCCTGCATCGCCTGGAGGTCGGGGTCGGTGCGGTACTGGGCGTAGCGATTGCGGTACTCGTCCAGGGTGTACGGCTCGCCCTTGCCGGTGTGCAGCCGTACGGAACCGGCCGCCGGGGCCGACTCGTAGATGTAGTCGCCGACGAAGAGGACCAGGTCGGGGTCCTGCGCGCGCATGTCGGCGTACGGCGTGAAATAGCCGTGCTGCCAGTTCTGGCAGGAGGCGAGCGCGACACGGAGACTGCCGCCGGCCGCGAGCGGCGAGGGCGCGGTGTGGGTACGGCCGACGGGCGAGATCTGGCCACCGCAGCGGAAGCGGTACCAGTACTGGCGGCCGGGCCTGAGGCCCTTCGCGTCGGCGTGCACGCTGTGGGCCAGCGCGGGGACGGCCTGCTCGGTGCCGCTCCGGACGATTTTGGTGAACTTCGCGTCGTCGGCGACCTGCCACTCGACGGCGACGGGCGAGGCGGGCATCCCCCCGCCGTTCAGCGGGTCGGGCGCGAGGCGGGTCCACAGCACGACCGCGTCCGGCAGCGGATCGCCCGATCCGACGCCGAGTCTGAACAGCCCGTCAGGAAGTTTCGGGGCCGCGGCGGATCCGGTGGTGGCGGGTCCGGTGGAGGCGGCAGGTCCGGTGGCGGCGGATGCGGCGGATGCGGTTCCGGAGAGCGAAAGCTGGGCGGTCGCAGCCGCACCGAGCGCGGCGGCCGATCCGGCGAGGAACCTGCGGCGGCCGGTGAGAGCGGAGCGTGCTGCGTCGTCTGCGGACATACGGATTGACTCCCTGGCTCCTGTGGGGTCTCTTGTCGCGCTTGAGATTCACAGGACGAGGTGGCCGAGGGGCTGAACGCCACGCATCGTGCGCATGACAGTTCCCGGAAGCGTCGGCCTGTCGGCGCCGGATCGCGTGAAACCCCTTGGCGCACTTGGCCTGTACGGAAACCGGGCGGTGACGGCCGGCTGAATTCCGGCCGGATCGCGACTGCTCCGTACGGGAGGGAAAGTTGGCCCGAATGGGCAGCGGGAACCGGCGAACCGGTTTCCAGGCCGGTCTAAGGTGACGGCCCATGGCACCTCCCCCCGACTCCTTCGAAGCCGCTGCCGAAACCGCTGCCGAAACCGCTGCGGACACCCCCGCGGGCTCGGCCCCGGCCATCCCCGGGCCCCCGGTCATCCCCGGGCCCGCGGCCGAACCTCCCGCGGACAGCACCGGCTCCGCTGTCGGCTTCCTTCCTGACTCCCCTGCCGACTCCCCTGCGGGGGCCGCTGACCCGACTGCGGGCGCGCCGGTGGATCTGGCCGCGGGTGCCGCTGTGGGCTCGGCTGCGGGCAGCGGTGCCGGGGTGGCTGGTCCCGGGGATGTGGCGGACGCAGCGGGCGCGGTCGGCCCCGGAGCGGGAACGGCGGACGCAGCGGGTGCGGCACAGCCCGGTGCGGGCGAGGCCGGATCCGGTGCCGGATCCGGCAGCAACACCAACACCGGCACCGGCCCAGGAGCCGGCGCGGCCGGGGCGTTGCCTTCCCTGTGGCGTGAGCGGCGGTTCGTCCTGCTCTCGTCCGCGCGGACCATCTCGGTGCTGGGCAACGCCTTCGCCCGGGTGGCGCTGGCGTTCGCGGTGCTCTCGCTGCCGGGCTCCACACCCGGGCGGCTGTCTCTCGTACTCGCCTGTCAGGCGCTGCCGCAGCTGGTCCTCATCCTGATCGGCGGGGTGATCGCGGACCGGATGTCCAGGTCCCGGCTGATGATGATCTCGGACTTCCTGGGGGCCGGCGCGTACGGCGGCCTCGCCGCGATGACGCTCACCGGGCATGCGCCGCTGACGGCGATGTGCGTCCTGGCGGCGCTGGCGGGCACGGCCAGTGCGCTGTTCGCCCCGGCGATGTCCGGGGTCGTCCCGCAGATCGTCCCCACCGCGCAGCTCCAGCAGGCCAACGCGCTGCTGCGGGTCGGTATGAACTCCGCGATGGTGCTCGGGCTCGCGCTCTCCGGCGTGACCGTCGCACAGTTCGGCGCGGGCTGGGCGCTCGCCCTGAACGCCGCCTCCTTCGTGGTGAGCGCGGGCCTCATCCGGGGGCTGCGGCTCACGACGGCCGCGCGGGCCGCGTCATCCGGCTGGGCCGATCTCCGCGACGGCTGGAAGGAGTTCATCTCCCGGCAGTGGCTGTGGGTCGTGGTCTGCCAGGCCGCCGTCATGGTGGCCGCGGTCTCGGCGACGTCCGGGGTACTGGGCCCGCTGGAGGCGGAAGCGGACCTCGGCGGGGCGCGCACCTGGTCCCTGATCGTCGCCTCGCAGGCGGTGGGCACCGTCGCGGGGGCGTCCTTCGCCGTACGGCTCCGGGTGCGCCGCCCCGTCCTCGTCGCGGTCCTCGCGGTCTTCGTGATCGCGTTGCCGATGGGGCTGCTCGCCGCGCAGGCGCCTGTGTGGGTGATCTGCCTGGCGATGTTCTGCTCCGGCCTGGCCGGCGATGTGTTCGGCGCGCTGTGGGAGACCACGATGCAGCGGGAGGTTCCCCAGGAAGTCCTGTCCCGGGTCAGCTCCTACGACTGGTTCGGCTCCCTCGCGCTGGCGCCGCTGGGGCTGCTGGTGGCCGGCCCGGTCGCTGCGGTCGTGGGGCCCAGGGCCGCGCTCGCCGGGTGCGCGGGGCTCACGGTTCTGGCGACGTGCGGGGCGCTGCTGTCGCCCCAGGTACGAACGCTGCGCGCGCCCGCGGGGGATGGCTGACCGTACTCGGGGGCTCCGCCCCGTACCCCCCGCCGGAGAGGCTACGTCTCAGCCTCTCCGGCGCTTGCGGAGCGGGGTCCGGGGCGGAGCCCCGTGGAGGAAGCGCGCCGCGTCGTTCGTTCAGAACGTCAGTACGCCCCGCGCCACCTTCCCCCCTTCCGCATCGGCCACCGCCGCCGCGAAGTCCTCCACCGGATACGTCCGCGTCACCAGCTCGTCGAGGAGCAGCGCCCCCCGCTCGTACAGCCCCGCGTACAGCGGAATGTCGCGCTGCGGGCGCGAAGCCCCGTAGCGGCAGCCCAGGATGGACTTGTCCAGGAACAGGGACGACACCAGGAACGACGCCTCCGCCGTCGCGGGCGGGGTGCCGAGGAGGGTCGCCTGGCCGTGGCGGTCCAGGAGGTCGATGGCCTGGCGGATCAGCTCCACCCGGCCCACGCACTCGAAGGCGTGGTCGGCGCCCTTCGGCAGGACGTCCCGGACGCCCTCGGCCGATGTGAGGAAGTGCGTCGCCCCGAACTGCCGGGCCACCTCCTCCTTCGCCGGGTTCGCGTCCACCGCCACGATCACCCCGGCACCGGCGATCCTGGCGCCCTGCAGGACGTTGAGGCCGATGCCGCCGGTGCCGATGACGACCACCGAGTCGCCCCGGTCGACCTTCGCCCGGTTCAGTACCGCCCCGACCCCGGTCAGCACCCCGCACCCGATCAGCGCCGCCGATGTGAGCGGGATACCGGTGGGGATCTTCACCGCCTGGACCGCCTTGACGACAGTCCGTTCGGCGAAGGCCGAGTTGGACGCGAACTGGTAGAGCGGCTCCCCGCCCCGCGAGAACGGCCGGCCCGGCCGCCCGATCGCCTTGCGGCACATCGTCGGCCTGCCCCGGTCGCAGTCCGCGCACGCACCGCAGTTGGCGAGCGTGGAGAGCGCCACATGGTCACCCGGGGACACATGCTTCACACCCGCCCCCACCGCCTCGACCACACCCGCGCCCTCGTGCCCGAGCACCACGGGCGCCGGGAACGGGATCGTCCCGTCGATCACCGACAGATCGCTGTGGCAGAGCCCCGCCGCCGCGACGTCCACCAGGACCTCGCCGGGCCCCGGATCACGTATCTCCAGGTCATCGACCACCTGGGCCTGCTTGCCGTCGAAGACGACACCCCTCATCTCGGCTCCCTCGGTAGGCCGAGCACCCGCTCGGCGATGATGGTGCGCTGGATCTCGTCGGAGCCGCCATAGATCGTGTCGGCCCGGCTGAACAGGAACTGCCTCTGCTGTGCGTCGAGTTCGTACGGATGGCCGGGCGCCCACCCGGTCGGCCCGACGGCGCCGCCCGCCCCGCGCACCTGCACCGCCAGCTCCCCGAGCCGCTGGTGCCAGCCGCCCCAGAGCAGCTTGGCGACGCTCGGGGCGCCCGCGTCGTCCGTACGCCCCAGGGTGCGCAGCGCGTTCCACCGCATGGTGCGCAGCTCGGCCCACTGGCGTACCAGCCGGTCGCGCAGCACCGGGTCGGCGGTGGCGCCCGACGCGATCGCCGCGCCGACGACCTCCGTCAGCTCGCGGGCGAAGCCGATCTGCTGGACCAGCGTGGATACTCCGCGTTCCAGGGCGAGCAGGCCCATGGCGACCTGCCAGCCGTTGCCGTCGCCGCCGACCACGCAGTCGGCCCGCGCGCCGTCGAAGAAGACCTCGTTGAACTCGCTGGTGCCCGACATCTGACGGATCGGCCGTACGTCGATCCGGCCCGGCTGGTCCATCGGGACCAGCAGGAAGGACAGCCCGTGGTGGCCGCGCGAGCCCTGCTCCGTACGGGCCAGCACGAAGCACCAGTCGGCCTCCAGGGCCAGTGACGTCCAGATCTTCTGGCCAGTGACGCGGTAGGTGCCGTCGCTGTCGCGTACGGCGGCGGTGCGTACCGCCGCCAGGTCGGAACCGGCTCCCGGCTCGCTGTACCCCTGGCACCAGAGCGCTTCGCCGCGCGCGATCGGCGGCAGGAAGCGGGCTCTCTGGTCGTCGTCGCCGAAGGCGATGAGGGTGGGCGCGAGGAGGTTCTCGCCGATGTGGCCGACCCGGCCGGGGGCGCGGGCCGCCGCGTACTCCTCGGCCCAGACGACCTGCTGGGTCAGGGTGGCCCGGCGGTTGCCGAAGTCGCCCTGCCAGCCGATGCCGATCCAGCCGCCGCTGCCCAGCTCCCGCTCCCAGGCCCGGCGCAGCCCGGCGTCCTCGTGCTCGCTGCCGGGGCCGCCGGCGGCTTCGGCGGTGGCGAACTCGCCGGTGAAGTGGTCCTTCAGCCAGTCCCGCGCCTCGGCACGGAACGCGGCGTCGTCAGGTCCGGGAGAGAAATCCACGCTGTCGCGCCTCCTCCTCGTGGCCCGCGCCCCGGCCGGCCGGGCCACCACGCCCCGGTGACGGCCGGCCGCACCTCAGCGGTGGGGTGCCGCACCTCAGCGCCGGGCCTCCACACCGTACTTCCGCGGTGACACACCTCGGCGCCGGGCGGCCATACCTCACTGCCGCGCCGCCACACCCCGGCACCGGGCCACCGCACCCCCGTGCCCGGCCACCACGCTCCCGCGCCCGGCCGTCAGGCATTGGGCCGCTCCTTGGCCGCCGCCGCCCGCGCCATCGCCTCCAGCTGCGCCAGCATCGGCATCGGGTCCACCCCGACGGTGCCCGGCAGGAAGTCGGCGATCCGCTCGGGTGTCCACGCCGCGCCCTCCGCGTACCCGGCACGCAGCTCCCTCGGCTGCGCCCAGACCGCGATCTTCGGACCGGCGATCGTGTACACCTGGCCGGTGATCTTCTCCTCGCGGGCGCGGTCCGAGAGGAGGTACGTGACGAGGGCGGCCACGTCCTCGGGCTCGCCGATCTCCTTCAGCTCCATGGGCACGTTCGCGGACATCCGGGTCCTGGCCACCGGGGCCACCGCGTTGGCGGTCACGCCGTACTTGTTGAGACCGAGCGCCGCACTGCGCACCAGCGAGATGATGCCGCCCTTGGCCGCGCTGTAGTTGGCCTGCGCGACGCTGCCCTGGTGGTTGCCGCTGGTGAAGCCGATCAGGGTGCCGCTGCCCTGTTTGCGCATCACCGCCGACGCGGCCCGGAAGACGGTGAAGGTGCCCTTCAGATGGGTGGCGACCACCGGGTCCCACTCCTCCTCGGACATGTTGAAGAGCATCCGCTCCCGGAGGATCCCGGCGACGCAGACGACGCCGTCGATCCGCCCGTACTGCGCCAGCGCGACATCGACGATCCGCTGTCCGCCCGCCATCGTCGAGATGTCGTCGGCGACCGCGACCGCCTGGCCGCCCGCCGCGACGATCTCCTTGACGACGGACTCCGCGACTTCGCTCTCCGGTTCACCACCCTCGATGGGGACGCCGTAGTCATTGACGACGACCCTGGCGCCCTCGGCGGCGGCGGCGAGGGCGACTGCCCTGCCGATGCCGCGCCCGGCTCCTGTCACGGCGATGACTTTGCCTGCCAAGAAGTTCCCCATGTCCGGCCCCTTCCCGCGGTTTCTGACGGTCCGTTAGATTTTACGGGTAGCCAGACAGCCGAGCACAAGACCCCCGGAGGCCCGATGTCACTGCCGGCCGCATTCCACGACATCGCCACACGCGTGAACAACTGGGGCCGTTGGGGCGCCGACGACGAGATCGGCACCCTGAACCTGATCACCGACCAGGTCGTACGGGAAGCGGCGGCAGCCGTGCGGACCGGCCGCCGCGTCCCGCTGGCGATAGCCCTGGAACAGGACGGCGTACAGACCGGGATGATCCCGGGACGGGTGAACCCGCTCCACGCGATGGTCCAGATCAACCAGGAGCTGTTCGGCCCCGGCACGGTCGCCACCAGCGACGACATCGTGACGATGAGCCTGCAGACGGGCACCCACTGGGACGCGCTCACCCACGCCTCGCACTCCGGGAAGCTCTACAACGGCCGCCCGGCGGACTCGGTCACGGCCCACGGCGGAGCCGAGTTCAGCGGGATCGGCACGGTGCGGCACCTCGTGTCGCGCGGAGTGCTGCTCGACGTGGCGCGCGCCCGGGGCGTGGACCGGCTGGACGGCGGCCACGCGGTGACACCCGAGGACCTGGAGGCGGCGCAGGAACTGGCGGGGACCGAGGTACGCGCCGGGGACATCGTGCTCGTACGGACCGGGCAGATCCGGCTGTATCTGAGCGGCGACCGGAACGGCTACACCTATCCGTCGCCCGGGCTCTCGGTCCGCACCCCGGAGTGGTTCCACGCCAGGGATGTGGCGGCGGTCGCCAACGACACCGTCACCTTCGAGATCTTCCCGCCCGAGAGCGAGGATCTGTGGCTGCCCGTACACGCCCTGCATCTGGTCGAGATGGGTATGCCGCAGGGGCAGAACTGGAACCTCGAAGAGTTGTCCACAGCCTGTGCGGAAGCGGACCAGTACAGCTTCCTGCTGTCCGCGACGCCCGAGCCCTTCAAGGGGGGCACGGGGGCGCCGGTCGCACCGGTGGCCCTTCTCTGAAGCCATGAACCCCACGGCCAGGTGGCGGGGCCGTGGTTCCGGATGGCGGCGTCACGGCAGCCGCCACCCGGAACGGCGTGGGCACCGCCCCTCCCTGCCCGAGAGGAGCCGGCGCCGAACGCGATCCTTACGCGCCGAGATCCGAGCCCCCACACCCCCCGGCACCCTCGGCGTCCCCCCACAGGCGGACCGCTCCTGCAAGAGTGATCAGATCGACACTCCGCGTCAACACCAGGGTAGAGCTATGCGAGTTACACCCGATATGTGACGGCGCGAGAGGGGTCATATGCGGCGGTCTCACGGATAACTTCCCGGCGCTCCGGCGCACTTCCCGTGATCTCACACGCGCCCCTGTCCGCCTCGCACGCCCCCGGAGCGATCTCGCACCCGCCCCGGTCGACCTCGCACCAGATGGACTTGCCGTGCCCCTCGGGCTGCCAGCCCCAGCGGTCGGCCAGCCCGTCGACGAGTTCGAGACCGCGGCCGTTGGTGTCCTCGCCCTCCGCGTGCCGGGGCCGTGGCGGGCAGGCACTGATGTCGGCGACCTCGACCCGGACCGTACCGGCGACGTCGGGCGGCCCGAACAGCATCCGCAGCACGGCCGGACACCCCGTGTGCACCACGGCGTTGGTCACGAGTTCCGAGATCAGCAGAATCAGCGTCTCGGTCAGGGGCTCGTCCACCCCTATCCCGCACCCCACGAGCCTGGACCGCGCCCACCTACGGGCCCGCCCCACCTCTGCGGGATCGGGTCCGACCTCCAGCTGAACCTGAAGCACCTGCACCGCTCACACCATCCGAACCGGCCGGGGGTACCCCCCAGGGCTTATCAAGCACCGGGGGAACATCGCCTAGCGCCTCTCAGGGATCACGGACCGTGATTCCCGTGAGAGACAGCATGGTTGACGTACAGTCACCGCAACAAGCGCTTCAGGCATATTCCAGCGCGAAGGAGTAGGCGTGGTGCATACTGTGCGACGCCTGCCGCGGTCAGTCGAACGAAGGCGCCTCTCGCACCCACGTACGGTGCGAACGGCGCGCATTCCCCGATCCGCCGCCACCCCTGAGGTGCCGGCGGGCCATCCGCGCAACACGGTCGTCCGCATCTCACGGAGCGTACCGGAGCGCGACGCCGACTCCGGCCCGTGACGGCCCGCTCGAAGGACACAACCCGGTATCAACGCTCGGTGACGCCCGGGTAACTCCCGTCAGCCCTCAGAGCGCGGCCGCGATCAGCTCCTCGGCCTCGGCCCCGGTGATCCACTGCCCGGCCCGCACCCAGGCCCGTTTCAGATGGAGATGAACATCTGACTCCCAGGTGAATCCCATGCCGCCGTGTACCTGGAGACAGTCCCGGGCGTTACGGACGGCCGCGTCGTCGGCCAGCAGCTTGGCGCCCGCCACTTCGACGGCGGCAGCTCCGGCGCCCGCGGATTCGGTGCCGGCCACTTCGGCAGGGGCCAGTCCGGCGCCCGCGGCTCCGGCTCCGGCCACTTCGGTGCCGGCCACTTCGGCGGCGGCCGGTCCGGCGGCGGCCAGTCCGGTGCCCGCGCCTGTCCCGCCCCGCCCTTCGCCGTCACCGCCCGCTTCGGAGGTCACCGCCGCCGCGTACACCGCGGCCCTGGCGACCTCCGTCCGTACGAGCATCTGAGCGCAGAGGTGCTTGACGGCCTGGAAGCCGCCGATCGGGCGGCCGAACTGCTCCCGCTCCTTGGCGTACTGGACGGCCAGTTCGGTGGTGCGCGCCGCACTGCCGAGCTGGAGGGCAGCGGTGAGCAGGGCGGCCGTCGCGGGCGGTCGCGCGCGGTGGCCGTCCGCCCGGTGCAGCGGCGTCAGCGGGTCAACCGACCGTACGGGGCGGGCGTCCGCGGACTCCCCCACCACCTCGTCGGCCTCGGC
>NZ_JAAGLN010000013.1 GCF_010548145.1 Streptomyces sp. SID10853
CCGGCCCGGCTGCTCACCGGCCCGCCGACCGGGCCGCACGACGTGACGGGCGCGACGGACCTCGCGGGCTGGGCGCACACCGCCTGCCTGCTCCCGGCGGTCCGCTCGCACGGCGTACGCACGGTGAACTCCTGGCAGTTCGCCTCGCAGCAGCTGCCCGCCACCGGCGGCCGGGCGGCCTGGCTCTGCACCCGCGCGGACACCTGGCGCGGCACCGGGAGCCGGGTACTGGCCCAGTTCCGGGTCCCGGTGCCGGGCGCGGGCCGGGGTCCGGATCCGGACACGGTGGTGGCCCGCGCGGAGAACTCACCGGCCTGCGGGAAGCGGCAGCCACAGGTGCTCGCGGGTGTGCTGTGGAAGTCGCGCGGCGGCCAGTGGTACGTACTGGCGGCGGGCAGTACACAGTTCGCCTCGCTGGCCACGACGGGCGGCGTCACGGGCAGCACGACCGGCCGGCTGCTCGCCGTACCCGCGAAACAGGGCGCGAAGGCACAGCTGACCGGCCGGCTGGCGGACGGGACCCGGGTCAGCGCGCTGCGGTGACGGGGCCGGCGTGGCCCCGGAGTTCCTCGAAGCGGCCCCCGCAGGTCACGGGTCCCGTGGATCGGTGACCCGGTACCCCTCCCTCAGCGGGCCACCCACGCCGTCGAGCACCTCACCCGCCACGGCGGAGAGCTGCGCGGTGTCGGACAGGGCGTGGGCCAGCCGGTCGGCCAACGCCACGTCATGGTCCCGTAGTTCGCGGAACATCCATTTCCCGTTGCCCTGCCAGTGCCGCGCGGCCAGCAGGGCCAGTTGCGCGGTCTTGGTCAGGATTCGGCAGGCGATGAAGGCGGTCTCGCCGGGGTCGTCGGTACCGGTGAGGTCGTCGAGCAGGTCGGTGAGCTCATAGCGGTGCGCGTCCAGTTCGGCCGGGCTCGCGGCGGCGGGGCCCTCCGCCAGCCGATGGCGCATCTCGGCCTGCAGCCGTCCCCCCAGCCCGCACCGGTCGCTGACGATCGCCCCACCGGCAATCAGCCGGGGGATCCCCGGCCACCGGCGAGCCAGGTTGTCGGCGCAGTACGCGGCCAGGGTCCGCTCGTCGTGGATCAGTACCTCCACCGGCCACCCGGCCCAGCTCAACGAGTGCCGGCAAGGGCTGTCGCGCTCCCCGGTCACCACGACCATGTCCAGATCGGAGGTGCTGGTCCGGTGCTCGGTCAGCACGCTTCCGCCGACGATCACGGTAAGAGCGTCTCCGTAGGACTCGCGCGCGAGCAGGCGGGCAGCGGCGACAGGCTCCATCCGTTCCATGTGTCCCCCCGGTGAGTCAGATGCTGGTCAGGCCTGTGGGGCAGGCCCGCCCCCCCCTTCGCCCAGCCTGGCACAGCGGTGCCCGCCCCGGACCGCAAACGGGCCGAACGGCCGCGTGCAAGGCCCTGTCGCTCGGGCGTACCCATCGGTACATTGACGCCATGTCTAATACGCAGCCCGCCCCGGTGGCTTCGGAACACATAGCGCTCAAGGCCCGCAAGGTCTCCTTCGACTGGGCGGACACCCCGCTGCACTGGGTGCCGGGCGACCCGTTCACCACGCACACCATCAATGTGCTGCATCTGCTGCTCCCGGCGGGCGAACGCTGGTTCGTGCACGTCTACAAGCAGGTCTTGCCGCTGATCCGGGACGAGCGGCTGCGCGAGGACGTCATCGGGTTCATCGGCCAGGAGGCGATGCACTCGCAGGCCCACGACGACGTACTCCCGCACCTGGCGGCGCAGGGGCTCGACCCCTCCCCGTACACCGCGCAGGTCGACTGGCTCTTCGAGAAGCTGCTCGGCGACCGGACGCTGCCGCCCGGCCGGGCGAGCCGGTGGTGGCTGAAGGAGCGGGTCGCGACGATCGCCGCGATCGAGCACTACACGGCGTTCCTCGGCGACTGGGTGCTCAACGCGGAGGCGCTCGACCGGCGCGGGGCCGATCCCACCATGCTGGATCTGCTGCGCTGGCACGGTGCCGAGGAGGTCGAGCACCGGTCGGTCGCCTTCGAGGTCTTCCAGCACATCGACGGCGGCTACCGCCGCAGGGTCCGCACCTGGGCGACCGCCTTCTCCGCGCTGGTCTTCCTCTGGCAGCGCGGCGTCAGGTTCTTCATGGCGAACGACCCGCTGCTGGTGGACGGCAGGGCGACCCTGCGGGCGTACCACCGGCGCGGCAGGCAGGGGCTGCTGCCCACGACCGGGGCCATCGCCCGGTCGGTGCCCGGCTATCTGAGCCGTACGTACCACCCCTCGCAGGAGGGCAGCACGGCGCAGGCGGTGGCCTATCTCGCGAACTCCCCGGCCGCGAACCCGGGTTCCGGCACGGCGGACTTCCCGGCCGCGCACCCGGCTTCCGGCACGGCGGACTCCCCCGCCGCGGGCTGCCCCGCCGTGGACTCCAGCACCGTGGAGCCCCCCGCCGTGGAGCCCCCCGCCCTGGACTCCGTATCCGATGACTCCTCATCCGTGAACGGAGACCGCTGAGATGGCGCCGTCCCTGCCCCGCGTCCGTACGGTGGTCCTGGTCGCCGGTGCGGCCCTGCTGGCCAAGCGCGCCCTGCACCGCCGTATCGCCGCCTCCCCGCTCTGGCCGCTGCCCGCGCTGGAGACCCCGGTCTCCGGCCGTGGCCGCCGCCGGACGGCCGGCCGGCGGCTGCTGATCACCGAGCGCGCCGTGGAGGCCGACGGTGTGGTGCGGCTCCGGCTGGCGAGCGCGTCCGGTGAGCCGCTCGACGCCTGGGCTCCAGGCGCCCATCTGGATCTGGTGCTGCCGTCCGGGCTGGTCCGCCAGTACTCGCTGTGCGGGGATCCGGCCGACCGCACCGCGTACACGGTCGCCACCCGGCTGATCGAGGACGGCCGGGGCGGCTCCCGCGAGGTCCACGAACAGCTCCACGAGGGCGCGGAGATCGAGATCCGCGGCCCCCGCAACCGTTTCCCGCTGGTCGAGGCCGCTTCGTACGTCTTCGTCGCGGGCGGCATCGGGATCACGCCGGTCCTGCCGATGGTCCGGGCGGCCGAAGCGGCGGGCGCACGGTGGCGGCTGGTGTACTGCGGGCGCACCCGCGCCTCGATGCCCTTCCTCGCGGAAGCCGAGAGCCTGGCCGGCGGTGACCAGGGCCGGGTGACCGTGGTGCCGCAGGACGAACTCGGCCACCCCGTACTGGACTTCGCGGGCGACCCGCCGGGTACCGCGTACTACTGCTGCGGCCCTGAGGGGCTGCTCGCGGCGGTGACGGCCGCGCTCCCGGCCGGGGCGGCGCTCCATCTGGAGCGGTTCGCGCCGCAGGCCCAGGCGGCGGACTCGGGCGGCTTCGACGTCGAACTGCTGCGCTCCGGACGGACGGTGGCGGTCGCACCAGGCTCCACGGTGCTGGCCGCCGTCCGCGCGGAGGTGCCGGATGTGCCGTACTCCTGCGAGCAGGGCTTCTGCGGGACCTGTCAACAGCGCGTCGTGGCAGGCGAGATAGACCACAGGGACGAGCTGCTGACGGACGCGGAGCGGGACGGCTCGATGCTGATCTGTGTGTCACGGGCCCGGGGCGGGCGGCTGGTCCTCGACCTGTGAACCCCGCGGGGCAGATGCCGGATGTCAAGGGCTCCGCGGGCCCGGGGAGCCCTTGACACCCCGGATCGGCAGGAGGAGCATCCTCACGTCGTTGACAACGTTGTCGGACGGCGCGCCGTTCCGGGAGGTCGTCCGGAGGGTCAACGGCGCATCCGCTTCCGGCACGTTGACCGTCCGTCACACACGAAGGGCAGGAACGGGTGTCAGACACGCACAACCGTCGGACGCGCACCGGGACCAGAGCGCTCAGCTCTGTCGTGGTGACCGCCATGGCCGCCCTGGGGATGGCGGCCACCGCCGCCCCCGCCTCGGCCGCATCCCCGCACGGCACCGTCAAGGATCCGGTGTCGTACGTCCACCCGCTGATCGGTTCCGCCAACGCGGGCAACACCTACCCGGGCGCCGTGCAGCCCTTCGGGATGCTTGCCTGGAGCCCGCAGAACTCGAAGGGCAAGCAGGTCTCCACGCCCGCGCCCGGCGGCTATCAGTACGACGCCACGAAGATCCGCGGCTTCAGCCTCACCCACCTCAACGGGGTGGGCTGTTCCGGCGCGAACGGCGATATCCCGATCATGCCGTACACGGGTGACGTCGACTCATCGCCCAGCGCGGACACCACCGACGCCAAGTACGCCAGCGGCTTCTCGCACACCGACGAGAGCGCTTCGCCCGGCTATTACAAGGTCGGCCTGGACAGCGGCGCTTCCGCCGCGCTCACCACGACGGCGCGCACCGGCACCGGGCAGTTCGGCTTCCCCAAGTCCAAGCCGGCCAGCATGCTCTTCCGTACATCGAACTCGGAGAGCGGCAGCACGGACGCCACCGTGAAGATCGACAAGAAGGCCCGGACCGTGACCGGCTCGGTCACCGCGGGCAACTTCTGCGGTCCGCAGAGCGCGAACAACCGGCACGACCTGTACACGCTGTACTTCACCGCGCACTTCGACAAGGCGTTCGCCAAGGTCGGCACCTGGAAGGACAGCACGGTCAGCCCCGGCTCCACCGCGGCGTCCGGCGGTACGGGCTACAGCTCGTCCGGCAACGCCGTGGAGGGCAAGGGCTCCGGCGCGTACATCACCTTCGCCGACGGCACCACCAAGGCGCAGGCCAAGGTCGCCGTCTCCTATGTGAGCCCGCAGAACGCCGAGGCCAACCTCCGCGCCGAGAACTCCCCCCGCAAGAGCTTCGGCTCCGTGAAGTCGCAGGCGGCCAAGGTGTGGAACAAGGTGCTGAAGTCGGTCGAGGTGGGCGGCGGCACCGACGCCCAGCGCTCGACCTTCTACACCGCGCTCTACCACTCGATGCTGGAGCCGACGCTGACCAGCGACGTCGACGGCCGCTATCTGGGCGCCGACCGCAAGCCGCACCGCCTTGCCAAGGGACAGAAGGCGCAGTACGGCACCTTCTCCGGCTGGGACCAGTACCGGGCGCAGGTGCAGCTGATGACGCTGCTCAACCCGCGGGCGGGCAGCGACTACGCGCAGTCGCTCTACAACTACGCGGGCCAGCGCGGCGGCGAGTGGGACCGCTGGCTCCTGGAGAACGGCAAGACGAGCGTGATGTCCGGCGACCCGTCGGACGCGGCACTCGCCGGGATATACGCCTTCGGCGGCCATGACTTCGACGTCAAGGGCGCACTGAAGTCGCTGGTCAAGGCGGCGACCGTGCCGACGGCGAACGACTCGGACAGTGCGGGCTGCAATGTCGAGTGTGTGGGCCAGCGCCCGGCGCTCGACAAGTATCTGGACCTCGGGTACGTGCCGTCCGACAACTGCCACTGCTGGGGCGGCGCCGCCGAGACGCTGGAGGACGCGGCGGCCGACTACGGGCTCTCCGAGCTGTCCCGGCAGACCGGGAAGAACGCCGACGCGAAGAAGTTCCTCGACCGTTCGGGGAACTGGACGAACGTCTTCGACGCCAACGCCACACCGCAGGGCGGCTATATCCGCGACCGCAAGGCGGACGGCACCTGGGCGGGCACCTTCACCCCCGGCACCGGCAGCGGCTTCGTCGAGGGGACCAGCGCCCGCTACACCTGGATGGTGTACTCGGACGTGGCGGGCCTGGCGTCCGCGATGGGCGGCAACGACACCGCGGTGAAGCGGCTCGACGCGTTCTTCCGCACGCCGGACGGCAAGTTCGACTTCTCGGCGAAGGACGACACACGGTACGACGCGACCAACGAGCCGGACATCAACACGCCTTATCTGTACGACTACCTGGGCGCCCCGTACAAGACGCAGGAGACCGTCCGCGCGGAGATGGACCAGCTGTGGACGGACGCTCCGGGCGGCATCCCCGGTAACGACGACGCCGGGACCATGTCGTCCTGGTACGTCTTCTCGGCGCTCGGCATGTACCCGCAGAACCCGAGCCGCGCCGATATGACACTCTCGGCGCCGCTGTTCCCGCACGCGGTGGTGCACACCGGGCACGGGCGGACCATCACCGTCAACGCCCCGGCCGCATCGGCGGACAACACGTACATCCAGGGGCTGAAGGTCAACGGCCACACGTCCGCCAAGCCCTGGGTCCCGGCCTCGCTGGTCACCCGCGGCGGCACCCTCGACTACACGCTGGGTGCGAAGGCAGACACCTCGTGGGGCAGCGCGGCGGCCGACGCCCCGCCGTCCTTCCCGGGCGGCGGTCTGAAGTACTTCACCGGTGCCACCCCCGAGCAGCTGAAGGTCGAGCCCGGCTCGGCCGGCGCCGACACCACGGTCAAGGTGCAGACGCTGGAGAAGAAGCCGACCACGGTGCACTGGACGGCGACCCCGCCGGCCGGCGTCACGGTGACTCCCGCGCAGGGCGACTTCACGGTCCCGGCGGGCGGTTCGGTGAGCGCGAAGCTGTCCGTGTCGGCCGCGTCCGGTACGGCGGAGGGCCACTACACCGTGCCGGTCACGCTGCAGTCGTCCACCGGCACCGAGCTGCCGAAGACGTCGGTCGCGGTGACCGTCGCCGCGAAGAACGGCATGCTCTGGAACCGGAACAGCACGGCGATCTCCACCGACGACGACAACCCGCAGGCCAACTTCGACGGTGAGGGCTGGAGTTACTCGGGCAAGGCGCTGGCAGCGGCGGGCGCTGCCCCCGGCGGCACGGTGTCGTCCGGCGGCTTCGACTTCAGCTGGCCGAAGGTGGCGGCGGGCGACCCCGACAACATCGAGGTGGCCGGGGACACCCCGCAGGTGCTGAACGTCCCGGCGGCGCAGGGTGCCACGAAGCTCGGTCTGCTGGGCAGCGCGGCGGAGGGTTCGGCCAGCGGTACGGCGACGCTGACGTACACCGACGGCACCACGCAGAAGGCGGACATCGGCTTCAGCGACTGGACGCTGGGCGGCGGGGCCGACAAGCCGTCCTTCGGCAACACGGTCGCGGTCCACACCGCGTACCGCGATGTCCAGGGCGGCGGCACGGACCCGGTCGGCACGGAGGTCTTCGCGACCGCGCCGATCGCGCTCCAGGCGGGCAAGCAGCTGGCGAGCGTGACGCTGCCGTCCTCGACGGACGGCGGTGTGCTGCACGTCTTCGCGGTGGCCACCGCCTGACGGGGCGGCCACCGGCCGGCGGGCCGGCGCGGCACGGATTCCGTGCGGCGCCGGCCCGTTCGCTTCTCCCCTCGCCCGTCCCCGTTTACCCTCCCCGTCTCCCCCGATTCCCCCTTCGCTGCCCTCTCCTCCCCCGGGGCCGGTGCACCGCGCCGGTGGCCGGAGCGGCTGTGGCACTCTGGGCTGGTGCCCGTCCTCGCGTCCGATCTGCTGGCCCAGCGTGAACTGCGGCTGACCGCGGTGACCTCCCCCGACTCCTGGCCCGACGTGCCGATCAGCTGGTCGTCCACCACCGAGCTGGAGGACCCCGTCCCGTTTCTGCGCGGCGGTGAGCTGGTGCTGACCACCGCGCTGCGCAGGCGCACGCGTGACCAGTGGGACCGGCTGGTGCGTGACCTGGTGGCGGTGCCGGTCGCGGCGCTCTGTGTCGGGACCGGGCTGGTCCACGACCGGGTGCCTGCCGGGCTGCGGGCCGCCGCCGAACGGCACGGGCTGGCGCTTCTGAGGTCGCCGGTGGAGATCCCGTTCATCCAGATCAGCCGGTGGACGGCGGACCAGATCTTCGCCGAGCAGTACGCCCGTACCCGGTTGATGATCCATCTGCAGGAGGAGATCACCGAGGCCCTGCTCGCCGGCCGCGGGCTGCGCCACCTCGTGTCGGTGCTGGCCCGCCGGCTGGGCGCCGATGTGGCCGTCCTCGATCCGGCCGGCGCGGTCCTCGAACAGCACCCGCGGTCGGCGCGGTGGTCCGTGGACGAGGTCGCCGCCGCCTCGGACGCGCCGCGGACAGCGGCTCCGGGCCTGGTGTCCTTCCCGGTACGGGCGGACGGCACCGTCGCCGGGTATCTCGTGGCCCGGGGCCCCGACGAGCAGGTGACGCTGCTCGCGCCGGTGGCCGGTCTGGCCGGCCTGGAGATCGCCCGCCGCCAGGCGCTGCTGTCCGGCCGCCGTGAACTGGTCGGCCAGGTCGTCACCGACATCCTGCACCACGGTCTGAGGGGGAACGAGGCGGAGCGGAAGCTGGCCAGGATCGGGGTGGATCCGCAGGGCAGCCACCGGGTGGTCGTGGCGAGTTCCGGGCAGGCCGCATCGCTGCTGCGGCAGCGGCCCCTCGACCTGGCGGCGCTGCTGCGCGGGCAGTCCGACCCGTACCCCATGTGCCCGCTGGACGACGGGATCGTCGTGCTCGTCGGTGCGGACGGCGACGCCAGGACCGTCGCCGGCCGGCTGTTGCACCACATCGGCGGCGGGCCCGGCACGACGACGGCGGTCGGGGTGAGCGGGCCGCACCAGGGGGCCCAAGGCATCCGGATCGGTTACCACGAGGCCCGGCAGGCCCAGCGCCAGGGGCCGGGCGTGCAGGAGTGCCGCACGCTGTCGCTGCCGGGGCTGCTGCTGAGCAGCGCCGATCTGCCGCTGACGGAGCTGGCGACGGCCCTGCTCGAACCGGTGCGCCGTTACGACGCCGTGCACGGCGCCGCCCTGGAGGCCACCGTGCGCAGCTATCTCGCACACGACGGTTCGGTGACGGAGACCTGCCGTGCCATGAATCTGCACCGCAACTCGCTGCGGTACCGCCTCGGGCAGATCGAGCGCCTGCTGGGCAAGCGGCTCACGGTGACCCAGGACCGGCTGGAGCTCTGGCTGGCGCTCCAGGTGCTGGGCCCCGCCGACGGTTGAGGGCGCCGCGGGTCAGCGGCCCAGCACCTGGCGGGCCATGACCACCCGCTGGATCTGGTTGGTGCCCTCGTAGATCTGGGTGATCTTCGCGTCGCGCATCATCCGCTCGACCGGGTGGTCGCGGACGTATCCCGCCCCGCCCAGCAGCTGAACGGCGTCGGTCGTGACGGCCATGGCCGTGTCGGACGCGAGGCACTTCGCGGCGGCGCCGAGGAAGGTCAGGTCGGCGGCCCCGGCCTGGGAGGCCGCGGCGGCGCGGTAGGTCAGAGTGCGGGCCGCCTCGATACGCATCGCCATGTCGGCGATCATGAACTGGACGCCCTGGAACTCCGCGACCGGATGCCCGAACTGGTGGCGCTCGCGTACGTAGTCCACCGCGTAGTCCAGGGCGCCCTGGGCGATGCCCACGGCCTGGGCCGCGATGGAGATCCGGGTGTGGTCCAGCGTCCCGAGCGCCAGCCGCAGCCCGCGCCCCCGCTCGCCCAGCAGCCGGTCGGCGGGGAGGTGGACACCGTCGAAGTGGACCTCCTTGGTGACCGAACCGTGCAGGCCCATCTTGCGTTCCGGGGCACCGTAGGAGATGCCTTCGTCGGCCCCTTCGACGATGAAAGCGGAGATGCCGCGCTTGCCCTGGCCGGGGTCGGTGACCGCGAACACGATCAGCACGGCGGCCTCGCCGGCCGATGTGATCCAGCTCTTGGTGCCGGAGAGCCGCCAGCCGTCGTCAGTGGGCTCCGCCCGGCAGGTCATCGCCGCGACGTCGCTGCCCGCCTCGCGCTCGGAGATCGCGTACGCGCACAGCGCATCGCCCGAAGCCACCTGCGGCAGATACCGGTCGAGCTGTGCGTCGGACCCGGCGAGCAGCAGCGGGGTGACGCCGAGTTTGTTGGAGCTGAGCACGGTGGAGATGCCCGCGGACACCCGTGCCACTTCCTCGATGGCGATGGCCTGGGCGAGTGTGTCGGCGCCCGCCCCCTCGTACCGTTCGGGGACGCCGAGCGCGTGGAATCCGGCGGAGACGAGTTCCGCGTAGCCGTCGGCGGAGAAGACGTCCTCGGTGTCCGCGCGGTCCGCCAGCGGCTGGATCCGGTCCTCGGCGAAGGCGCGTACGGAGGCACGGAAGTCCTCGTACTCGTCAGGCATCCGGTACGCGGGCTGTTCCTGCGGTGTCTGTTCAGAGGTGCTCATGGCCTCAAGTCATCCACCCCTCCACCGCCCGGCACCATGTGCGCGTGCACAACAGTGGCAGCGATCTCCGTGTTCATGCACATATCCCCGGGCCCGCCCGCGCTCCTAGCGTTCGGCGCAGTCGAACTGAGGAGTTGCCATGCCGGCGTTGAGCGGCATTCGTGTGCTGGACCTGTCGCGGGTACTGGCCGGCCCGTTCTGTACGTCCCTGCTGGCCGACATCGGGGCCGATGTCGTCAAGGTCGAGCCGCCGGGCGGTGACGACACCAGGCGGCTCGGCCCGTTCGCGAAGGACGTCAGCGTCTACTTCGCGATGCTCAACCGGGACAAGCGGAGCATCGCACTCGACCTCAAGGATCCCGCGGACCTGGAGACCCTGTGGTCGCTGGCCGCGCACGCCGACGTACTCGTGGAGAACTTCCGTCCGGGCGTCGCCGACCGGCTCGGCATCGGCGCGGCGGCGCTGCTCGCCCACAACCCGCGGCTGGTGTACGCGAGCATCTCCGGTTTCGGGCAGTCGGGCGCCATGTCCGGGCGCCCCGCCTACGACCTGATCATCCAGGCCATGTCGGGGATCATGGAGACCACCGGCAGTCCGGACGGCGAGCCGACCAAGGTCGGTGAGTCCATCGCCGATCTGCAGGCCGGTCTCTACGGTTCGTGGGCGATCTGCGCCGCGCTGGTCGAACGGGCCCGCACCGGCCGGGGCCAGCACCTGGACATCGCCATGCTGGACGCGATGGTCTCGCTCCAGCTCACCGGCGCCAGCCTGCTGGCGGCCGACGGCGCCCCGCCCACCCGGGTCGGCAACCGGCATCCGGTCTCCACGCCGTTCGGTGTCTACCGGGCGGCCGACGCACCGGTGGTCCTGGCCGCCGCCAACGACCGCACCTTCCACCGGCTGCTGGATCTGATCGGCCGCCCCGAGCTGGCCGAACACCCCGTCTACCGCACCGACGAGGCGCGTACGGCCCACGAGCCGGAGGTCCGCGCCACCATCGAGAGCTGGACGCGGCAGCACTCCGCGGCCGAGATCGTCGCGCTCGCCGGGGAACAGGGCGTTCCCGCGGGCCCGGTGCAGGATCTCCAGCAGGCCATCGACAGTGTCCGCCCGCGGGGCGTCACCGGCGGGTTCCTGCATCCTTCGCTGGAGGGCATGACCGCCCTGCGCCAACCCGTCGTGTTCCAGGGCGCGTCCGGCGCCGCGCCGTCCAGCACCCCGGACCTGGACGCGCACCACGAGGAGATCATCCGCGACTGGACCGGCGGCTGATGCTCACGGGGGAGCCGGTCCGCCCAACACCCGGCGGCACCACAGTCGGTACCCTGTTCTCCATGACGACCGGGGTACGCCGCAGGATGGGCGTCGAAGAGCGCAGGCAGCAGCTGATCAGCGTCGCCCTCGACCTGTTCAGCCACCGCTCCCCCGACGATGTCTCCATCGACGAGATAGCCGCGGCCGCGGGCATTTCGCGGCCGCTCGTCTACCACTACTTCCCCGGCAAGCAGAGTCTGTACGAGGCGGCGCTGCGCCGCGCCGCCGACGAGCTGGCCGAGCGGTTCGTCGAGCCGCGCGAAGGGCCGCTGGGGGCACGGCTGCTGCGGGTGATGCAGCGGTTCTTCGACTTCGTCGACGAGCACGGCCCCGGCTTCTCGGCGCTGATGCGCGGCGGCCCCGCGGTGGGTTCCACCACCACCAGCGCGATGATCGACGAGGTGCGCACCGCCGCGTATCTCCAGATCCTGTCCCATCTGGATGTCCAGGAGCCGCCCGCCAGGCTCCAGTTGGTGGTCAGATCCTGGGTGTCGCTCGCCGAGTCGACCGCGCTGATCTGGCTGGACGGGCGGAGCATTCCGCGGGCCGAGCTGGAATTGCAGCTGGTGCACGACTTCGCGGCGCTGGCCGCGGTGAGCGCAGCGTACGACACAGCGATGGCGTCGGTCGTACGGCGGATACTGAGCGAGGAACCCGCCGACGGGCCGTTCGGGGACCTGGTGGGGCGGCTGCTCTCCCTGGCACCGCTGCCCGGGGCTGAGCCGCCCGCCGCTGAGCTGCCCGCCCAGCGGACCGGCTGAGTCCAGCTCAGGGTTTTCCGTAGACCACGGTGACCTGTTTGAAGCCGAGCGAGTGCAGCAGCCCCTGGAGCATGCTCGTGGTGTTCTTCTCGGCGCGTGCCGCCAGGCCGCTGTCCTTGGCCGCGTCGGCGATGTGCCGCGCCGCGAGCTTCTGCACCGCGTGCTCGTTGTTGGGGTTGTCCGAGAAGAAGTCGCCGAGCCGGTCGAGCAGCCCGCGCTGCTTGGAGACGGCGTACGAGCGGTCCGGGTCGATGGCGGGCTTGGCGAGCACCGCGTGCGGCAGCCGGAGCGTGGCCGTGGTGCGGTCCTTGTTCACGGTCACCCCGCTGGTGCCGGTCCTGCCGAGGTCGACATAGGAGCCGACGGTGCCGGCGCCCACGTACAGCATCCGGGAGCCGCGGATCGCGTCCGGCAGGAACTTGGTGTCCTTCTCCAGGTCCACGACGACCTGGAAGTTCCCTGACGCGGCCTCGTACCGGCTCATGTCCTGGATCGACTTGAGCAGGGCGGGGCCCGACCGGTCCTGGGTCTTCTCGCCGAACACGTCGCCGAGGCCCGGCAGCAGGTCGAGCCTGCTGCCGAGCAGCAGCAGCGCGAGGACCAGGACCAGGCCCACCGGCGCTTTGATCCACCAGGAGCGACGGGTACCGCGACGCCCCTGATCACTCGCCGCGCCCCTCGCTGGGTCCCTCTCCGCTTCGGTCTCTGCTCGGGTCTGCGTCATGGGGTCCGGGTTCCCCCGTACTCCATGAACACTCGGCCCCTGCTCAGCCGTTGCGGTAGGACGGGTCCAGATCGCGGGTCTCGGCGGAGAGGTGCACCGTGCCGGGCGTGGGCTTCAGATGCCGGCGTACGAGGCCGATGACCGCCTCGCTGAGCCGCGCCTTGGCCTCGTCCGTGCGGCCGGCCAGCAGCGCGATGTCGACATGCACCACGGCGTCGTCACCGGCGCCGTCACCCACGACGAATCCGGCCGTCCTGACGAAGCGCGTCTTGCAGGCGGGGAGCCGGGCGGCGACCGTCTCCACGACGACCGGGTGCACGCCGAGCGCGAAGCCCGTACGGTCGAACGCGTCCTCCAGGGAGTCGGAGTACTCGACGGTGATCTGCGGCATGGCGGATTCCTCCCGGCTGCGGTCGGGGACGGACGGCGCCCGCCCCGGGGCGGCAGGGCGGAGCGGCGCGCTGCCACCGCCCAGCCTCGCACGCCGCTCCCGCCGCCGGTCAGCCGGTACGCCGGGCCGTGGAGCCCCGTACCACCAGCTCGGGCCGGAAGACGAACTCCGTACGCTGGACCGGGTTTCCGCCGATCTCCTCCAGGAGCGCGCCCACCGCAGCCGCGGCCATCGCCTGGACGGGCTGGCGGACCGTCGTCAGCGGCGGACTGGTGAAGGCGATCAGCTGCGAGTCGTCGAAGCCGACCACCGAGATGTCGTCGGGGACTTCGAGTCCGCGCTCGCGGGCCGCCCGGACGACACCCAGCGCCATCAGGTCGCTGCCGCACACCACGGCCGTGCACCCCTGGTCGAACAGCGCGCCCGCCGCGGCCCGGCCGCCCTCGACGCTGAACAGGGTGTGCTGGATCAGGGCTCCGGCCTCGTCGGCCGACTGTCCGAGCCGGGCCGCCACCGCCTCGATGAACCCCTCGCGTTTGCGGCGCGACGGCACATAGCGGAGCTGGCCGATGGCCAGACCGATCCTGCGGTGCCCGAGGTCGGCGAGATGGCGCACGGCCATCTGGGCCGCCGCGTGGTCGTCGGGCGAGACGAAGGGCGCGCTGATCCGTTCGTTGTAGCCATTGATCAGGACGAACGGCACCCCGCGCTCGGTGAGACCGGCGTACCGCTCCGGGTCGGACGAGGTGTCGGCGTGCAGTCCCGAGAGGAAGACGATGCCGCCCACCCCGCGCTCCACCAGCTGCTCGACCAGTTCGTCCTCGGTGGCGCCGCCCGGCATCTGCGTACAGAGGACCGGGGTGAAGCCGTGCCCCGCGAGCACCTGCTCCACGGCCTGGGCGAAGGCCGGGAAGATGGGGTTGGTCAGCTCGGGGGTCACCAGACCGATCAGCCCGGCGCTGCGCCGGCGCAGCCGTACGGGCCGCTCGTAGCCGAGGACGTCGAGCGCCGCGAGCACCCGCTGGCGCGTGGTGTCCGCGACGCCCGGCTTCCCGTTGAGCACCCGGCTCACGGTGGCCTCGCTGACGGCGGCCTGCGCGGCGATGTGCGCGAGGCGGGGAGGTGCCGTCACACCGACCACCAGACGGTGCTGTCCGCGGGCAGCTCGAACTCGCTGTTCTCCGGCAGGACTCCGGTGGCTCCGGTGGCTCCGGTGACTTCGGCAGCTCCGGTGGCTCCGGTGACCTCGGTGCTGGCCAGTACCATCCGCCCCGGCACGGGCAGGCGCACCGGGCGGCCGGTGGTGTTGACCGTGCAGCGGAAGCCGGGGCGGGCGAACGCCAGCACACCGTCCGGGGTGCCGGGGAGCCACTCGACGGACTCGCCTGCGCCGAGGCCGGGCAGCTCCCGCCGTAGGGAGAGCGCGCGCCGGTACAGCTCCAGGGTGGATCCGCTGTCGCCGGTCTGCGCCTCGACGCTCAGCGCGCCCCAGCCCGCGGGCTGCGGGAGCCAGCTGCCGCCGCTGCCGAAGCCGTACGAGGAGCCTTCGGCGGTCCACGGAAGGGGCACCCGGCAGCCGTCGCGGAAGCCGTCCTGGCCGGCCGCGCGGAAGAACGACGGGTCCTGCCTGACCTCGTCGGGCAGGTCGGTGACGTCCGGGAGGCCCAGTTCCTCGCCCTGGTAGAGGTAGGCCGAGCCGGGCAGCGCCAGCATCAGCAGGGTCGCCGCACGGGCCCGCCGCAGGCCGAGCTCCGGGTCGCCCGGGGTACGGATCTGGGTGCCGGCCGGCGGATTGGCGAAGCGGGTCGTGTGCCGGGTGACGTCGTGGTTGGAGAGCACCCAGGTGGCGGGGGCACCCACCGGGCGCATCGCCGCCAGCGACCCATCGATGACCTCGCGCAGCTCGGCGGCGTCCCAGTGGGTGCCCAGGTACTGGAAGTTGAACGCCTGGTGCAGCTCGTCGGGGCGTACGTAGTGTGCGGTGCGCTCCACCGTCGGCGTCCATGCCTCGGCCACGGCTATCCGCTCGCCCGGGTACTCGTCGAGGATGGTGCGCCAGGAGCGGTAGATCTCGTGGACGCCGTCCTGGTCGAAGAACGGCATGACGTCATTGCCCAGCAGCCTGAGCTGGTCGCTGCCGCCGAGGTCGGGCAGGCCGGGCGCCTTGACGAGCCCGTGGGCGACGTCGACCCGGAAGCCGTCGACGCCCATGTCGAGCCAGAACCGCAGGATCGAGCGGAACTCGTCGGCGACCGCCGGGTGCTCCCAGTTGAGGTCGGGCTGCTCGGGGGCGAAGAGATGGAGGTACCAGGAGCCGTCGGCCACCCGGGTCCAGGCGGGGCCGCCGAAGATGGACTCCCAGTCGTTGGGCGGGAGTTCACCGTTCTCGCCCTTTCCCGCGCGGAAGTGGTAGCGGTCGCGCAGCGGCGACGACGGGCCGTCGCCGATGGCGCGCCTGAACCACTCGTACTGGTCGGACGTGTGGTTGGGCACCACGTCCACGATGATCCGCAGCCCGAGGTCATGGGCGTCGCGGATCAGCGCGTCGGCGTCCAGGAGCGTGCCGAACATGGGGTCGATGGCCCGGTAGTCGGCGACGTCGTATCCGGCGTCGGCCTGTGGGGACGCGTAGAACGGCGAGAGCCAGACCGCGTCGATACCGAGGTCGCGCAGATACGGCAGCCGGCTGCGGACGCCTTCGATGTCGCCCATGCCGTCGCCGTTGCTGTCGGCGAAGCTGCGCGGATAGACCTGATAGATCACCGCGTCCCGCCACCAGCCGGTGCGGTCAGCGGCCGACGGGGCGGCGGCGCGGTCGGCGGGGGCGGCGGAGTGCTGAGTCATGTCTTCCCTGGGTGAGTCAGATGCGTCAGTCAGATGCGTCAGATGTGTCAGATGCGTCATGGGGGGTGTGCGGAAGGGGCTCAGCCCTTGGTCCCGCCCGCCGTCAGGCCGGTGACCAGGTGCTTCTGCACCAGGTAGAAGATGACGGAGACGGGGATGGCGATGAGGACGGCGGTGGCCGCCATGTAGTTCCACTGGGCGTCGTGCTCGCTGACGAAGCTGGAGAGGCCCACCGCGAGGGTGTACTTGCTGTCGTCGAGCATGAACGTCGAGGCGAAGGCGACCTCGCCCCAGGCGGTCAGGCAGGTGTAGAAGCCGGCCACCGCGAGGCCGGGCCTGGCGAGCGGCAGGATGAGCCGCCAGAAGGTGCCGAAGGGGCTGAGCCCGTCGACCCGTCCCGCCTCGTCGATCTCGTACGGGATGGTGTCGAAGTACCCCTTGAGCATCCAGGCGCAGTACGGCACGGCGGTGGAGCAGTACACCAGGATCAGGGCGCCGAAGGTGTCGATGAGGCCGAGGTCCGCGAGGATCACGTACATCGGCACCATCAGGACGGCGACCGGGAACATCTGGGTGACGAGCAGCAGCCACATCAGCTTCTTGTGACCGGGGAACCGCATCCGGGAGACCGCGTAGCCGGCGGTGGCGGCCATGAACACGCCGATGACGCTGGTCGCGACGGCGATCAGGGCGGTGTTGCCGAGCCAGGTGAAGAAGCGGGTGTGCTCCAGGACGAAGGAGTAGTTGGAGAACGAGAGCTTGGACCAGATCCGGCCCGGGTGCAGATAGTCGCTCTTGTCGGGGCCGAGCGAGAGGAAGGCCAGCCAGGCGATCGGGAAGAGCGCGATCAGACTGGCGATACTGAGCGCCGTGTGCGAGAGCACGGTGGCCCTGCGGCTTGGCCGGTCGCGGCGGACCGGGCGGGCGGGCCGCCGCACGGGCTGCGGCGTCCGCTCGGCCGGTGTGGTCTCCGTGGTGAGAGTCATCGGGGTTCCTGCCTTCGGGGTTCCGGCCGGTCTCAGCTGTTGGCCTTCTCGCTACGGGCCAGCCAGCGCCGGTAGAAGGAGGTGAAGACGATCAGGATGGAGAGCAGCAGTACGCCGTACGCCGCCGACTGGGCGTAGTCCCTGGGCTGCTGGCCGAAGCCCAGGCGGTAGGCCCAGGTGACGAGGATCTGGGCGTCGGGTGCGCCGTTGCCGAACAGCAGGAAGATGATGGCGAACTGGTTGAACGTCCAGATGATGCCGAGCAGGACGACGGTGGAGCTGACCGAGCGCAGGCCGGGCAGTGTGACGTTGATGAAGCGCTGCCAGGGGCTCGCGCCGTCCATCTCGGCGGCCTCGTACAGGTCGGCGGAGATCGACTGGAGTCCGCCGAGCAGCGACACCATCATGAAGGGCACACCGCACCAGGTGTTGACGATGATCGCGGCGAGCTGCTGGAAGTGCGGCTCCTCCAGCCAGGCGGGCTGGGGCAGCTGGAGGCCGCCGAGCACCGCGTTCACGATGCCGGAGTCACCGAGCATGATCCGCCAGGAGAAGACGGTGACGAACGTGGGCACCGCCCAGGGCAGGATCAGCAGCATCCGGTAGAAGGTCCGGCCGCGGAGCTTCTGGTTGAGCAGCAGGGCCAGGCCGAGGCCGATGCAGTAGTGCAGGGCCACGCAGGCGGCGGTCCAGACGACGGTCCAGAGGAAGTGGGACCAGAAGCGGTCCCAGGCCGTCGGGCCCCAGAGGATGTCCGCGTAGTTGTGCAGACCGATGAACTTGTAGGTGGCGTCGATGTGGTTGACGCCGATGGTGCGGGCCGAGTTCAGGCTGTTCGCGTCGGTCAGGGTGAGGTAGAGGCCCTGGACCAGCGGGTAGCCCACCAGCACGCCGAGGACGACGACGACCGGGGCCGCCATCGCGTAGGCGTACCAGTGCTTCTGCCAGGACTGTTTGATGCGCTGCGCCGGCCCACGACGCTTGGGGCCCGCGCCTGCGACGGCAACGGTCATCTTGACACCTTTTCAGGGGAGTTCGGCGGGACGCACGGCGATCGGCCGCCGGGCCCGCGGGTGCTTGCGGGCCGGCGGCCGGCTGATCACTTGGTGAAGTCGGGGACCAGCTTGGCCATGGCCTCGTTGAGCGCCTTGACGCCGCTCCGGAGTGATTCCTTGCCGTCGGCGACCTTGGGCAGCTCGGTGTCCATCGGGCCCCAGAGCGAGCTGTACTCGGGCAGCTCCGGCCGTGGCTGCGAGGCGCCGAGTACCTTCTGGAACCCGGCGATCCCGGGGTCCGCGGTGACCTTGGCGGTGTAGGCGTCGGAGCGGGTCGGCAGCGTGGAGTTCTTGAGCGCGATCTGCTCCTGGCTCTTCGCCGACGTCATGAAGTTCAGGAACTTCAGCGACGCGGTCTGGTGCGCCTTGTCCGAGCCCGCGTAGACGGCGAGGTTGTGGCCGCCGGTCGGGGCGCCCGCCTTGCCGGTGGAGCCGGCCGGGACGGTGGCGATGCCCAGGTTCTTCTTGTCCTTGAAGGCCGAGCCCTTGTAGAAGTTCGTGATCTCCCAGGGGCCCTGGATGATCGAGGCGACCTTGCCGTTGACGAAGGCGTCCTGCTGGTGGGCGTAGGCGTCGGCGGTGGTGTCCGCCTTGTGCAGGCCGGGGCCGTCGAAGAGGCCCTGCCAGGTCTGCAGGCCCTTGACCGCCGGGGCGCCGGCGATGGTGACCTTCTTCTGCGCGACGTCGACGGTGTCGGTGCCCTCGCCGTACAGGAAGGGCTGTGCGTAGTAGCCGGCGGTGCTGGCCCAGTAGCCGTCGGCCTTGGTCCTGGACTTGACCGCGGCCGCGTCGCTCTTCAGCTCGCCCCAGGTGGCGGGGGCCTTGGTGATGCCGGCCTTGGCGAAGAGCGCCTTGTTGTAGACGAAGGCGAGGGTGTCCGTGACCAGCGGGACACCGTAGGTCTTGCCGTCGAACCGCGCCTGCTTCAGCAGGTTGGGCTCGAAGTGCGCCTTGTCCTTGAGGGCTTCGGTGCCGTCCAGCGGGAGGAAGTAGCCCTTCTTGGCGAAGGCCGGGGTCCAGCCGACCTCGGAGCGCAGCACGTCCGGGGCGCCCTTGGCACCGGCGGCCGTGTCGAACTTGTTCTGTGCCTGGTCGAAGGGGACGTTGACGTACGTGACCTTGATGCCCTTGTTCGCCGCTTCGAACTCCTTGACCAGGGCGCGGTACGTGGGGGCCTCGTTCGTGGCGTTCGATGTGTCCCACCAGGTGATGGTGGTGACGCCGTCCGCCTTGTCACTGCCGCTGTCGCCGCCGCAGGCAGTCGCCGTGAGCGCCAGGGCCCCGGCCAGGGCGGTGGCCGCTATGCCACGTCGCATGTGAACTCCTTCGAGGGGTGCCGTTCCGTCACGGCTCCGGGTCGTCGAGGAACGTAACAAGGATGAAAGAAGACCGAAAGACCTTGCGAAGGATTTCCGCAAGAAGCCGTCTTCGTTACCTCGGCGTGTCCGCACAGTTGCCGTGACAGCCCTTGTCAAACGGGGCATTGGGGGTCTCGTGGGCCCGCGCCTGAGGTCGCGGCGGTCTACGCAAGAGCTTGCAAGGCTGTTACTTTCGGGGCGCACCGGCGTTGTTCCCGTACGTTGCAGGACCTCCGAAAGGGATCACATGACGCAGCAGCTCACCGGCGCGGCCACCACATCCGGGGCCCGCACCCGATGGTGGCGGGACGCCGTCATCTACCAGGTGTACGTACGGTCCTTCGCGGACAGCGACGGCGACGGCATCGGCGATCTGCGGGGCATCGAGGAGCGGCTTCCGTACCTCGCGGAGCTGGGCGCCGACGCGGTCTGGCTCACCCCCTTCTACGCGTCGCCGCAGGCGGACGGCGGCTACGACGTCGCCGACTACCGCGTCGTCGACCCGCTGTTCGGGACGCTGGCCGACGCCGAGTCGCTGCTGCGCACCGCGCACCGGCTGGGGCTGCGGGTGATCGTGGACGTGGTCCCCAACCACACGTCGGACCGGCATGTGTGGTTCAGGGAGGCGCTGGCGGGCGGCCCGGCCCGCGCCCGCTACCACTTCCGGCCGGGGCGCGGCCCCGAGGGCGAACTGCCGCCCAACGACTGGCAGTCGGTGTTCGGCGGCCCGGCCTGGACCCGGGTGGCCGACGGCTCCTGGTACCTCCATCTCTTCGCCCCCGAGCAGCCCGACCTCAACTGGGAGAACGCGGAGGTGCGCGCCGAGTTCGACTCGGTCCTGCGGTTCTGGCTGGAGCTGGGCGGGCGCGGGGTCGACGGATTCCGTATCGATGTGGCGCACGGCATGGTCAAGGCCGCCGGGCTGCCCGACATCGGCACCGCCGAGCAGGTGCGGATGATCGGCTCGCAGACGCTCCCCTTCTTCGACCAGGACGGCGTGCACGAGATCCACCGCTCCTGGCGGACGCTGCTCGACTCCTACCCGGGCGAACGCATCGGTGTCGCGGAGGCATGGGCCCCGTCCTCCGAGCGCCTGGCCCTGTACGTACGCCCCGACGAACTGCACCAGGCGTTCAACTTCCAGTTCCTGCGGTGCCCCTGGGACGCGGCGGCGATGCGCACGGTGGTGGACGAATCGCTGGCCGCGACGGCCTCGGTGGGTGCGCCCACCACCTGGGTCCTCTCCAACCACGACGTCGTACGCCATGTGACGCGGTACGGGGGCGGCGCGGCCGGGCTGCGCCGGGCCAGGGCGGCGGCGCTGCTGATGCTGGCGCTGCCCGGTTCGGTCTACCTCTACCAGGGCGAGGAACTCGGGCTGCCCGAAGTCACCGATCTGCCCGACGAGCTGCGCGAGGACCCGTCGTTCTTCCGCGGCGCCGGGCAGGACGGGCTGCGGGACGGCTGCCGGGTGCCGGTGCCCTGGACCGAGGAGGGGCCCTCGTACGGATTCGGGCCGGGCCCGGGGTGGCTGCCGCAGCCGGAGAGCTGGGGCGGGTACTCCGTCGGGGCGCAGACCGGGGACCCCGGATCGACCCTGGAGCTGTACCGTGCCGCGCTCGCGCTCCGGCGCCGGCTGGACGGTCTCGGCGACGGCCCGATGAGCTGGCTCGAAGGGCCCCCCGGGGTACTGGTCTTCACCCGGCCGGGTTTCGTCTGCACCGTCAACACCCTGCCGGGCGCGGTCGAACTGCGCGTACCCGGGCGGCCGCTGCTGTCGTCGGCAGCCCCGGACATCTCCGGTGAGTCGGTGCGCGTTCCCGGTGATTCCTGCACCTGGTGGGCAATCTGACACACGCCCGGTACAGTCCATTCCCATGACCGCACGGCTTGCCGACATCGCAACCCAGGCGGGGGTCAGCGAAGCGACGGTCAGCCGGGTCCTCAACGGCAAGCCCGGGGTTGCCGCGGCCACCCGCGAGTCCGTACTCGCCGCACTCGACGTCCTCGGTTACGAACGCCCGGTGCGGCTGCGCCGCCGCAGCGCCGGTCTGGTCGGTCTGATCACGCCCGAGCTGGAGAACCCGATCTTCCCGGCGCTGGCGCAGGTCATCGGGCAGGCCCTGACCCGGCAGGGGTATACGCCGGTGCTGGCCACCCAGACCCCCGGCGGCTCCACCGAGGACGAGCTCACCGAGATGCTGGTGGAGCGCGGGGTCGCGGGCATCATCTTCGTCTCGGGGCTGCACGCCGACACCACGGCGGACATGGGGCGCTACGAGCAGCTGCGCGCGCAGGGCGTGCCGTACGTCCTCGTCAACGGGTTCTCGCCGAAGGTGCAGGCGCCCTTCATCTCACCCGACGACCGGGCGTCGATGCGGCTGGCCGTCACGCACCTCGCGTCGCTCGGCCACACCCGGATCGGGCTCGCGCTCGGACCGCGGCGCTTCGTGCCCGTGCTGCGCAAGACGGAGGGCTTCCAGGCGGAGATGGAGGCCCGGTTCGGCCTGCCTGCGGACGGGAGCGAGAAGCTGATCCAGCACTCGCTGTACACGCTGGAGGGCGGGCAGGCGGCCGCGTCCGAACTCATCGCGTCCGGCTGTACGGCGGTGATCTGCGCCAGCGACATGATGGCACTCGGTGCCATCAGAGCCGCCCGCAGGCTGGGGCTCGACGTTCCGCGCGACATCTCGGTGGTCGGCTTCGACGACTCCCCGCTCATAGCGTTCACTGACCCGCCGTTGACCACCATCAGACAGCCGGTCACCGCCATGGGCCAGGCAGCTGTCCGCACCCTGCTCGAAGAGGTCGGCGGCACCCCCGCGCCGCACAGCGAATTCGTCTTTATGACCGAGCTGGTAGTCCGTGGTTCCACCGCGTCCGGGCCGGGATCCTCGACGGGCCCGGAATCCCGGGGCGAGAGCGTCAACAAGGCGTAGCGGGTGCGGGCGCGTCCCTCCCGAGGGATGATCTGTGGGTAGTTGGTTTCTGGCAGACTCTTCCCCTATGGGTGAAACGACCGTGAAGACACTGGACGGCCATCAGGCCACCGCGTCACCCGTCGTGGCCAAGGAGCCTCACATCTCATTCATCGGGCGACTGCGCGCGCCCCGCCGCCCCCGCATCTGGTTCGAAGTACTGCTGATCGCGGTGAGTTACTGGGGTTACTCCCTGATCCGCAACGCGGTACCGGAGCAGAAGGCGGAGGCACTGCGCAACGCGACGTGGATCTGGCACGCCGAGCACCTGCTGGGTATCTCGGTCGAGCAGAACATCAACCACGCCGTGAACTCGGTGACATGGCTGATCATCGGGATGAACTACTACTACGCGACGCTGCACTTCATCATGACCATCAGCGTCCTGGTCTGGCTGTTCCACTTCCATCCGGGGCGCTATGCGGCGGCCCGGCTCGCGCTCTTCGCGACCACGGCGGTGGCGCTGGCCGGCTACTACCTGTTCCCGCTGGCGCCACCCCGGCTGATGAACCACAGCCACTTCATCGACACGGTGCTGGTGCACCACACCTGGGGTTCGATGGCTTCGGGCAACCTCAAGAACATGTCGAACCAGTACGCGGCGATGCCCTCGATGCACATCGGCTGGTCGCTCTGGTGCGGCCTGATCATCTTCGCACTGGCCCGCGCCCCCTGGGTCCGGATCCTGGGCCTGCTCTACCCCGCGCTGACCCTGCTGGTGATCGTCTCGACCGCCAACCACTTCTGGCTGGACGCGGTGGGCGGCGTACTCTGCCTGACCTTCGGAGCGGGCCTCTCGTACGCCTGGTACGGAGCCCTGCCGCACCGGCTCCCCCGGGCCCCGGAAAAGGTCAGAACGGGCGGCACTTTCACCCAGGGCATCCACGGCACGCTGAAGCCGGTACCGGCCAAGCAGGTCCCATCGGACCGCTGAGACCCGCATTCAAGCCCGCCCGCCGACTGAGGCCCGCATTCAAGCCCGCCCGGCGACTGAAGCCCGAATTCAGCCCGTCCGCCGACTGAGGCCCGCATTCAGCCCGTCCGCCGACTGAGGCCCGCATTCAGCCCGTCCGCCGACTGAGGCCCGAATTCAGCCCGTCCGCCGACTGAGGCCCGAATTCAAGCCCGTCCGGCGATTGAGGACCGGGGTCCGGGGCAGAGCCCCGAGCAGACGGCCCGCACCACGCCACCGCACCCCTGTCACGCCCCGTAAAACCGCTCCTCCATAACCCCCCGGGCCCGCCTCGTAGCCCGCCGATAGTCGTCCAGCATGTCCCCCACGTGCCCCGTCTCGTACCCCAGATACCGGGCCACCGCAGCCAGCTCCCGCCCGTCCGAGGGAAACGTGTCGCCGGCCCTCCCCCGCACCAGCATCACCGCGTTGCGCACCCGCGAAGCCAGCACCCACGCCTCGTCCAGGGTCTGTGCGTCCTCGGTGGAGAGCAGCTCCGCGGCATGCGCGGCGGCCAGCGCGGTCCTGGTACGGGTGGTCCGCAGCCCCGGCAGCTCCCACCCGTGCTGCAGCTGCAGGAGCTGCACCGTCCACTCCACGTCGCTGAGCCCGCCCCGGCCGAGCTTCGCGTGCAGCGTCGGGTCGGCCCCGCGCGGCATCCGCTCGGACTCCATGCGGGCCTTGAGGCGGCGGATCTCGCGTACGGCGTCCTCGCCGATCCCCTCGGTGGGATAGCGCAGCGGGTCGACGAGCTCGATGAAGCTGCGGCCCAGCTCCGCGTCGCCCGCCATCGGCTCGGCGCGCAGCAGCGCCTGGCTCTCCCAGACCCCCGACCAGCGCCGGTAGTACGCGGCGTACGACGCCAGGGTCCGTACCAGCGGTCCGCTCTTGCCCTCGGGGCGCAGATCGGCGTCGATCAGCAGTGGCGGGTCGGCGGTCGGCAGCTGGAGGAGCCTGCGCATCTCGGATACGACGGCGTTCGCCGCGCGGGCCGCCTCCTGGTCGTCCACGCCGTCCCGGGGGGCGTGGACGAAGAGCACGTCGGCGTCCGAGCCGTAACTCAGCTCGTGGCCGCCGAAACGGCCCATGCCGATGACCGCGAACCGGGTGGGCAGGGTGTCGCCCCACTGCGCCCGTACGGCGGCGCGCAGGGCGCCCGAGATGGTGGCGGCGTTCAGATCGGTGACGGCGTTGCCGACCCGGTCGACCAGCGCACCCGGGTCGGACTCCGCCGGGTTCTCCTCGGTGCCGTACGAGCCGATGAGGTCGGCGGCGGCCGTACGGAACAGTTCGCGGCGGCGCACCCCGCGCGCGGAAGCGACGGCGCCCTCCGGGGTCTCGGCACGGCCGACCGCCGAGAGGACCTCCTGCTCCAGGATCTCGCGGGGGCGCGGTTCGAGGCCGCCGCGCGCACCGAGCAGGGCGACCGCCTCGGGGGCGCGCAGCAGCAGGTCGGGGGCGAGCCGGCCGGCCGAGAGGACCCGGGCGAGGTTCTCGGCCGCGGCGCCCTCGTCCCGCAGCAGCCGCAGGTACCAGGGGGTCTTGCCCAGCGCGTCGGAGACCTTGCGGAAGCCGAGCAGCCCGGCGTCCGGGTCGGCGGAGTCCGCGAACCAGCCGAGCAGCACGGGCAGCAGGGTGCGCTGGATGGCGGCCTTCCTGGAGACCCCGGAGGCCAGGGCCTCCAGGTGCCGCAGGGCGCCGACCGGGTCGGCGTAGCCGAGCGCTTCGAGGCGCTGGCCCGCCGCTCTGGGGCTGAGCCGGTTCTCGCCGGGCGCGAGCTGGGCGACGGCGTCGAGGAGCGGCCGGTAGAACAGCTTCTCGTGCAGCCGCCTGACGACCGTCGCGTGGCGCTTCCAGGACCTGGTGAGTTCGGCGACGGGTTCGGCGCGCAGCCCCAGGGAGCGTCCGAGCCTGCGCAGGTCCGCCGGGTCGTCCGGGACCAGGTGGGTGCGCCGGAGGCGGTACAGCTGGATCCGGTGCTCCATGGTCCGCAGGAAGCGGTAGGCCGCGTCGAGCTGCGCGGCGTCGGTCCTGCCGACGTAGCCGCCCGCGGCCAGGGCCTCCAGGGCGTCCAGGGTGTTGCCGCTGCGCAGGGTGGCGTCGTTACGGCCGTGCACGAGCTGGAGCAGCTGGACGGCGAACTCGACGTCGCGCAGCCCGCCGGGGCCGAGTTTCAGCTCGCGGTCGACGAGGTCGGGCGGGATGTTGTCGATGACCCGGCGGCGCATCTTCTGGGCGTCGGCGACGAAGTTCTCCCGCTCGGACGCCTGCCAGACCAGGGGCCGGACCGCCTCGGTGTACTCGAAGCCGAGCGCCGCGTCACCGGCCACCGCGCGGGCCTTGAGGAGCGCCTGGAACTCCCAGGTCTTGGCCCAGCGGTCGTAGTAGGCGAGGTGGCTGGAGAGCGTACGGACCAGCGGTCCGTTGCGCCCCTCGGGCCGCAGGTTCGCGTCGACGGGCCAGATCGTGCCCTCGATGTTGGTGTCGGAGCAGATCCGCATCAGGTGCGCGGCGAGCCGGGTGGCGGCCTGCATGGCCGCGGTCTCGTCGGCGCCCTGCCCGGTGCCGGTGGGGTCGGCCGGTTCGGCGACGAAGATGACGTCCACGTCGGATACGTAGTTGAGTTCGTGACCGCCGCACTTGCCCATCGCGACGACGGCGAGACGGCAGGCAGCGGCGTCCTCGGGGGCCGCGGCCGATGCGATGGTGAGGGCGGCGCGCAGGGTGGCGGTGGCCAGGTCGGCCAGCTCGGCGGCGGCCTGCCTGACGTCGGTGGTGCCGCAGACGTCCCGGGCGGCGATGGCCAGCAGACACCGCCGGTAGGCGATCCGCAGCTCCACCGCGTCGGTCGCTTCGGCGAGCCCCTGCTCGAACTCGGCGATGCCGGGGTGCAGGTCGGCTGTCTCGTACGTGACGAGGGCGTGCCAGTCGTGCGGGTGCCGCGCCAGATGGTCGCCGAGCGCCTCGGACGCGCCGAGCACCCCGAGCAGCCGGTCGCGCAGCGGCTTGGCCGCGATCAGGGTGTCCAGCAGCGTCTGCCGTTCGTCGGGCTGCTGCGACTCGGCCATGCGGACCAGGCCGAGCAGCGCCAGGTCCGGGTCGGCGGTGGCACCGAGCGCGTCGAGGAGGACGGGGTCGGTGCGTACGGAGGCCAGCTCCGGGGCGTCGAGCAGCCGCTCGGCCGCCGCGGGATCGGTGAATCCGTGCCGGAGCAGCCGGGTGAACGTACTGCCTCTGCGTCCCGGCACGCTCATGCTGCCGCCTCTCGTCACGTGGCACCCGGCTGGCCGGAACACCGGTTGATCGAAGTCCGGTGCCGAGCGTAGTCGCAGCGGGCCGCGGTGGCGTTGCCGCATCGCGCTGCGGGGTCCGGCCGGGCCCTCGGAGGACCCGGCCGCCCGCGGATGAATGCCGTAGTGGACGGCCGGGGCCCGGGCCTACTGCCCGATGCCGTTCTCCTCGGTGGCCCCGGAGGCGTCCAGGGTCACCTTGGCGATGGACTGGCAGGTGTCGCTGAGGCTGGAGGAGTTGTAAGTGCCCTTGCCCGCGCTGGTGGTGGGGATGCCGAACAGCAGCTTGGAGTACTTGGCGTCGGCGCAGACGGTGGCCGGGTTGTTCCAGTCGAAGTACTCGGTCCAGCTGTTGAAACTGGACCCGGCCATCGGATGGTCGCCGTCGATCTTGATGGTGCCGAGGACCGTGGTGGTGCCCGCGGTCCTGTCGACGATGGAGTACTTCCAGTACGAGCCGGACTGCTGCGCCGCCTCCATCGCGTACTGGTGCCCTTCGACGGGCCGCTGGTCGAGACGGCAGGTCTTGCCGGTGCCGCCCTCGTCGAAGTCCTGGCAGTAGGTGCCGGAGCCGCCCGCGGTGGCCTCGGTACCGTTCCAGATCGAGACGAGGAACATCCCGCCGCCGTCCGCGTGGGTCTGGAACCCCATGTACCCGGAGGCACCGCTGCCCGCGAAGTCGAACTGGGTCGACCAGTAGGCGTTGTAGTCGCCGGGCGAGTGCTGGAGCGTCATCGGGATGGAGACCGATGTGACGTCGGAGGGTGCGCTCCAGTAGGCGTACGTACCGGGGGTCTGCCCGGTGTCGGCGGCCTGCACGGGACCGGCGGGCCCCATGAGCAGAACGGCGGCGCCCGCCGCGGTGGCCAGTGTTCCGGAGGTGATCAGGTGCCGGATCCGCATGTGTGTCTCCTGAGTGGGGGTGGAGTGCACTGATGGACTGCTCGCTGATGGACTACCGGTGAGTGGTTCTGTTCACCGAAGGCACTGAACAAGCACGTTCACGCACCAACTGACACCCCGTCAACGCCTGACGACGAAAAGACAACAGGTGCCTCCGCAAAGTCCAAGAGCACTTCGCCGGGCGGGCGATCGGTCAACACCGTTCCCCGACGGGCGAGTTCACAGTCCGCCCTGAGGCGCGGGGGCTGGGCCTGGGCCGGTCCCGGCGTTGCTGAGCCCGGCAGTTGGCGTCGCAGCGCCGGTGTTCGATTAAAGCCGTTGAGCTGCCGATCCGCATCCGGCATGATCCGTTCCGTGGACACCTATCTGGAGACCGAGCGTCTGGCTCTGCGCCACTTCACCGCCGACGACGCGGACCTGCTGATCGAGCTGGACAGCGACCCGGCGGTGATGCGCTATCTGACCGGCGGCGAGCCGACGCCGCCTGAGGTCGTCCGCGAGAGCTACCTGCCGAATATCATCGCCGGTTACGAGAAGTGGCACGGCCGGCTCGGACTGTTCGCCGCACAGGAGAAGGACGGCGGCGCGTTCATCGGCTGGTTCATCCTGCGTCCCGAGCGGGAGGGCCCACTGGACGAGGTCGAACTCGGCTACCGGCTCCGGCGGGCGGCCTGGGGCAAGGGGTACGCCACCGAAGGCTCGCGGGCTCTGCTGGGCAAGGCGTTCACCGAACTCGGTGTGCGCATGGTCTGGGCCGAGACGATGTCCGTGAACCACGGTTCGCGCAACATCATGGAGAAGCTCCGGATGACGCACGCGGACACCATCCCCACTCCCCCCGACATGGAGATGGTCGAGGGCGCCCAGCACGGCGGCGTACGGTACGAGATCACCAAGGAGCAGTGGGAGCAGCAGTAGGGCTCCTCACACAGCTCCGGGCCGGCGGCATCGCGCCGTCGGCCCGCAGTCGTCACTCCATCAGGAGAAGCCCTTCCGCACAGCCTGGTGGGCGGATCATCCGTCAGAATCGCCCGGCATCCACGCTGCTGTGAGCTGGGTGGATTCGGCTCTGGCGGCTCAGGAAGCCGGTCTCTTCCTGACATTCGCGCGCCCCGTGCACCGCACACTGCGCTCCGGGGCCGGGGCCGGGGGCGTGGCGTTGCTGGGCGGGCTCGCAACCGAGGCCGGAGCGACCGCACTTGCGTGCCGAGTCCCGGCGCCCCCGGTGACCCACCTCGTACGGAGGAGCGCATCCCGACGTCGAAGGTCGCCGCTGTGCGGATGACAGGCGATTCCGCTACGGCCCGTCGGTGCGGGTAGGGGCGGAATCCGCCGTGCCGCGGAGCCGTAGCTGGAGCCACGTGACGAGGCGGGCGTCGGGATCGTCGAGACGGAGACCGAACAGTTCCTCGGCACGCCGCATGCGGTAGCGCAGTGTGGTCGGGTGCACCTTCAGCAGCGTTGCCGCGTCGCCGCCGCGAGGGCCGTGCGCCAGTACGGTGTGGACCGTGCGGGCGTAGTGCGTACCGAATCGCCGGTCGTGGTCGAGCATCGCCGTGACCGCGGGGACGGGGTCGGCGAGCGCCTCATTCGGGTCGGAGGCGAGTTCCTCCAGCACGACGAGGCAGGCGACGTCGGCGCAGGTGGCGACGGGACCGCTCGACGGCTCGGCCGAGACGGCCCGCAGGGCCCGGTCGGCGTCCCGGCGTGCTCGTGGGAGGGCCGTCCAGTTCGCGGTGTCGTGGCCGACGCCCGCCTGCACCGCTGTACCGAGCGCCACGGACGCGTTCGCGGCCGTCCACCTGATCAGTCCGAGCAGTTCCCCGGTGCGTTGTGGTTCCGCGAGCACCGCGTAGGCCCGGTCGTCCACCACACCGCACAACGCGGGCCTGCGGTAGACCTCGAAGTGGCTGTGGACCACCTGAGCGAGTCGCGCCGGGACCGATCGCGGCGAGCGTTCCCCGGCAGTGACGCCGAAGCTGACGACGAGCGCCGTGGCCGACACATCTGTGCCGAGCTGCGCAGCACAGGAGCTGGGTGTCATCGTGCCGCCGAGCATCGCTTCCAGTGCCCGGGTCCGCTGCAGTTGCTCGGCGTCCCGGGCCTGGCGGGCTCGCACGAGGTGAACCGCGGTGAGGTTCGCGGCGCGTTGAAGCGCGTCTTCCGCGGCAGCGCCGAGGTCCCCTCCCGCGTCGATGGCCCACAACGCGCCGAGCAGTTCGCCCTCCGCCCGTACGGCGACGGCGAGCCTGGGGAGCAGGGTCGGCGCGACCCCGGCGAACCGCACGACCGAGACGGACTTCAGCAGCCGCTCGTAGGTGTTCGGGTTGTACGGCAGATCGGGCACCTGCCTGCCGAGGATCGATGATCTGCGGACCTCGTCGGTGGGCTGGTCCGCGAGGCTGGAGTAGGCCAGCACTCGCTCGTGCTGGTCCTCGATCGCCACAGCGCCGCCGACCGTCGCGGCGATCATGTCGGCGAGCGCGAACAGGTCGGCGACGCCTTCGCCGGCTCCCGTGCCCAGCTGCGGCGCCGATGCCGTGATCGTCAGAACGTCCCTGAGCTGCCCCGCCAGATCCAGCCAGGGCACCTCATCGGCCAGCTCCAGCAGTGCGATGCCGGCCTCCGCGCAACCACGGGCGAGCTCGGCGGACGCGAGCCCGGCGTCCGGCGATGCCCGGACCACCGCCGCACCGGCGCCGCTCGCAGTGAGCGACCGGACCGTTTCCTGGACGGCCGAGCCCTGCGGGACCGCACCGACGAGCAGGGCGACACCCCCGTGGCAGCTTCCCGCCAGGGGGTCGTGGTTGTCCCACCCGGCCGAGGGGCGCTCGTGGACGAAGACCGGGCCGGATATCGGCCGGTCGTCGTCCTCCGCGGTGCGGAGCCGCAGCCGTCGCGCGCCGACACCCCGCAGCAGCTCATGAAGAGTCGTCACCCGAGCATGCTCGCATACGAGCAATCGGGGGCCCAGGTTCTCTCCGTCACGAGCATGCGAGCGCCGTACGCCGTGGTGAAGAGTGACCACGGGCACCCGCACAAGAGGCGCCGCCCAGCCATCCGGCACGAACAGACACGACCGGGCACGAACAGACACGACCAGGCATGAACAGGCACGACCAAAGGGGAGACCATGGTGCAGACATCCCCGGAGACGACTCTCCGGGGCGAACCGGAGATGGTGGCGCTGCGTCACTACGGACGGTGGATCTACGGCGCGATCGCGCTCGTGGTGTTCGGATACATAGTGTGGCTGTTCGGTCACAGCTCGATCGACTGGCGAACGGTCCGCTCGTTCCTCACCATCGGCGTCATCCTGAAGGGCCTCGGCAACACGGTCCTCATATCCGTCGTCTCGATGGTGCTCGGTGTCGTGCTCGGGATCGTCTTCGCACTGATGCGGCTCTCCGAGAACCCGGTGACGCGGGCCATCTCGTGGCTGTACGTATGGCTGTTCCGCGGTACGCCGGTGTACCTGCAACTGCTGATGTGGTTCAACCTCGCGATCATCCTGCCGCGCATCGGTCTCCCCGGCCTGGGAAGCGCACCGACGGTGTCGCTGATCACGCCGTTCGTGGCCGCGGTTCTGGGACTTGGCGTCAACGAGGGCGCCTACATCGCGGAAATCGTGCGCGCCGGGATCTCCTCGGTCGCCCCGGGCCAGCGTGAGGCGGCCATGGCCATCGGGATGCGGCCGATGCGCATCATGCGGCGGATCGTGCTTCCGCAGGCGATGCGAGTGGTCGTCCCGCCGCTGGGCAACGACTTCGTCAACCTGCTCAAGACCTCCGCTCTGGCCAGCGCGATCTCCTACAGCGAACTGCTCAACAGCGCGCAGCAGATCTACTTCATCAACAGCAAGGTGATGGAACTGCTGATCGTCGCGGCCGTCTGGTACCTGGTCGTCGTCTCGGTGTTCAGCGTGGCGCAGTACTTCGTCGAGCGGCGGTTCAACCGCGGTAGCACACACGGCTCCAGCCCGACGCTGGCCGAAACGGTGTGGAAGGCGATGACCTCGACGCGACGGACGCGGCGCGGGAACCGGCGGACGGGAGACGCACATGGATGAGCAACCACAGCAACCACTGGTCTTCGCCCGCGAGGTGCGCAAGCGCTTCGGCCACGTCGATGTGCTGAACGGGGTCTCGCTCTCGGTGTCGGCCGGGGAGGTGTGCTGTCTGATCGGTCCCTCCGGTTCGGGCAAGTCCACGTTCCTGCGGTGCATCAACCGGCTGGAGGCCATCGACGGCGGTGTGCTCGAAGTCGGCGGCGAGTTCGTCGGCTACCGCCGAAAGGGCGACAAGCTCCACCAGCTCAGCGAGCGCGACGTGGCTGCGTTCCGCGCGCGCGTCGGCATGGTGTTCCAGCACTTCAACCTGTTCCCGCACATGAACGCGCTGGAGAACGTGATCGAGGGGCCGGTGCACGTACTCGGGCACCCGAAGGCGGCCGCCGCGACGCATGGCCGTGAGCTGCTTGCCCAGGTCGGCCTCGCCGGGAAGGAGGGCAACTACCCCTCGCAGCTCTCCGGCGGCCAGCAGCAGCGGGTGGCGATCGCCCGCGCACTGGCGATGGATCCGGCAGTGCTGCTGTTCGACGAACCGACCTCGGCGCTCGACCCCGAGCTCGTCGGCGATGTGCTCGGCGTGATGCGCGCGCTTGCCGCGCGCGACATGACGATGATCGTGGTCACCCACGAGATGGGTTTCGCCCGTGAGGTCGCCGACACGGTCGCCTTCATGGACGGCGGCGTGATCGTCGAGGCGGGGAAACCCTCCGACGTGCTGGAGAACCCCCGGAGTGACCGCTGCCGCTCCTTCCTGTCCAAGGTGCTGTGATGGCGATCCCCACCAGGCGGCGCACGCCGCGCGCGCTGATCGTGCCGACCGTCGTCATGCTGCTCGCCATCGCCGGATGCGGCAGCCCGCGGGACACCCCGGCGCTGCATCCCCCGTCGAACCGGAAGGCGCTCGACTCCGTACAGGTCGACCCACGGCTGCGGCAGATGCTGCCGGCCGATGTGCGCAGGAGCGGCCGCCTGGTCCTCGGCCTGAACCCCATCTTCGCGCCGATGGAGTTCAAGCCACCTGGCTCGGAGGAGATGCACGGATTCGACCTGGACTTCGCGCGGGCGCTGGCCAGGACGCTCGGGGTCCGCCTGCAGGTATCGGTCTCGCCGTTCGACCAGTTGATCAACTCGCTCAACACCGACCGCGTGGACCTGGTGATCTCCGGGCTGTCCGACTCCAGGGCCCGGGAGCAGACCCTGGACATGATCGATTACTTCCAGTCCGGCGCCCAGGTCTTCACCACCACGCGGAAGGCCGGCGCCCAGCACGGCCTCGGTCAGCTCTGCGGACGGTCGATCGGGCTGAGCAAGACCACCGACAACTACGGCACGATCCAGAAGTTCAGCGCCGAACAGTGTGTGGCGGCCGGGAAGCCACCGATCGACATCGTCGGCGTGGACTCGTCGGCCAGCGCCCGACTGCAGCTGCAGCAGGGCCGGGTGGACGCCTCCGTACAGGAACCGGAGACGCTTGCCTACGTCATGAAGCAGGCGCCCGGCACCTTCGTCCGGCTGGGGAAGCCGCTGAACCCCGCCCCGTACGCGATAGCGATCTCGAAGCACAAGAAGCAGCTCACAACGGCGGTGCTCCACGCGGCCCGCAAGCTCTTCGGCGACGGCGTGTACGCCGAGTTGCTGAGGACCTGGAACTTGCAGGGGTCCGCGCTACCGAAACCTGGCTTGAACCTGAAGGGAAGGCAATGAGCGGAGAAGACCTCAACGTGGTGGGCGCCGCGGCCCTCGTCCTCGTCCGGGACGACGGCGGCCCCAGGCGCGGGCGGGCGCAGGGCGAGGTGGAGATCCTCACCGACGGCGCGGTCGCCATCCGGTCCGGCCGCATCGTAGCCGCAGGACCGACCGACGAGGTGCTGCGCGCCGCGGGCCCCGCCCCGACGCTGGACGCCCGCGGACGCACCGTTCTGCCGGGGCTGGTCGAGTCCCACACCCACCCGCTCTTCGGCGGTGACCGGCACCACGAGTACGCGGAGAAGCTCTCCGGCACAGTCCCGCGGGACCCGACCGCGCCGCGCGGGATAGGCGCGGCCGTGCTGCACACCCGCGAGGCCGATGACGGTGCGCTGCTCTCCGACGCCGCACGTGCCTACGCGAGGCTGCTGCGCGGGGGCGCCACGACCGTCGAGGTGAAGACGGGGTACGGACAGTCGACGCGTCAGGAACTGCGCGCACTCGACCTGCTGCACCGCTCGCGGGCCACGACGCCGCAGTCGCTGGTGCTGACCTTCCTCGGTGCGCATGTGGTGCCCCCCGAGGCGGCGGACGCGGAGAGCTACGCCGGGCTCGTGCGCGACGAGATGCTCCCCGCCGTGGTCGAGCAGGGCATCGCCGACCTGCACGACCTCGTGTGCGAGAGGGGAGTCTTCGACGAGGGCGTCGCCGCGGAGCTGCTGGACGCCTCCCGGAAGGCGGGACTCCCCGCACGGGTGCACGCCGACGCCAATGCCGCCTCGCGCGGCTGGGCGACGGCGGTCGCCGGTGGCGCGATCGCCGCCGACCACCTGACCTACACCCCGGACTCCGAGATCCGCGAGGTGGGAACCACCTCCACGGTCGCCGTGCTGCTGCCGGTCGCCGAGCAGCTCTACCTCGACGAACGCCGGGCCAACGCACGGCTGTTCATCGACGAGGGAGTCCCGGTGGCGCTGGCGACCGACTACTGCTCCGCCCTCCACCCGACGTCGACCCTGCTCAGCCTCGCGCTCGGGACCAGCTGGTTCCGCATGACCCCTGCCGAAGCGATCGTCGCGACCACACTGAACGCCGCCTACGCCTGCGCACGCGGCCACGACCGCGGCTCGATCGACCTCGGGAAGCGCGGCGATCTCACCATCGTCGACTGCCCGCATCCCAACGAGATCTGCGTCAGCATGGGCACCGCGCCCCTCGGCGCGGTGGTCATCGAGGGACGCGTCGTCCTGGGCGGTTCCGCATGAGGCCCATCGGCCTGCTCACCATCGGCCAGAGCCCGCGAACCGACATCGAGCCGGCCCTCGCCGGCATCCTCGGGGCGAATGTCCCGTTGGTGTGTGAGGGCGCGCTGGACGGCCTGTCGTCCGAACAGCTCGGCGAGCTGGAGGCCCCGGCGGGCCCGGCGGGCATCGAAACACGGCTCGCCGACGGCAGCACCGTCGTGGTCCGGCGGGACGCACTGCCTTCGCTGTTGCGGGCTGCCGTGGCCAGGCTGCCGTCCGACGTACGGCTCGCGGCCTATCTGTGCACCGGCGCGCTCCCGGACATCGCGCGCGAGGGACTGCTGCTCCTCGACTCCGGCGCCATCCTGCACGGCACTGTCGCCGCCACCGCGCAGGGCCGGCGGCTGGGTGTGATCAGCCTTCCCTCCGATCTCGCCGATGCGCCCGAGTCCTGGGCCCACCATGGTCCGGAGGTGCTGTACGCGGCGGCCGACCCGTACGGCGACGGGCCGCCCGTGACCGAGGCCGCACGCGAGCTGGCCGATTCCGGCGCGACGCTCCTGGTACTGGACTGCATGGGTTTCGACGCCGGGCACCAGGCGGAGGCCGCACGCGGCTCCGCCCTCCCGGTGATCTGCCCCGCGGTGGTGCTCGGCCACGCGCTCACCGCTCTCACCGTGCCGGACCCCGAGCACCGCGCACGCTGACGAGACCCGACGAAACGGAGTAGGAATGACGACCCGACCCAAGCCCCTGTGGAGCGGACGCCTGGAACGCGGCCTCGATCCACAGGTGTTCGACTTCAGCGTGCTCGTCGAGCAGGACCGCCGGCTGCTGCCGTACGACATCAGGGCCTCGATCGTCCACGTCCGCATGCTCGAACGCCAGGGGCTGCTCGACGCGTCGGATGCGCGGGCGCTGCGGGACGCGCTGGCCGATGTGGAGTTCGCGCCCGACCGCGACGAGGACATCCACTCCATGATCGAGCGCATCCTCGTCGAGCGCCTCGGTGAACTCGGGAAGCGCGTGCACGCCGGGCGCTCCCGCAACGACCAGACGGCCGTGGCCACCCGGCTGTGGGCCCGCGACGCCGCCGCCGGGGCGGCGCACTCGGTGGGCAAGCTGGTACAGACCCTCCTCGACCGCGCACGCGGCGACGGCGATCTGATCCTCCCCGGCTACACCCACCTGCAGCGTGCACAGCCGATCACCCTGGGGCACCACCTCGCGGCGCACGCCACCGCACTCCTGCGTGACATCGCCCGGTTCGGCGCCGCAGGAGAAGCCGCCGCCGTCTCTCCGCTCGGCGCGGGGGCTCTCGCGGGCAGCAGTCTCGGTCTTGACCCGGAGTTCAGCGCGGACGAACTCGGCATGACGGCGAGCTTCGAGAACAGCCTCGACGCCGTGGCCGACCGGGACTTCCTGCTCGACCTGTGCTACGCGGCGACGGTGACGATGGTGCACCTCTCACGCATGGCCGAGGAGCTCGTGCTGTGGACCTCGCAGGAGTTCGCCTTCGCGGAACTGGCGGACTCCGTCGCGACCGGTTCCAGCATGATGCCGCAGAAGAAGAACCCCGACGTCGCCGAACTCGTGAGGGGACGCACGGGCATCGCCATCGGCAGGCTCACCGGGTTGCTCGCCCTGCACAAGGGGATTCCTCTCTCGTACAACCGCGACCTGCAGGACACCAGGCCGGAGGCGTTCGAGCAGATCGATGCCGTACGGCAGTCCGCGGAGGTGTTCTCGCTGGCCTACGGCACGATCGGATTCAACGCCGACACCATGCACGCGGCCGCGGCCGATGGGCGCACGGTGGCGACCGATGTGGCGGAACGGCTGGTCGTCGAGGGGAGCACCTTCCGTGACGCCCACCACGCCGTCGCCGCGCGAGTCGCGGCGGGCGAGCAGTTCATGTCCCCCACGGTCGAGGAGGCGGTCGCCGCACGTCACGCGCGGGGTATGCCCGCCGCCTACCGGGAGCAGCTCGACCGGCTCCAGGCGCGCCTCGACGACCTCGTGCCGTAGGCGCGGCGGCCGTCAGGGCCGGCGGAACGGCTGCGGGCCGGCAGCATCGCGCCGCCGGCCCGCAGCCGTCGCTCCACGAGGAGAAGCACCACCGCCCCGCCCCTACAACACCGGCAGGTTCTTCCGCAGCTCGAAAGCGGTGACCTCGGAGCGGTACTCCTCCCACTCCTGCTTCTTGTTGCGCAGGAAGAAGTCGAAGACATGCTCGCCGAGCGTCTCGGCCACCAGCTCGCTGCGTTCCATCAGTTCGATCGCCTCGCCCAGGTTCTGCGGCAGCGGTTCGATGCCCATCGCGCGGCGTTCCGAGTCGGAGAGCGCCCACACGTCGTCGTCGGCGCCGGCCGGGAGTTCGTAGCTCTCCTCGATGCCCTTGAGGCCCGCGGCGAGCAGCAGCGCGTACGTCAGGTACGGGTTGGCCCCGGAGTCGATGGAGCGGACCTCGACCCGGGCCGAGCCGGTCTTGCCCGGCTTGTACATCGGGACGCGGATCAGCGCCGAGCGGTTGTTGTGGCCCCAGCAGATGTACGAGGGGGCCTCGCCGCCCGCACCCGCGCTGCGCGCCGAGCCGCCCCAGATCCGCTTGTACGAGTTGACCCACTGGTTGGTGACCGCGCAGACCTCGGCGGCATGCGTCAGCAGGCCCGCGATGAAGGAGCGGCCCACCTTGGAGAGCTGGTACTCGGAGCCCGACTCGTAGAAGGCGTTGCGGTCGCCCTCGAAGAGCGAGAGGTGGGTGTGCATGCCCGAGCCGGGGTACTCGCTGAACGGCTTCGGCATGAAGGTGGCCTGCACCCCCTGCTCAAGTGCGACCTGCTTCATGACGAGCCGGAAGGTCATGATGTTGTCGGCGGTCGACAGCGCGTCCGCGTACCGCAGATCGATCTCCTGCTGGCCCGGCGCACCCTCGTGGTGGCTGAACTCGACCGAGATTCCCATGGATTCGAGCATGGTGATCGCCTGGCGGCGGAAGTCCATGCCGACGTTCTGCGGAGTGTGGTCGAAGTAGCCGGAGTTGTCGGCGGGGGTGGGGCGGGTGCCGTCGAGCGGCTTGTCCTTCAGGAGGTAGAACTCGATCTCCGGGTGGGTGTAGAAGGTGAAGCCCAGGTCGGAGGTCTTGGCCAGGATCCGCTTCAGTACGTAGCGGGGATCGGCGAAGGACGGGGAGCCGTCCGGCATCAGGATGTCGCAGAACATCCGGGCGGTGCCGGGAGCCTCCGCACGCCACGGCAGGATCTGGAAGGTGCTGGGGTCCGGTTTGGCGATCATGTCGGACTCGTAGACCCGGGCGAAGCCCTCGATGGCCGACCCGTCGAAGCCGATGCCCTCGTCGAACGCCTGCTCAAGCTCGGCGGGTGCCACGGCGACCGACTTGAGGAACCCGAGGACGTCGGTGAACCACAGGCGCACAAAGCGGATGTCGCGCTCCTCCAGCGTACGGAGCACGAATTCCTGCTGTTTATCCATACCGTTCCTACCTATCCTTGCTGGTCAGCCACCTGCTCCCACGCCTCCGGAGTCCCCGGGGCTCATGAGCATCCCACCACACGATTTCCAGCTTGTTGCGAACCCTCGTCCGAACATCTCACCCCGCTCGGGTGTCCCGCAGCCTCCATTGTGAGTCACATGGAAGCGTGCGCTACCAGCGGACCAGCGCACCCAGCAGGGACACCCCCGCGGCCAGCCACGCGACGTAGTCGCCGACGTGCCCCGAGTGGAGCCGGCGCAGTGGCTGGAACCTGGCGGGGCCGCCCGCGCGGGCCGGCCGCCGTACGGCCACCGTGGCCAGGGCGGCGGCGAGCACCGTGGACAGCAGCCCCAGGAGCACCCCGGCAGCCGACCACTGCGGTGCGTGCTCCGCCTTCCCCGGGAGCGCCTCGTCCAGCGCGTGGCCGATCCCGCCCGCGATGCCCGGAACCAGACCTGCGGCCAGCGCCCCGGCGAGCAGGACCGCAGGTACGACGAGCATGGTGTCGGGGACCCGGGACAGCGGCCGCCCGCCGGTCTCCGGCTCCTCGTGCTCGCCGCTCGTCTCGTACGGCCCGCCGCGCTGCTCGCCTGGGCGCCGGCCGAACCCGCCGAAGACCCGTGCGGCCACGCGCAGCACCGCTCCCCCGGTGAGCGCCGACACCGCGACACAGAGCACCGTGAGAGGCGGTCCCGCCGACTCCTCGATCACCGCCTTGCCCAGCGCCGTACCGAACGGCGGCAGCCCGGCGAGTGCGAGGCCGCCGGCCGTGAACAGCACGCCGACGGCGGGGAGTCCACGCGCTCTGCCGTGCAGTTCGTGCTCGTCGATGGAGCCGTAGCGGTCGAGGAGGATCCCGGCGCAGGCGAAGAGCGCCGCTTTCACCCCCGCGTGTCCGAGTACGTACAGCGCGACGCCCGCCGACGCCTGCGGGGTGAGCAGGCCGGTACCGACGAGGAAGAGCCCGGTGTGCGCGACGGTCGAGAAGGCGAGCAGCCGTTTGAGATGGCGCTGGTACCAGCACATGACGGCCCCGACCAGCGCGGTCAGTACGCCGAGCGTCACCAGGGCCCGTTCGGCCGCGGGCGCCGGGACACCACCGGGACCGCCGAAGACGGTCCAGTAGACCCGTCCCGTCCCGTACACCCCGAGCTCGACCATCACCCCGGAGAGCAGCATGCAGACCGGGGTGGGGGCGACGGCATGCGCGTCGGGGAGCCAGAAGTGGAAGGGGACGGCGGCCGCTTTGACGAGGAGTCCGGTGAGGATGAGGACGAAGGCCGTGATCACGAGGGCGTCGGGGCCGCCCTGTTCGTCGAGGCGCCGTCCGATGGCCCGCATGCCCAGCTCACCGGTGCGGGCGTAGAGCAGCACGATCCCGGTGAGTGTGGCGTACGCGCCGAGTGAGTTGACGATGCCGAAGGTGAGCGCGCCCTGGACCGCTTTCGCCTCCTCGACCCGGTAGCCGGTGAGCGCGTAGGCGACCACGCTCATCAGCTCGAAGAAGACGAAGGCGTTGAAGAGGTCGCCGGTCAGGACGAAGCCGCACATGCCGGCCTGGAAGAGCAGGACGAGCGCGGGGAACGCCCCGGCGTGCCGCAGCGGCGGCTCGGCGAAGTACCGCCAGGAGTAGGCGAGTACGGCGACGACGAGCAGCGAGATCAGGGTGGCGAGGCCGAGCGCGAGCGGGTCGCCGGCCAGGACGATGCCGACGCTCTGTCCGTGCTCCGGGGTCCAGCCGCCGACCCACTCGGCGGCGTGGTCCGTGCCTCCCGTGAGCAGTACGGCGGCGAGCGCGGCGGTGCCCGCCGCGAAGGCGGCGGCGATCCCTTCGGCGGCGATCCTGGGCAGCCTGCGCCCGGCGGCGACCAGCACGACGGCGCCGACGAGCGGCAGCGCCACGATGAGCGGCAGCAGCTCGTTCAGCTGCCGGGACCCGGTCATCCGCGCAGCTCGGAGAGTTCGTCGGGGTCGACGGTGCCGTGCCGTTTGTCGACCTGCACGACGAGGGCGAGCAGCAGCGCGGTGAGGGTCGCGCCGACCACCACGTCGGTCAGGGCCAGGGCCTGCACGATGGGGTCCACCAGGGGCCGCGAGCCCGGCTGCAGATCGGAGAAGACCGGGGCGGTGCCGCCGTCGCGGTAGCCGACGGAGAGCAGCAGCACATAGGTGGAGGACTGGCAGACGGCGAGGCAGCCGACGGCATGGATGAGGTTGCGGCTGGTGGCGAGGCCGTAGACGCCGATGATGAAGATCCACCCGGCGATCGCGTACGGCAGTACGGACATCACTGTGTCTCCTTCTCCGTGTCCGTCTCCTCGATCTCCAGTGCCTGGTCGAGGAAGCCGGCGAGCAGGACGACCACCGCGCAGGCGACCTCCACTCCGATGGCCGCGTTGAGCAGCGGCACGGTCCCGCCCGACGCGAGGGTGTTGAAGGTGCCGTACGGGAGGAAGTTGGCGAGGAAGGAGGTCCCGCAGAGGAGCCCCGCGAGCCCCAGGACCAGATAGGCGCCCTCGCCCGCCGCGTCACCGATGTGGTAGACGCCGATGGGCCTGACCCGCTCCAGCGCCCGGTAGTCGACCGCGATGTAGAGCAGGTGCAGGGCGGTGGCCATGACGACGCCGCCCTGGAATCCGCCGCCGGGGCTGAGCTGGCCGTGCGCGACCACGTACGCCCCCGCGAGCAGCGTGACGGGCAGCGCCACCAGCGCGTAGCGGCGCACGGACCGCAGGACCGGCGCGGGCTGGGGGCGGTACTGCCGCTCGCCCCGGGTCTGGCGCAGCAGCACGACCGTGCCGAGGACCGCGCCGAAGAGGATGCTCTCCTCCCCCAGGGTGTCGAAGGCCCGCTGGTCGAAGTTGACGGACGAGATGACGTTGGCGGTGTGCCGGCTCAGCGAGGCCCGCACCGCGCGGTCGCCGTACGGGTGGACGGCGCCGCCGAACCGCGGGAGGAGCCGGTAGGCGCCGGCGAGCATGGCGGCGAGCCCGGCCAGGCCCACGGCCAGGACCCACAGGCGCAGCCGCCGGGTCATCCGCTGTGCTCCTTGTGCTCGCCCCGGCGCCTGCGGCGGACCTTGCGTACGGACAGGAGCACCAGCAGCGGGGTGAGCGCCGAGCCCACCGAGAGCTGGGAGAGCGCCACGTCCGGGGCCTGGAGAACGGTGAACAGGACGGCCAGCGCGAGGCCGAGGAGCGAGAGGACCAACGCCTGTCTTGCGGGGTCGCGGACCAGGACGGCCGCGGTGGCCGCGGCCGCGACCAGCAGCAGGGAGATGACGGTCAGTGCGTCAGTCATGGGGCGCCGCCTCCGGGGCCGGGTCGTCGAGTGCCCGGGACGCGACGACGTTCCCGGCGACCAGCAGGGCCCCGATGACGAGCAGTTTGGCCGTCGCCCGGCCGGGACCTGTGACCACGCACAGCGGCAGCACCACCAGCGCGGTGGCGGCGATCGCGGGCCAGGTGGTCCGGGAGCTGTGCGGCGGGTCGTCCGCCAGGTCGTCGGCGAGCAGCCGGGCGTACACCAGGCTCCCGACCGGGCCGAGCAGCGCCAGTACCAGGGCCAGATCGGTGTACGCGGAGGGGCGGCCGTACCCCTGGGCGAGCAGCAGCAGGGCGAGACAGACCAGCAGGGTGGCCAGGTTCTGGGCGACGACACGGCGCCGCAGCGGCCCGGTGGCCACGCCCCACAGGGCGGGCGCGACCCCGCACACCAGCAGCGTGGCGGCGGCGAACAGCCAGCCGTTCACCGCTGCCTCACCGCGGTCCGCGCCGCGCGGGCGGCGACCGCCGTCGGCAGCGCGAGCGCTGTTCCGACCACCGCTTCCAGTCCGTCCACGGTACTGATGAGAATCAGCCACAATCCCGTCAGGGCCGCCCACCAGAGCAGCAGTTCCGCAGCGATCGCGTACTTGTGCACCCTTCGTCCACCTCCGTGTGCCGGTGCCCCGGCCACAGTGCCGCACTCCGGCCGCTCAGGCCCTGTGCCATGCCGCGTGCCCCGCCATTACGATCTGAGCCCCCGGACCGTCCGTATCCCACCAGGACTTGAGGACTCATCGATGGCTTCGACGCAGAGCTCGAAGAACGATCGCAAGACCCGTATAGAGGAGATGCGCCGTGCGGACAGGTCGCGCGAGCGCCGGGTGCGCATCGCCGTGATCACGGTGGCGGCCGTCGCCGTGGCGGGGCTGATCGGCTTCGGCACGTATCTCGTCAGCGACCACTCGTCGCAGTCCGACAGCACCGCCGGCAGCACCGCGTCCGACGCCAAGGGGGACGGCGGTACGACGGCCGGGCCCATCAAGGGTGAGAAGGACTGGGACATCAAGAAGCTCGGCCGTACCCACGTCACCACGAAGGTGGACTACCCGATGACACCGCCGGTGGGCGGGGACCACAACCAGGTCTGGATGAACTGCAACGGGAACGTCTACACCAAGCCGCTCCCGGACATGAACGCCGTGCACTCGCTGGAGCACGGCTCGGTCTGGGTCACCTACACGGACAAGGCCCCGGCCGCCGATGTGAAGAAGCTCGGCGCGAAGGTGGCCAGGACCCCGTACTCGCTGATGAGCCCCTACCCCGGCCAGTCGGGCGCCATCATGCTGAGCGCCTGGGGGAAGCAGGTGACGGTGGACGGCGCCGACGACCCGAGGGTGAACCAGTTCTTCACCAAGTACGTACAGGGCCCGCAGACCCCGGAACCGGGCGCCGCGTGCACGGGCGGGCTGGACGGCCAGTGAGCAGGAGCACCCGGCTGATGGCCGTCGCCGCCGCCGTTCTGGTCCTGCTCTGCGCGGCCGCCGCGACCATGGCGTTCACCACCGGAAGTGACAAGGAGACCGCCGCCCCCGCTGCCCGTACACCCACGGCGGGCTCGGCCGACGCCGGTTTCGCGCGTGACATGTCGGTCCACCACCAGCAGGCCGTGGAGATGTCGTTCATCGTGCGGGACCGCACGAAGGACGCCGATGTGCGCCGTCTCGCGTACGACATCGCCAACACCCAGGCCAACCAGCGCGGCATGATGACGGGCTGGCTGAATCTCTGGGGGCTGCCGGTGAGCGACGCAGAGCGGCTGCCGATGCAGTGGATGGGGATGGGTCAGGAGCCGTCCACCGACGGGGCCTTGATGCCGGGGATGGCCACCACGGCGCAGCTCGACACCCTGCGGAAGCTCAGTGGCAGAAAGGCGGAGATCAGCTACCTCCAGCTGATGACGGCCCATCACCGGGGCGGTATCCATATGGCGGAGGGGTGCGTACAGCTCTGCCGGACCGGTGCGGAGAAGAAGCTGGCGCAGGGCATGGTGGCCGCGCAGCAGTCCGAGGTGCAGCTCATAGCCGATCTGCTGAAGGAAAGGGGCGCTTCGGCAACATCGGGATCAACTGCCGGTTCATGACCGTTCCTTGGTGTCTTCTTGGTCATCGCATGCCCCTGGCATGAGCAGTTCATCGGGCAAGGTGTGGCGTACACGCGTACCTGCGACGAACCGCAACACAGGGGGTTCCATGAGATCCAGCCGCTCAAGAATGCGCGCCGGGCTGAGCGTGGCAGCGACACTGCCACTGCTCGCCGGCGCGCTCGCTCTGTCCATACCCAGCGCCAACGCCGACTCCGGTACGGGCAGCCGCCACACGCTCCAGGGCACCAAGCCGCAGTGGGCGAAGGCGTCGGCCGACCGCGGCGCGAGCGCGAACTCGGGCCAGGTGAACGCGCGCGTCTATCTGGCCGGGCGCGACGCCCAGGGCCTGGCCGCGTACGCGAAGCAGGTGTCGGACCCGCAGTCCGCCTCCTACGGCAAGTACCTGAGCGCGAAGCAGGCCAAGGCGCGCTTCGGCGCCACACCCGAGCAGATCAAGCGGGTCACCGCCTGGCTGCAGGCGTCGGGCCTGAAGGTCACCGGCTCGAACCAGCACTACGTGTCGGTCAGCGGTGACGTGAGCGCGGCCGAGAAGGCGTTCTCGACCCAGCTGCACAACTACCGCAAGGGCAGCAAGACCTACCGGGCCCCGACGACGACGGCCTCCGCGCCCGCTTCCCTCCAGGACGCGGTGCTGACGGTCGCCGGCCTCGACAACGCCCCGCACAACGTCAAGCACGACACCACGACGCTGCCCCCGCCCGACGCGGTCTTCAAGAACGCCGGGCCGATGTCGTCGTACTACGGCTCGAAGGTCAACAAGAAGCTGCCGAACGCCTACGGCGAGAAGGCCCCCTACGCCGTCAAGGGCTACACCGGCAAGCAGCTGCGCGCCGCCTACAGCGCGGGCAACAAGACCGGCAAGGGCGTCACGGTCGCCATCACGGACGCCTACGCTTCGCCGACCATCGCGCAGGACTCGGCCAAATACGCCAAGCGCAACGGCGACAGCAAGTACGCGGCCGGCCAGCTCTCGCAGGTGCTGCCGAGCGACTACACCGACATCGACGAGTGCGGCGCGGCCGGCTGGTACGGCGAGGAGACCCTCGACGTGCAGGCCGTGCACGCGGTGGCGCCCAAGTCGGACATCGTGTACGTCGGTGCCGCCTCCTGCAACGACGACGCGCTGCTCGACTCGCTCGGCAAGGTCGTCGACAACCACCTCGCCGACATCGTCTCCAACTCCTGGGGCGACATCGAGGCCAACGAGACCCCGGCCGTCGCAGCCGCGTACGACCAGGTCTTCCAGCTGGGCGCGGTCGAGGGCATCGGCTTCTACTTCTCCACCGGCGACAACGGCGACGAGGTCGCCAACACCGGTACGAAGCAGGTCGACACCCCGGCCAACTCCGCCTGGGTGACGGCGGTCGGCGGCACCTCGCTGGCCGTGGGCAAGGGTGACAAGTACCAGTGGGAGACCGGCTGGGGCACCCTGAAGTCGAACCTCTCGGACGACCAGAAGACCTGGACGTCCTTCCCCGGCAGCTACAACGGCGGCGCGGGCGGCGGCACGAGCAAGACCGTGGCGCAGCCGTTCTACCAGCGCGGTGTGGTGCCCGGGAAGCTCGCCAAGGCCAACGGCAAGACGGCCATGCGTACCATCCCGGACATCTCCGCGATCGCTGACCCGAACACCGGCTTCCTGGTCGGCCAGACGCAGACCTTCCCGGACGGTTCGCAGCAGTACAGCGAGTACCGCATCGGCGGCACCTCCCTGGCCGCTCCGGTCATCGCGGGTATCCAGGCCCTGGCGCAGCAGGCGCAGCACGGGGTTCCGATCGGGTTCGCCAACCCGTCGATCTACTCCCGCTACGGCACGGCGGCGTACCACGACGTCACCGACCACCCGCTGGGCGCCGGCCGCACCCAGTCGGTCGTCCGGGTGGACTTCGCCAACAGCGTCGACGCGAGCGGCGGTCTGCTGACCTCGCTGCGGACGCTCGGCGCCGACTCCTCGCTGGTCGCCACCGTCGGCTACGACGATGTGACCGGCGTCGGCAGCCCGGGCCGGAGCTACATCAGCTCGTACGCCAGGCGCTGACACCGCCACCGCGGACAGCACAGCACCAGCCGCCGCCCCGTCCCCTGCGACCCCGTGACCACGGGAGGGGGCGGGGCGGCGGCGCTGCGGCCCCGGGAGGGAACGGCCCGGGGCAGTGACATACCGCGCACCCGCCCAGCAGGACATCGCGTCAGAGAGACGATTACACTGGGCCCGTGCCTCAACTACGCCTCGCACTGAATCAGATCGACTCGACCGTCGGTGACCTCGCCGGGAACGCCGAGGCGATCGTCCACTGGTCCCGGCACGCCGTCGGACAGGGCGCCCACCTCGTGGCGTTCCCCGAGATGGTGCTGACCGGATACCCCGTCGAGGACCTGGCCCTGCGGTCGTCCTTCGTCGACGCGTCCCGGGCCGCGCTGCGCGCGCTCGCCGCACGGCTGGACGCCGAGGGGCTCGGGGAGGTCCCCGTCGTCGTCGGCTATCTCGACCGGACCGAGAAGGCCCAGCCCCGCTACGGGCAGCCCGCGGGCGCCCCGCGGGACGCCGGGGCCGTGCTGCACCGCGGTGAGGTCGCGCTGACCTTCTCCAAACACCATCTGCCGAACTACGGCGTCTTCGACGAGTTCCGCTACTTCGTGCCCGGCGAGACCCTCCCGGTGATCCGGGTGCACGGCGTCGATGTCGCCCTCGCCATCTGCGAGGACCTCTGGCAGGACGGCGGCCGGGTGCCCGCCACGCGGTCCGCAGGGGCCGGGCTGCTGGTCTCGATCAACGCGTCGCCCTACGAGCTGAACAAGGACGACCAGCGCCTCGAACTGGTCCGCAAGCGGGCCAGGGAAGCCGGCTGCACCACCGCGTACGTCGCGATGACCGGCGGCCAGGACGAGCTGGTCTACGACGGCGACTCGATCGTGGTCGACAAGGACGGCGAAGTCGTCGCACGGGCGCCGCAGTTCACCGAGGGCTGCGTCGTGGTCGACCTGGAGCTGCCCGCCGCGGGCCCGGTCCCCTCGGGCGTGGTCGCCGACGGGCTGCGTATCGAGCACGTGACGCTCTCGGACGAACCGGTCGCCGCGTACCCGGCCGAGCTGCCGGGCGGCTACGCCGACCGGCTCGACGACGACGAGGAGCTGTACACCGCGCTGGTCGTGGGCCTGCGGGCGTACGCCGCGAAGAACGGCTTCTCCTCGGTGCTGATCGGGCTCTCCGGCGGGATCGACTCGGCGCTCGTCGCGGCCATCGCCTGCGACGCCCTCGGTGCGAAGAACGTGTACGGCGTGTCCATGCCGTCCAAGTACTCGTCGGACCACTCCAGGGGCGACGCGGCGGAGCTGGCCCGGCGCACCGGGCTGAACTACCGGACCGTGGAGATCGCGCCGATGTTCGACGCGTACATGGACTCGCTGGCGCTCACCGGTCTCGCCGAGGAGAACCTCCAGTCGCGGCTGCGCGGCACCACGCTGATGGCCATCTCCAACCAGGAGGGCCAGATCGTCCTCGCGCCGGGCAACAAGTCCGAGCTGGCGGTGGGGTACTCGACGCTCTACGGCGACTCGGTCGGCGCGTACGGGCCGATCAAGGACGTCTACAAGACCTCGATCTTCCGGCTCGCCGAGTGGCGCAACCGGGCGGCGGCCGAGCGGGGCCAGACCCCGCCGATCCCGGAGAACTCGATCTCCAAGCCGCCCAGCGCCGAGCTGCGCCCCGGCCAGGTCGACACGGACTCGCTGCCTGACTACGAGGTGCTCGACGCGATCCTGGCGCGGTACGTCGACGCCGACCAGGGCCTCGACGCCATTGTCGCGGCCGGTTTCGACCCGGAGCTGACGGCGAAGACGCTCCGGATGGTGGACACCGCGGAGTACAAGCGCCGTCAGTACCCGCCGGGCACCAAGATCTCCGCGAAGGGGTTCGGCAAGGACCGGCGGCTGCCGATCACGAACCGCTGGCGCGAGACGAGCTGAGCGCACGCTCCGTACGGGGGCCTTCCGCGACCACGCGGGAGGCCCCCTTCGGCGTACCCCGGTCCAGCACACCCGCGGTCACCGCGACGGCGAGGCCGATCACGGCGAGCACCGCGCCCACCAGGGTCGGCGACATCCAGCCCCAGCCGGCCGCGATGGCGACCCCGCCGAGCCAGGCACCGCCGGCGTTGGCCAGGTTGAATGCGGAGTGGTTGGAGGCCGAGGCCAGCGTCGGCGCGGAGCTGGCCTTCTTCATCACCAGCATCTGCAGCGGTGTCGTGGTCATGAAACCGACCGCGCCCAGGAGCACCACGCTGACCAGCGCGGCCCACTGCACATGGACGGTGAAGTCGAAGGCGATCAGTACGACGGCCAGCCCGCCGAGCGAGCCGTACACGGTGGGGCGCAGCGCCCGGTCGCTCAGCGGTCCTGCGGCCAGCGCGCCCAGCGTCATCCCGATCCCGAAGAGGGCGAGCACCAGGGTCACCGACGACTCGGAGAAGCCCATGACCTCGGTGGTGATCGAGGCGAGGTAGCTGTAGACGGCGAAGACCCCGGCGAAGCCGAAGACAGCGGTGAGCAGCCCGAGGAGGACCTGTCGGTTGCCGAGGGCGCGTACCTCGTGGCGCAGGCCCTGGTGCGCGTCGACGGGGACGTACGGAACGAGCCGGGCCAGCGCGGCCAGCGCCACCAGGCCGATCACACCGACCACGACGAAGGTGGCGCGCCAGCCCAGGTGCTGCCCGAGCAGGGTCGCGGCGGGGACGCCGACGATGTTGGCGATGGTCAGGCCGAGGAACATGGTGGCGACGGCGCGGCCGCGCCTGCCCTCGTCGACCAGTCCGGACGCGACGACCGCGCCGACGCCGAAGAAGGCGCCGTGCGGCAGCCCGGCGAGCACCCGCCCGGCCAGCAGCCAGCCGAAGCCGGGTGCGAAGGCGGACGCCAGGTTGCCGATGGTGAACAGGCCCATCAGGAGCAGCAGCATCCGCTTGCGCGGGATACGGGAGCCGATGGCGGTGAGCAGCGGGGCGCCGATGACGACGCCGATCGCGTAGGCGGAGACGAGATAGCCCGCGGTGGGCACTGAGGTGCCCAGGTCGTCGGCGACGTTGGGCAGCAGGCCCATCATCACGAACTCGGTGGTGCCGATGCCGAACGCGGAGATGGCCAGCGCGAGCAGGGCCAGGGGCATGGAGGAAGACCTTCTCTTACGAGAGCGGAGCACGGGGGACGGTGCGTGGTGCGTCGGTGCGACGGTGCACGGAGAGACCAGCTTAAGTTCTCCTGCTGAACAAAGTCTCCCCGCCGCGTTGTTCCGGCAGGTGAATGCCCCGTGAAGTGATGCGTATCTCTTCCTGCGCTCTTCCTGCGCTCTTCCTGCGCCCCGCGGCCGTTCAGAGCTTGAGGCGGGCCGCGATCGGCAGATGGTCGCTGCCGGTGCTGGGGAGCGTCCAGGAGGAGACCGGGTCGGCGCCCCTGACCATGATCTGGTCGATCCGCGCCATCGGGAAGCTCGCGGGCCAGCTGAAGCCGAAGCCGTTGCCGGCGGCGCCCTGGGTGGAGCGCATCTGCGAGGTCACCGCGTCCAGCGAACGGTCGTTCATCGTCCCGTTGAGGTCGCCGAGGAGCACCACATCGTGCAGCGGCTCCTTCCTGATGGCCGCACCCAGCGCGTCCGCGCTCTCGTCGCGCTGCGACGCGGTGAATCCGGCGTCGAGCTTCACCCGTACCGAGGGGAGGTGCGCGACATAGACGGCCACCTTGCCCTTGGGCGTGGCCACCGTGGACCGCATGGCACGGACCCAGCCGAGCCTTATGTTGACGGGCTCGGTGGCGCTCATCGGGTACTTGCTCCAGAGCCCGACCGTGCCCTCCACCGCGTGGTACGGGTAGGTGGCCGCGAGGGCCTTCGTGTACGTGGAGACCTTGCCCGCGGCCAGTTCCTCCAGGGCGACCACGTCGGCGCCCGAGGCTGCGACCTTCTTCGCGGTGCCCACCGGGTCGGGGTTGGCCGCGTTCACGTTGTGGGTGGCGACCACCAGGTCGCCGCCGGAGGCCGACTTGTCGGAGATCAGCCCGCCGAAGATGTTCAGCCAGACGATGACGGGCAGCAGCAGGACGATCAGCGCGGTGGCCGAGCGGCGCAGCAGCCCGAGGACGAGCAGCACCGGGATCCCGACGACACCGAACCAGGGCAGGAAGGTCTCGGTGAGGCTGCCGAGGTTGCCGACGCTGTTGGGGATCCGGGCGTGGAAGAGCATCGTGAGCGTGAGCAGGGCGGCGAAGAGCGCGAGGACGATGCCGCGGCGCCAGATGCCGCGGTCACCCCTCCAGCGGCCGCCGAACAGACGCCGGGCACCGGACTCGGGATGCCCGTGGTCCGAGCTGCCGTGCTCCGTGTCCGTGAAGTGCGCCTGCGCCATACCGTTGCCCTCGCTGCCTTGCCGTACACGCCGTCCCGCCCTTGACACTAAGCGATGGGACGGCACTTTCCGCGCCGTGTTGGCACGGCCCTTCTGTCACGAGGACGTGGCAGGCGGCGCCTGGAGTTCCGGCTGTGACGGAATGCGCATATTCCGGCGCGCTACCCCTCGCTCCCGCGCGGTGCGAGCCCTTCGAGCAGTGCGTCCACGACCTGCGCGGACAGGCCCTCGTCGAGCTCTGCGTAGGGGCGGAGCACGGTGCGCAGCAGCATGGGCCCCACGATGAGGTCGTTGACCAGGTCCGGGGCGAGGTCGGAGCGGATCTCGCCGGTGGCGATCCCCCGGCGTACGACCTCCATCCCCGTACGGCGCCTGGCCTCGACGACCGTGTCGTGGTAGGCGCGCCAGAGTTCCGGATAGTTCTGCATCTGCGCGAAGACGTTGTACAGCAGGGCCGACGAGCGCTTGGCGAGGCCCCGCCTGCGCAGTGATTCGAGCAGGGCGACCAGATCGTCGCGCACCGAGGTGCCCGGCAGCTCGGGGTCGACGGGCTCGATGTCCTTGAGCACGTCGATGAAGAGCTCTTCCTTGCCCTTCCAGCGGCGGTAGATGGTCGCCTTGCCGACGCCCGCCGTGCGGGCGACGCGCTCGATGGACACCTGGGTGAGCGGGACGCCCTCCTCCAGCAGCTTCACCACGGCCTCGACGATCGACCGTTCGACCGCCTCCGAGCGGGGCCGGCCGCGCCGGTGCTCGGCCGGCCTGTTCTGCTGTTCCGTCGGGGGCACGCCCGCTCCGCCTCTCACTGTCCGTTCAGTCCGTACCGATTGTCGCCGACGCGGGGACGGCGTCCGCCGCCGCTCCGTCGCCGCCGGCCGCCTTCGGACGCCCGGGCAGGAAGAGCACCACCACGACGGCGCCGAGCAGGGCGACCCCTGCCGAGCCGAGTGCCGTCAGATGCATGGCGTGCAGGAACGCGGTGTCCGCACGGCCCGCGAGTGTCCGGCCCGCGGGACCGAGCTTCTCCGCGATGCCCAGCGTCGCCTCGATCGACTCCCCCGCCGCCTTGCGCGCACCGGGCGGCACCGCGCCGAGGTGGCCCTGGATGTCACTCCGGTACGAGGCCGACAGCACGGACCCCAGGACGGCGACCCCGAGCGCCCCGCCCACCTGGCGGAAGGTGTTGTTGATCGCGGACCCCGAACCGGCCTTCTCGCGGGGCAGCGACTGCATGATCGAGACGGTGACCGGCGGCATGATGTGGGCCATTCCCGTGCCCATGACGAAGAAGACGGCCTCCATCACCCAGACGGGCGTATCGGCGCCGAAGAACGCGAAGCAGCCGAGCCCGGCGGCGACCAGCACCATGCCGGCCGTGCAGACGGCGCGGGCGCCGAACCGCTCGACGACGAGCCTGGCCCGCGGCGAGAAGATCATCTGGGCCGCGGCGAGCGGGAGCAGCAGGAGACCGGACTCCAGCGCGCTGTAGCCGCGGACGCTCTGCATGTAGAAAGCGGAGAAGAAGGTGACGCCCATCAGCGCGAAGAAGACCAGCGCGATGGCGGCGACGGCCGCGGAGAACGCCGGGTTCTTGAAGTAGGTGACGTCGATGGCCGGGTGACTGCTGCGCTTCTCGTACACCACGAAGCCGATCAGCACCGCGATGCCGCCGAGTGTGGTCAGCAGTACGGACGGTGCGGTGAAGTCGGCCAGTTCACCGCCGCGGATGATCCCGTACACCAGGAGCACGAGACCGACGATGGACAGGCTCACGCCCACCGGGTCGATATGGCCCGGGTGGGGGTCCCTGGAGTCGGGGACCAGCAGCACCATCGCGATCAGCGCGACGGCCACCACCGGCACGTTGACCAGGAACACCGAGCCCCACCAGAAGTGTTCGAGCAGCACACCGCCGGTGATGGGGCCGATGGCGATGGCCAGGCCGACGCCGCCCGCCCAGATGCCGATGGCCTTGGGCTGCTCGTCGCGCTCGAAGACGTTCATCAGCACGGCGAGAGTGGCGGGCATCACGAAGGCACCGCCGAGGCCCATCACGGCCCGGAACGCGACGAGTTCGGCCGGCGAGGTGGAGAGGGCCGCGAACACCGAGCCGATACCGAAGACCGCGAGCCCGAAGAGCAGGACCTTCTTGCGGCCGATGCGGTCACCGAGGAGGCCCGCGGTGAAGAGCAGCCCGGCGAAGACCAGCGTGTAGGCGTTGATCGCCCATTCGAGCTGGCTCTGGGTGGCGCCGAGCCCGGTGGGCGCCGGGGAGGCGATCGTCTTGACCGCCACGTTGAGGATGGAGTTGTCGAGCACCACGATCAGCAGGCTCAGCATCAGCGCGGCCAGGATCGCCCAACGGCGCCGGTGGACGGCTTCGGGTATGCGGGGCGCTGCGACCGGCCCCGTGGAATTGGTCATGGGAGCAGCGTAGAGCAATTTCGATACGAGACCGTCTCGTATCGAAAAGATTTTACCCGGCGGCGGTCGGCGGGCGCGGAGCCCACTTCCGTGCGGCGATGGTGGGGTGCAACCATGGAGGCGGTCCGGGGACGCCGTCAGGGCGCCTCGAGATGACGAACAGGAGCGTTGCGATGACGCGCGCGTTGAACCCTCAGAGCCCCACCCCCTCATCCGGTGCCGGTACGCCCGGCGCCCCATCGGCGGAGAAGCCGGCCGACAGCAAGGCGCTGTACGGCGGCCGGAGCAGCAGGCGCATCACGGTCCACGACATCGGCGGCGCCAAGGAGCGCGGCGAGAAGTGGCCCATGCTCACCGCCTACGACGCGATGACCGCGTCCGTCTTCGACGAGGCGGGCATCCCGGTGATGCTCGTCGGCGACTCGATGGGCAACTGCCACCTCGGTTACGACACCACGGTCCCGGTCACCCTCGACGAGATGACGATGCTCGCCGCCGCCGTCGTACGCGGCACCTCGCGGGCCCTGGTCGTCGCCGACCTGACCTTCGGCGCCTACCAGGAGGGCCCCGTCCAGGCGCTGCGCAGCGCGACGCGCCTGGTCAAGGAGGCCGGCGTGGGAGCGGTGAAGCTGGAGGGCGGCGAGCGCTCGCACCAGCAGATCGAGCTGCTTGTGCAGTCCGGCATCCCCGTCATGGGACACATCGGGCTGACCCCGCAGTCCGTCAACTCCATGGGCTACCGGGTGCAGGGCCGCGGCGAGGAGGCCGCGCAGCAGCTGCTGCGCGACGCGAAGTCCGTGCAGGACGCGGGCGCTTTCGCGGTCGTACTCGAACTCGTACCCGCGGAGCTGGCCGCCGAGGTCACCCGCATCCTGCACATCCCGACGGTCGGCATCGGCGCGGGCCCCGAGTGCGACGCGCAGGTGCTCGTCTACACCGACATGGTCGGCCTGACCGGCGGCAAGGTGCCACGCTTCACCAAGCAGTACGCGGATCTGCGCCGGACGCTCGGTGACGCGGCGAAGGAGTTCGCCGACGAGGTCGTCGGCGGGACTTTCCCGCAGGAACAGCACACCTTCCACTGATCCGTCCGTCCGGACCAGGCCACCGCCGCACGGCCCGACAGCCCGCCGACATCCCCCATCGGCGGGCTGTCGGCATTCTGTCGGTGACTTGTCAGTGGCGGCTGGTCTGATGGTCGGCATGACGCGAATCGACAAGAACCCCGGGAACGGCGGACCCGCCGTACAGGTGCGGGGGCTGGTGAAGCACTACGGGGACACCAAAGCCCTGGACGGCGTGGACCTGGACGTCCAGGAGGGCACGGTCCTCGGCGTGCTCGGGCCCAACGGCGCCGGGAAGACGACGCTCGTACGGGTCCTCTCCACCCTGCTGCAGCCCGACTCGGGCACCGCCACCGTGGCCGGTTACAACGTCCTGACCCAGCCGCGCCAGCTGCGCCGGGTCATCGGCCTCACCGGGCAGTACGCATCGGTCGACGAGAAGCTCTCCGGCTGGGAGAACCTCTACATGATCGGCAGGCTGCTGGACCTGCCCCGCAAGGACGCCAGGCGCCGTGCCGACGAACTGCTCGAACGGTTCTCGCTGACGGACGCGGCCAAGAAGGCCGCGATGAACTACTCGGGCGGGATGCGCCGCAGGCTCGACCTGGCGGCCTCGATGATCGGCAACCCGTCGGTGCTCTACCTGGACGAGCCGACGACCGGCCTCGACCCGCGCACCCGCAACGAGGTCTGGGACGAGGTGCAGCGCATGGTCGCGGAGGGGGCGACCGTGCTCATCACCACCCAGTACATGGAGGAGGCCGAGCAGCTCGCCAACGAGCTGACGGTCATCGACAAGGGCCGGGTCATCGCCAACGGCAAGGTGAACGAGCTGAAGGCGAAGGTCGGCGGCCGCACCCTGCAGATCCAGCCGAGCGACCCCGGGCAGCTCCCCGCCATGGCACGCGCCCTGGCCGAGGCCGGGCTCGACGGTGTCGCCGGCTCGCAGGCGGTGCCCGACGAGGGCCTGCTCAATGTGCCGATCCTCAGCGACGAGCAACTGACCGCGGTGGTCGGGCTGCTGGCTTCGCGCGGCTTCGGCATCACCAACATCGGCACCCATCTGCCCAGCCTGGACGAGGTGTTCCTGGCCATCACCGGCCAGAAGCCCACCGCGGCGCAGGACGGCTACGACGAGAAGACCGACCAGGTCCAGGAGGCCGCGGTATGAGCACGGCAACGATCGAGAAGCCGGCACCGGCCGTGCCGGCCGCGACCGCCGACGAGGGGCGGATCGGACTGCGGGGCAACCTCCGGCACATCGGAGCACTGGCCCGGCGCAACGCGCTGCAGATCAAGGCCGACCCGGAGTCGATGTTCGACGTCCTGCTGATGCCGATCATCTTCACCCTGCTGTTCGTGTTCGTCTTCGGCGGCGCGATCGCGGGCAAGGGCAACCAGACGCAGTACGTCGACTACGTCGTCCCCGGCCTGATGGCGATGATGGGCATGAACATCGCCATGGCCGTCGGCACCGGGGTCAACGACGACTTCAAGAAGGGGGTGATGGACCGCTTCCGCAGCATGCCCATCGCCCGGTCGTCCGTCCTCATCGCGAAGATCGTCGTCGAGATCGGCCGGATGCTGGTCGCCATCACGATCCTGCTGACCGTGGGCTTCATCCTGGGTCTCACCATCCACACATCGGTGCTCTCGCTCTTCGCGGCGATCGGCCTCTCGCTGGTGTTCGGCGCCTCGCTGATGTGGATCTTCATCCTGCTCGGACTGACCATGAAGACGGCACAGGCCGTCCAGGGGATGGCCATGCTGGTCCTGATGCCGCTGCAGTTCGGATCGTCGATCTTCGCCCCGCCGACCACGATGCCCGGCTGGCTCCAGGCGTTCACCGACTACAACCCGCTCTCCAACCTCGCGGACGCGGCACGGAACCTGATGAACGGCGGCCCGGTCGCGCACTCCGTCCTGATGACGCTCGGCTGGTCGGTGGCGATCACCGCGCTCACCGCGCCGCTTGCGATCCGTAAGTTCCGCAAGAAGACCTGACGCGGCCGTTCAGGACGACGGCTGCTCGCACCGCTCCACCAGGGCGACGGCCTCGTCCGGCGTGAGGCGGCCGCCCTCGGCGTACGCGCGCTCGTAGTCGGCCTCCCCCAGGGCGGCGCGGGCCGCCGCCTCGGCCTTCTCGCGGTTGGCGCGCTCCGTGGCCGCGCTGAAGTGGCCCGGCGGCAGCTGCGCGTCGGATGCGGCCAGCAGCCGCACCGCGTCCCGCGCGTCCGCCGGCTCGCCTGGGCCCGCCAGCGCCCAGGCGTACGTGACCAGATGGGTGGCGGGCATCTGCGGGGCCACCATCTGCGACAGCGGGTCACCCGTCCGCGTCAGCGCCTTCCACGCCTTGCCGCGGCCCTCGGCGTACCGGCCCTCCTCGTTGTCAAGCCAGGCCATCAGACCGAGCACGATGCCCTCGAAGATCGCGAGCGGCCCCTTCATGAACTTCTCCTGCAGCAGGCCGAGTTCGGCGCGCGCCTCGGACGTCCTGCCCACGCGGCCCAGCCACATGGCCAGAATCATCCGGGCCACCGGCCAGACCTCGTGCCCGACGTCGGGCCCCTGTTCCTCCTCCAGGACCTGCCGCAGGACCGTCTCGCCCTCATCGTCCCGGCCCGCTTCGAGCAGCACCCCGGCGTATCTGGCCCGCAACACCGCGACCTGGGTCCGCGCGCCGAGCCGCTCGGCGTAGCCGAACGCCATCCGGTAGTCCTCACCGGCGAGCTGGAAGTCGCCCCGCCGCTCGCGGGCCTCGCCGCGCGCGGAGAGCGCCTCGGCCGCCCCCCAGGCGTCGCCGAGCCGGATGAAGATCTCCAGGGCCTCCTCGGCGTCCCTGGTGGCGTCACCCGCCCAGTCGCTGCGGTTGGCCAGTATGTTGGCCCGCATCTGCAGGGCGCTGGCCAGCTCCCACTCGTATCCGAACTCCCGGCAGGACCGCACCGTGTCGTCGAGCACCTCCCGCAGCCGGCCGGGGGCTCCGGTGAGCATGATCGCGAAGAACCAGAGCGAGGCCGGGGACCGGCAGGTCTGCGGCAGCCCGGGGCTGTAGGCCGCCACCACCCGGCTGAGCCGCTCCTTGTTGGCCGGTGTGGTCCAGTCGTCGAAATCGTGGTCGGCGGACGACAGATGGATCAGCCGTACTCCGCGCCGTGCCTCTTCGAGCAGTTCGGGGCTCATCGGCGGCGGGGCGTCCGTGCACCGCGCGTGCAGCGGCGGGGCCTTCGCGACCGGCGGCTCGAAGGGGTCGGGGCCGAGATCCGCGGTCGCGCCGCACCAGTGCCGGGAGTCGGCGCGCAGATCGCGCATCTGCCAGAACCAGGCCAGCGAGTGCACCAGGATCAGCGCCTCCTGCTCGTCGCCCGCGGCGACGGCCCGGCGCAGCGCGGTGCGTACGTTCTCGTACTCGCGCACCAGCAGGTCGATCGCCGCGAGCTGGCCGTGCCCGCGCAGCTCGGGGTCGGCCAGCCGGGCCAGCTCCCGGTAGTGCACCAGATGGCGGTGTTCGGCGTCGGGGCGGTCCCCCGCCTCGTCCAGCCGCTCGGCCGCGTACTCGCCGACGGTCTCCAGGAGCCGGTAGCGCATCTCGCCCGTGCCCGAAGGGGCGGCCACCACCAGGGACTTGTCGACCAGCGAGCCCAGCACGTGCAGGGCGTCGTCGCCGCACACCGCCTCGACCGCCGCGAGCCCGCAGCCACCGGCGAAGACGGAGAGCCTGCGCAGTACGGTGCGCTCCGGCTCGTCCAGCAGGTCCCAGGACCAGTCGACGACCGCGCGCAGGGTCTGCTGGCGCGCCAAAATGGTCCGGGCGCCGCCGGTCAGCAGCCGGAAGCGGTTGTCGAGCCGGTCGGCGATCTGGCGCGGGGAGAGCATCCGCAGCCGGGCCGCGGCGAGTTCGATGGCGAGCGGCAGCCCGTCGAGGCGGCGGCAGATCTCGCGGGCGGCCGCCGGGTCGTCGTCGATCCGGAAGCCGGGTCTCGCGGCGCTGCCCCGCTCGGCGAACAGCCGCAGCGCGGACGGCTGGGGCAGTGGTTCCAGGGGGCGTACGACTTCGCCGGGCACCCCGAGCGGCTCCCGGCTGGTGGCGAGGATCGTCAGCCCGGGGCAGCGGGCGAGGAGTTCCTCGGCGAGGGTGGCTGCGGCGGCGATGACATGTTCGCAGTTGTCGAGGAGGATCAGCATCCGGCGCCGGGAGCAGTGCTCGGCGAGCCGGGTGAGGGGGTCGTCCGCATGCCGGTCGGCGGCGCGTATCTCCTCCACGCCCGCGCCGCGCAGCACCGTCTGGCGGGCGCCGAGCGCGCCGAGTACGGCCTCGGGCACGGTCTCCGGGTCGTCCACCGGGGCGAGCTCGGCCAGCCACACCCCGTCCGGCCAGGCTCCGGCGGCCGCCTCGGCCGCCTCCTGGGAGAGCCGGGTCTTCCCGGCCCCGCCCGGACCGAGCAGGGTGACGAGCCGGGCCGACCCGAGGTCGCCGCGCAGAGCGTCGATATCGCTCTCGCGCCCGACGAAGCTGGTCAGCCGGGCCCGGAGATTGCCGGGCCTGCGCCCGCCTGCGCCGTGGTCGGGGTCCTGCGGGCCCGAGGTCTGCGGGCCCGGGGTCTGTGTGTCAGGGGTCTGTGTGTCAGGGGCCGGCCGGGCCGGGGTGTGCCCACCCGGGGCGGCCGCCCCGGCGGAACTGGCAGCACCGGCAGGCACAGCGGCCTCAGCAGGCGAATCCGGAACGGCGGACTCGGCAGGCCCAGCAGACCCAGCAGGCCCAGCAGGCCCAGCAGGCCCAGCAGGCCCAGCAGGCCCAGCAGGCCCAGCAGATGCAGCAGACGGAGCAGACGGAGCAGACGGAGCAGTCTCGTCCGGTGACAGCAACTGCGCATGCAACGCGCGCAGTTCGGGCCCCGGGTCGGCGCCGAGGCGCTCGACGAGTCCGCGCCGCACCTCCTCGTACGCCGCGAGTGCCTCCGCGGTCCGCCCGGCGTCCCGCAGCGCCCGGATGCGCAGAGCCTGCAATGGTTCGTCGATGGGATGGTCGGCGCAGAGCGCGGCCAGTTCCGGCAGCGTCTCGTCGGCCCGGCCGAGCGCGAGGGCCGCGGCGAGCGCGACCCGGCGCGCGTCCAGCCGCCTGGCCTCCCAG
>NZ_JAAGLN010000140.1 GCF_010548145.1 Streptomyces sp. SID10853
TTGAGGGGTTAAGGCTCCCAGTAGACGACTGGGTTGATAGGCCAGATGTGGAAGCCCGGTAACGGGTGGAGCTGACTGGTACTAATAGGCCGAGGGCTTGTCCTCAGTTGCTCGCGTCCACTGTGTTAGTTCTGAAATAACGAACGACCGTGATGTTTTCCGGTGTTGGTTAATTTCATAGTGTTTCGGTGGTCATTGCGTTAGGGAAACGCCCGGTTACATTCCGAACCCGGAAGCTAAGCCTTTCAGCGCCGATGGTACTGCAGGGGGGACCCTGTGGGAGAGTAGGACGCCGCCGAACAATTTTTAGCCTCAGCCCCGGACCGTTATGGTCCGGGGCTGAGGCATTTCTGCGTCCACGTGCAGTTCACGGCAGCAGAGCAAAACCGTGTGCCGTCCTGCCGGCCTGTCTGACAGGATCCCGGCATGGACGACCTCATACGACCCGTGCGCGCCGATGAGTGGCTCAAGGTCAAGGAGCTGCGGCTGATCGCCCTGCAGGATCCCGCGGCACCCTTTGCCTATCTGGAGACCTACGAAGACGCCGTGGCCCGCCCCGATTCCTTCTGGCAGGACCGGGCCGCCGGGGCCTCGCATGGTGGTGCCGCCCGGCAGTTCATCGCCGAGGGCCCCGACGGGGTCTGGTCCGGCACGGTGGTCGTGCTGGTCGAGCCCGCCGGGACCGAGGGCGTCTTCGGGGAGGTGAGTTCTGTGTCGCAGGGCCACCTGGTCGGGGTGTACGTACGCCCCGAGTCCCGTGGGACGGGTCTCACCCAGGAACTCTTCCGGGTGGCGATGGAGTGGGCCTGGTCGCTGGAGGAGCCGCGGATCGAGCGGGTGCGGCTCTTCGTGCACCAGGCCAACAGCCGGGCTGCCGGCTTCTACCGCAAGGTCGGCTTTGTGCCGACCGGTTACTCCGTACCGGCCCCCGGCGAGGCAGGGGAGCACGAGCTGGAGATGGTGGTCGGCCGCCCGGAGTGACGGGCGGTGCGGCGTACGAACAGGGCGCCGAGGCCCAGGACCAGTGCCCCCGCCCCGCCTGCGAGCAGCGCTGTTCCTGACGAGTCCGGAGCGGCGGTCGCGGACCGGGCTGCCGTGGTGGTGTGCGGGGCGGTGGGGTGAGTGCCCGTGCTCTCGGCGTATCCGCCCGCCTCGCCCTTCTTCGCGTAGGCGGAGCCCGGGAGTTTGTCGCCGTACGCCTGGTGCACGCGGTGCTGATAGGCGGCGAGTGTCGTTCCTCCGGCGCCCACCGCGCGTACGGCCTCGGAGTCCAGGGGCAGCACTCGGGTGCCCTTCGTGACGTACCAGGCGTTGATCTGCGGTTCGCGGAAGACCGTGCCGCCGGGGAGCTTGGCCGCGCCCTGTCCCGCGTACCGGGTCTCGTCGTCGCCGGTGGCGATGTTCACCACCTGCCAGGACCTCCCCTCCGGGGCGGTCCACACCGACGCCTTCCGGCCGTCGGCGGAGACCGCTGTGCCGGCCAGGAAGTCCAGCCGGGCGACCGGGGCGCCCGTGCGGGCGGCGACGAAGTCCGGGGAGAGTGTGTAGACGGGTACGGCCTGGCCCTTGATCCGCGGGGCCGGGGTGGCCGCCGCGGCCGCTGCCGACTGCGGGCGGGCGCCCGGGGATTCGGCGAAGAAGCGTGCCAGCGTGTGCAGCGTGGCGGGGGAGGTCACTGCCCGCTGGGCGGCGTCGCGGTCGGCCGCCGAAGCGGTGAGGTGCGGGGCCTGGCCGGTGGAGTGGTCGGTGGAGTGGTCGGCGGCGGAGGCGCTGGGGGCGAGCGCGAGTACCGCCGTGGCTGCGGCTCCGGCGATGACCGCTCGCACCAGGGTGCGGCCGTGCGGGGCGGGGGGTGTGGGGCTGAGGGGTCGCTGCATGGTGGTCACGCCCCGATCCGGTAGAGCGAGTGGGTCCAGGAGAACTCGTTGTTGCTGACGTACCAGTCGTGCGCCGCCCAGTTGTAGCGGTTGTCCGACGGCCACGGGTCGCCCCAGTAGACCCAGTCGCTGGCCGTGTCGTACCCGTAGATGACATTCATGTGCCCGCCGCCGCTCGACCACTGGATGCGGTCGGCTATCGGGCGGCCGGCGTTGATCTCGGTCTGCACGGTGGAGTACTGGAGCCAGCCGGTGACGTACGAACCGGGGCTGATGCCCGCCCAGTCGAGGCCGTTCTGGACGTTGGCGAGGGTCGCCTGGTCGTTGGGGCAGGTGCCGTTCTGGCTGCGGCCGAAGGCGGCGTTGCAGAACTGGTTCTGGCTGTAGTCGCGGCCGTACCAGCCGGCGATGGTGTTGCCGGTCGCTGCCCAGCACCAGTTGGTCTGTTCCTGCTCCTGCATGGTGATGTTGAGGCGTTTGGCGCCCGCGGCCGCCCCTGCTGTGGTGGTCGCGGTCGTGGCCGGGCTGGCGGTCGCGGGTCCGGTCACGGTGCCGGTCGCCGGGGCGGCCGCCGCTGTGGTGGTGGGCAGGGCGAACAGGGCCGCCGCTGTGCCGATGGCGGCCAGGGCCAGCCGTCTCCTGTGGGTGCGCATCGCGTTCCTCCCGGGGTGGGGGTGGGTTGGAGGAGTGCGTCCGGACGCTGTGGTGAGCATCGGGTGTTGTTGCGTCCCGGTCAACGCGGTTGAATACGCGGGGGCACGGCACTGTGAATGGCGCGTGGCCGGCTGTGAACGGCCCCCCTCCCCACCTGCACGGCGGCTCCGGCCGCCGCGCCGGTCCGCCGGCCGCCGTGAATGTTCACCGGATCCGGAGAGGCGGAGAGGCGCTGATGGAGGAGCGGGAGGAGAGGGCACGGACCACGGGGCCGGGCCCGGTGGCAGCCGGGGCCGAACTCGCCCGGGCCCTGCACACCGGCCCCTTCCACCTGGCGCTGCGTACGGCTCTCGCGGTGCGCGGACTCCCGCTGCACCGGGTCCAGCACCATCTGGCGAGCCGGGGCATCAAGGTCGGTGTGACGAGCCTCAGTTACTGGCAGCAGGGGGTACGCAGGCCCCGGCGGGCCGAGTCGCTGCGGGCGGTGAGTGCGCTGGAGGAGGTGCTGCGGCTGCCGCCGGGTGCACTGGTGCGGCTGCTCGCGGACGGGCCCGGCGGGGCGCCGGGCGGTGGGGCGCGCGGTGGGCCGAGGGGGGCCGGTGAGCGGCCGCCCGGACGTTCGTACCGTTCGCTGGTGGCGGGCGCGGCCGTGCTGGAGGGGCTGCTCGCCGAGATGGAGAGTCCGGCGGACGGCGGGCTGCACACGGTGGGCCACCACGAGTCCGTACGGATCGGCGCTGACCGCCGGCTGGTCGGCCGTTCCTCGCAGCATGTGGTCCGCGCGCACCGGGACGGCGTGGACCGCTATGTGGCCATTCACCACGGGGATCCGGGGTGCGATCCTGCGCGGGTGGAGGTCCTGGCCGGGGAGAACTGCCGTACCGGGCGGGTGCGCTGGGAGCGGGAGACCGGGGTGGTGGTGGCGGAGCTGCTGTTCGACGCCCGGCTGCGGGCGGGGGAGACGTATGTGTTCGGGTACGGGTTCGAGGACGGCACCGGTGGGCCCAGCAGTGAGTATGTGCGCGGATTCAGCTTCGCCGGCGGGCAGTACGTCCTCCAGGTCCGCTTCGACGAGCACGCGCTCCCGGTGCGGTGCCGGCGCTTCGCGCAGGCCACGGCGGGGACGGCGCGGGGGGCCCGCAGGGATCTGACGCTCAGCGGGCTCTACCGGTCCGTCCATACGGTGGAGCAGGAGGTACGGCCGGGGCGGGTCGGGATCGACTGGGACTGGGAGTAGGGCCACCGGGCCGGCAGCGGCCTCCCGGCGTCCGGCAACAGGCCCTCCCGGTCCGGCAGCGGTCCCCGGGCCGGCAGCAGGCCCCCGACCGGCAACAGCCCCCGGTCCGGCAGCGGTCCCCGGGGAGTGGGCCGTTCGCCGTCAGAACGGGGTGGCGTCGGGCAGTTCGTGGTGCGGCCAGCGGTTGCGGGCCTGTTCGCGGGAGCGGAGCAGCGCCAGCGGGTGCAGCCCCTGCTCCTGGCCGGTCGTCAGCAGCTCCGGCAGATACGGGAAGGGCGCCACGGCGGCGACGTCGTCGAGGACGAGCGTCATTGGTGGGTCGAGCCGACCGTCAGTTGACCGTGCGGCCAAGCGGCGGCCGTGCTCGACCACGCTGGAGGTGAGTGCGGTGAGCAACGGCATTGCGCCGGGGTGCGTGCGCGGGTCCTCGATTGCTTCACCCACCACATAGAGAGTGCCCCCCTCGTGGATGAATGATTCCAGCGTGACCGTATCGGTTCGGTTCGGTGTGCAGGCTTCGCGGATGTGGACCGAGGAAAGTGCGTTCAGTGCACGTACCGTCAGTTCCTGGGCCATGTCCCGGCGTTCGGGGTGGGCGGTGAGCGCCGACTCGAGGAGACCTGCCGCTCCGGACCGGGCCTGTGGGTGGGTGCGCAGGATACGTACGGGCTCCTGCGCCTGGCCCGTGCCCTGGGCCCAGCGGTGCACCTGCCGGAAGGGGCGGCCGTCCACGGCCGCGGCGTGCAGCCAGCTCGCCAGGAGTGTCTCGGCGGTGTCGGCCATGGTGGTGTCGATCCGGGCGGTCGGCCTGACCGGTGCGAGCAGTGCGACGGCCCGGGCGGCCGCGGTGTCGGCGTCCTCGCAGCCGCTGGTGGGGGACCAGTGGAGGCGGGCGGGGGTGTCGCAGAGGTGGCCGGGGTCGTAGACGAGTACGGGGCCGAGCTTGGCCCGGGCGTCCTTGGTCTCCGACCAGACCGCGGGGGAGGAGGTGACGACGAGTGCGGGGCCCGCCGCGTCGCTCAGGGCCTGGACCGCGGCGGCCCTCCGGTCGGCGGCCGGGCCGAGACGGAGCAGGGGCGTCGGGAGCAGTACTTCGGCGGTGGACGGGACGGGGGCGATCAGGCCGGGGGTGAGGGGGGCCGGGGCGGTCGGGGCCTGGATGCCCGGGTCGGGGGTGGCTGTTGGTGCTGGTGCAGGTGCAGGTGGGGACTGTTCGGTGCCCTGTGCCGCGTACGGCTCTTGGGGCGCGTGCGGGTCGGTCGTGGTCCGCTCCGGTGACCTCGGGGGTGTGACGCGCGGTGTGCCGGCGGGCTCCGGGCCTGATCGGGCTGCGGCCCGCCGGGCGGCGCGTACCGCGCGCCAGCGGGTCACCGTGCCGAGGACGAACACGGTCAGCACCACCAGGACCAGGACTTCGCTGATGAGCAGGCCCCAGAACAGCCCGTATCCGGAGAGCCCGTCGGGTGGGGTGTCCGGCCAGGCGGCGGCGATGTCGTGCGGGGACGCGGCCAGTTCGCGCATGGCCACGGGGGTGTGCTGCACGGTCACGCCGTGCGGCCAGGCCCCGTGGGCGAACAGCGCGGCGAGGCCGGTGGCCAGCCAGACCAGGAAGGTCAGGCCGAGCAGGAAGACGATCAGCGCGATGAGCAGTCCGTCCGGGATTCCGCGGGACTGCGGCCGGGGCGGCTGCTGCTGTGACGGGTGGTGCTGTGGTGCGTGCTGCTGTGATGTGTGGTGCTGGTGTGGCGGGTAGGGCTGGTGCTGCTCGTGCGGCTGGGGGTGCCCGTGGTGCGGGGTGTCGCGCATATCAGGCCACCGTCGACTCTGAGGATTCGTTCAGCTGCCGCTCGATCCGGGCCGCCCGCTCCTCCGCCTCCGTCTCCAGCTGGAGGGTGAGCGCGTCGTCGGCGTCCGGGGTGGACGACTCGGTCATCGCGCGGTCGGTGAAGACCAGCGGGCGTTCGGCCTCGGTGATCAGGTGTTTGACGACCTGGACGTTGCCGTTGACGTCCCAGACGGCGATGCCAGGGGTGAGCGTGGGGATGATCTCGACGGCCCAGCGCGGCAGGCCGAGCACCCGGCCGGTCGCCCGGGCCTCGTCGGCTTTCTGGGCGTAGATCGTCCGGGTCGACGCCATCTTCAGGATGGCCGCCGCTTCCCGGGCTGCTGCCCCGTCCACGACGTCCGAGAGGTGGTGGACCACCGCCACGAACGACAGGCCGAGCCGGCGCCCGAACTTCAGCAGGCGCTGGAAGAGCTGGGCCACGAACGGGCTGTTGATGATGTGCCATGCCTCTTCGACCAGGAAGATGCGCTTCTTGCGGTCGGGGCGGATCCAGGTGTGTTCCAGCCAGACACCGACGATCGCCATCAGGATGGGCATGGCGATGGAGTTGCGGTCGATGTGCGACAGGTCGAAGACGATGAGCGGGGCGTCCAGGTCGATGCCGACCGAGGTCGGGCCGTCGAACATGCCGCGCAGGTCACCGTCCACCAGGCGGTCCAGGACGAGAGCGACGTCGAGGCCCCAGGCCCGTACGTCGTCGACACCGACGTTCATCGCCTCGGCCGACTCCGGTTCGGGGTGGCGGAGCTGTTCGACGATGTCGGTGAGGACGGGCTGGCGGTCGGTGATCGTCTCGTTGACGTAGGCGTGGGCGACCTTGAGCGCGAACCCCGAGCGTTCGTCGAGGCCGTGGCCCATGGCGACTTCGATGATCGTACGGAGCAGGGCGAGCTGGCCCGTGGTGGCGATGGCCGGATCCAGCGGGTTGAGCCGGATGCCGTGGTCGAGCGCGGCCATTGCGTCGAGCCGGATGGGGGTTATACCCAGCTGCTGGGCGATGAGGGCCCATTCACCGGCGCCGTCCTCGCCCTGGGCGTCGAGGACCACGACCTGGCGGTCCTTGAAGCGCAGCTGGCGCAGGACGTAGGTCTTCTCCAGGGAGGACTTGCCGTTGCCGGATTCGCCGAGCACCAGCCAGTGCGGGGCGGGCAGCTGCTGTCCGTACAGCTGGAACGGGTCGTAGATGTATCCCTTGCCCGAGTAGACCTCGCGGCCGATGATCACGCCGGAGTCGCCCAGGCCGGGTGCGGCGGTCGGCAGGTAGACCGCCTGGGCCTGGCCCGTGGACGTACGGACGGGGAGGCGTGTCGTCTCGACCTTGCCGAAGAGGAACGCGGAGAAGGCGTCGGTGACGGCTGACATCGGATCTCGCATCACAGGTCCCCTATCGGCGGATGCCGGTCGCGAACGGCAGCGTATTCACAAAGGCCCGGTGGTGCTCGCGGTCGCACCATTCGAGCTTGAGATACGACTTGCCGGCCGATGCGCGGATGGTCCGCTTGTCGCGGGCCAGTGCTTCGGGTGAGCGGGAGGAGACCGTGATGTACCCGACCAGGTTGACGCCGGCCGCCCCGCTGGCGAGGTCTTCGCCGCGCTGGTCGAGGCGGCCGTGGGTGGCGACGTCGCGCGGGTCGACGGTCCGGTTCATCTTGGCGGCGCGGGACGCCTCCGCCTCGTCGTTGGTCTTCTCGGTGAGCATGCGCTCGATGGCGACCTCGGTCGGTTCGAGGTCCATGCAGACCGCGACCGTGCGGATCACGTCCGGGGTGTGGACGAGCAGCGGGGCGAGGAAGTTGACGCCGACGGGGGTCATCGGCCACTCCTTCACCCAGGCCGTGGCGTGGCACCAGGGGGCGCGGGTGGAGGACTCGCGGGTCTTCGCCTGGAGGTAGGTGGGCTCCATGGCGTCGAGTTCGGCGGGCCAGGCGTTGCGCTTCGTCATTGCCTGGATGTGGTCGATGGGGTGGTCCGGGTCGTACATGGAGTGCACGAGCGAGGAGAGCCGCCCCTGGCCGAGGGGCTGGCGTACCCGGATGTCGGCCTCGGCGAGACGGGCGCAGATGTCGGTGAGCTCGCGGGCCATGACGACCGCGAGGCCGGCGTCCTTGTCGAGCTTGCGGCCCGCGGAGGGCCGGGCGGCGCGGGCCATGGTGTGGGCTTCGGACGCCAGTTCGCGGGTGTAGTGCATACAGGCGACCAGGTACGCGCGGTGCTGCTCGCTGGAGGTGGAGACCATGGAGGCGAGCTGGTCGTACGAGTCCTGGAGCCAGCCGGGGGCGCGGGGGTCGCCGCGCTGGGCGACGTCCTTGGCGTGCGCGTCCGGGTCGGCGGGGAGCGTACGGGCGAGGATCTGCAGGCGGGTGACGAAGCCGTCGCCGTTGGCCACGTGCTTGAGCAGCGTGCCGAACCGGTCCACCAGGGCTTCCTGGTCCTCCGAGTCGCGCAGACCGACGCCCGGCCCCTCGATCTCGATGGCGGCGGTGACGGTGCGCCGGTCGGCGTGCAGGAGTACGGCGATCTCGTCGGGGCCGAAGGGCGCGGCCAGCCAGTTGATCCGGCCGATGCCGGGGGGCGGGCCGACCTCGACCTCGCGGCCGTCGAGCGCGATGCCCGCTTCCATGGTGGGGGAGCGGTAGGCGGTGCCGCGGCGCAGGGAGCGCTTGTAGCTGCGGTTGATCTCGAACCACTTGTAGAACGTGCGGTGTTTGTACGGGACGTACACCGCGGCGAGTGCCAGCAGCGGGAAGCCGGTCAGCGTCACGATGCGCAGGGGCAGGACGGGGACGAGGAGTCCGCACATCATGCCGATGAAGGCGCCCGCGATGATGAGTGCGATCTCGCCCGTCTCGCGGTTCTTGCCGACGATCGCCGATGGCCGGGCGCGGCCGATCAGATACGTCCGGCGGGGCGCGACCGGCTGGGACTGGGTCGTCAACGCCCTCCTCCTCCTGTGCCGTTGTTGCGTGTGCTGTGGGTTCCGGAGCTGCTCGGCTTACCGGGCGGGGAAGCGGCCTTGGGGATCCTTCCGCCGGCTCCGCCGCCCTGGCTGCCTTGTCCGCCGCTCTGTCCGCCGGAGCCGCCGCGGCTGCTGTGGGCGGCCACGCCTCCGGAGATGGGGTTGGCGGGGCGTCCGCCGCCCCCGCCGCCGCTCCCGCTGTCGTTTCCGCCTCCGCCGCCACCGCGGCTGCTGTGGGTCTTGATGCCCTGGGAGACGAGTGCGGCGGGTGAGCTGATCATGGCGGCGGCCTGGGAGCCGTCGGTCGCGGACTTGCGGTTGGTGCGGGAGGCGGCGACCTCGTCACCGAAGCCGGGGACGAAGCGGTAGATCATGCCGCTGGCGAAGATGGCGAGCAGGATGATCGCGAGGCCGGAGACGACGGCGGAGAAGGAGTTGGGGCCCTTCCCCGAGGAGAGCGCACCGGCCAGGCCGAGCACGATCACGATGACCGGTTTGACCATGATCACCGCGATCATGATGCCGGCCCAGCGGCGGACGTGGCCCCACATGTTCTTGTCGACGAGGCCCGCGTACACGACGGTGCCGAGGAGGGCGCCCGCGTACAGGAGGGCTGCTCTGATGACGAGTTCGAGCCAGAGGACACCGGCGGCGAGGATCGACACGAGGGAGGTGACGATCAGCATGATCGGGCCGCCGCCGATGTCGGAGCCCTTCTTGAGCGCTTCGGCGAAGGCTCCGAAGAACACGTCGTTCTTGCCGCCGGTGGCGGATGCGATGACGTCGGTGACGCTGTCGGTCGCGGAGACCAGTGTGTAGAGGATCAGCGGGGTGAAGGCCGAGGCGATGACGGTCAGCCAGAGGAAGCCGATGGCCTCGGAGAGCGCGGTGGTGAGGGGGACGCCGCGGACGGCGCGCTTGGCCACGGCGAGGAGCCAGAGGACGAGCGTGAGGATGGTGGAGGCGGCGAAGACGACGGCGTACTGGCGCAGGAACGAGCTGTTGGTGAAGTCGACGTTGGCCGTGCTCTTCACCGCGTCGGAGAGCTTGCCGACGATCCAGGCGGCGGCGTCGGCGCAGCCCTTGGCGAGGGAGGAGAGGGGGTCCAGGGAGTCGGCAGGGGGGGTGTTGCTGGTGTCGGCGCCGCCGCCTTCGCAGCGGGCACGGGCGGGGCCGACGATGAGGTCGCAGGCGGGGTTGCTTCCGCTCGGGCTCGGGCTCGGTGACGGGGCGGCGGCCGCATGGGTCGCCAGCAGGACGGCGGTTGTCTGTACGGCTGTTACCACGGAGGCCAGTGAGAGGGCGCGACGGGAGTGCTTACCTGGCATACGTGAACCCTCCGAACTGTTTCACGGCGTCCGCCATGTCCTTGGCGCTGGAAGCGGTCTGGTCGCGGCCGACGGGCACCGGGCCGTCCTTCTGGCTGGAGCCCGTGACCTTCCAGTCGCCGTCGACCCACTTCAGTTCGTAGGTGTTCGTGTACCAGCTCTCGGTGACGGGGTTGGTCGAGCCCTGGCCGGCCAGTCCGAACAGCGAGGAGCACCAGACCGAGACGTCGGCGGTGTCCGCGGCGGTCTTGACGGGCTTGGTGCCGACGGGGGCGGTGCGGGAGACGAAGGTCATCCCCGCGGGCGCCGAGCCGTCCGCTTTGAGACCGACGCTCTCGAGGAGTTTCCGTCCCGAGTAGACCTTGTCGAGCGCGCTCAGCTGGGAGCTCGCCACGTCCGGCGCGTACACCGCCCTCACGATGCTGTGCCGGGTGTCCGTCCTGAACATGCCGTCGGAGCCCAGTGCCACCGCGTAGTTCGCCGCCGCGCTCTGTGCCCCCTGCGCGGTGTGGGCGAAGCCAGAGGCGATACCGCTGTTGCTGCCCGTGACCGGTTTGACGCCGGAGGCCGCTGTGGCGTTCGAGCCGGGCCTCTTCGCTCCGTCGCTGTTGTCCGACGCGTCGCTGCCGCTTTCGTTGCCGCGGTTGGCGAAGGCGATGGCGGCGATGAGCAGCACCACGACGCCCACGACCGTGATGAGGGAGCGCGAGGCGCGTACGGGGCGTCTGGCGCCGCCGTACGGGTCGCCCTCGCCCTCGGGCAGGCGGGTACGGGTCTGGCCCGAGCCGCCCGGCCCGTCGGAGCGGCCCGCGTCGCTCCGGTAGTCGTTCTCGTCTCCGAGACTCATGCCGCGGACGCCCCCTCAACCGTTTGCCGTGTCGTGCAGTACGACGGTAACTGTGCTGGTTCCCGCGCGGGCGGGCAGTGGTGACTCGACATCAGGGATGCGCAACCTCTGGGTGGGCCGGGCACGCCCGGGGACAGCGGGACGGATGATGCGGGGTCAGACGGCCATCCCGTACACGATGGTGAAGACGGTTCCCAGCGAGCCGATGATGAAGACGCCGGTGAGTCCGGCGACGATGAGGCCCTTGCCCTGTTCCGCGCTGAAGGTGTCCCGCAGTGCGGTGGCGCCGATACGCTGCTTGGCCGCACCCCAGATCGCGATGCCGAGGCAGAGGAGGATGGCGACCGCCATCACGACCTCGACCATGATCCGCGCCTCGTTGCCGAGGCTGCCGAACGGCCCCCAGTTGGGGGCGATTCCGCCGATGATGGTGCTGATGTCGCCCTTGTCGGCTGCCAGGTTCATGTAACTCACCGCCCCTATCGGGTAGTTCGTGCCCACGCTCCAGTGCATGGGTCACGCCCTATCTTCGCTGATGAAACAGCCCCCGTGTGTAACCCGGCGGCTCTCTTTACCCACTTGCCCGCACATTTGTCCGAACATGCTGCTCTGACCTGCGGCGCGGACTCGTGTTCGGTCGAACATGCATGGTTACTCTGTGTATCACGGGGGGTGACGCCGGGCAATGACGCCGCTGTGGGAGGAGGCGGGGTGCTCCGTCCCGTTCCCGTTCTTCGGCCGTGCGGGTGCAGGCGCCCCTGCCGGGCCGTGTGCCTCGCACCGTGCCGTACGGGGGTGTGCTGAGGTGCCCGCGGGGGCTGCCCCTCTGACCGACTCCGGCGGCCCTGTCACCGCGAGACTCGGAGGACATCCCATGGCTGAGCAGTCCCGGCGCACCTTTCTCAGGCAGGTTTCCGCGGGCGGCGCGGTAGCGGGCGCCGCCGCCCTGGTCCCCGCGCTGCTGGGCGGGGCGGACGGGACGGCGTCCGCCAAGCCCGCCCGGACCGCCCCGCACGCCGGTCCCGCCCGGCGGGCCGCCCACCGGTTCGCCGCCCCCGGTGTGCGGTACGAGGTCCGGGTCAACATGCCCGCTGCGACGGTGGATCAGCTGGCCTCCACCGGTCACCGGCTGCTGATGTTCAAGGCCGTGCAGAGCGAGCAGAGCGCCGGGGGGCTGCCCGTGCTGTGGAGCTCCACGAGCACGTACCGCACCCGGACCGAACTGGCCTGGACCGAGCAGTACTACGCCTTCGTCACACCCGGCGAGACCCCGGAGGGCGCCCGGCTCGCCGGTGTGGGCCTGACCAGGGTCGCGCCGGGGCAGACCCTCGACGTCGGCCCCGGGGTGCGCTCCACCGTCATCGGCGGGGGCACGCCAGGGGCGGTCACCATCTCGGACACCACCGCGACACCGCTCTCGTGCGGGCTGGCGCAGCCCGCCCCCGTGGGGGGTGCGCCGGTGCCGGTCTGTGCGCTGCCGCTGGCGGGGCAGGGGCAGACCGTGGTCCTTCCCGTGGGGCAGGTGGTGCTGGCCTTCGCGACCGGTTCGCCCGCACCGGGATCGGTGGTGAAGACGGCTCCCGGGCCCGCGGTCCAGGTCGACCTGGACCGGATGAGCCCGGCCGACCTGTCGTACGACGTCGAGTCCGGCTGGTCCTGGGACGGTGACTTCGCCGCTGCGGTCCCGGGCGGCGGGTTCGTCGCCGCGCTCGTCCACCCCGCGCCGGGCGTCCGGCTGGGCGGCGGCACGGGCAGTGGCACACCGGTCAGCGGCATCACGCTGCGGGCCGTGCGGGAGCCCGGGGCGGTGGCTGGTGCTTCGGCCGGTGCTTCGGCGGATGCTTCGGCGGATGGGGAGGGTGCTGCGCAGGGGGTGGCGGCCGGGCCGCCGGCCGCGGTGGCCAGTACCGGAACCGAGACCCGTACGACGATCACCTGCTCGCTGGACCCGGACAGCCATGTCGCCCTGCACGGGAGGTATCTCGTCGAGTACCGGCGTGCGCGGTCGGGCGGTCAGCGGGCGCTGGTGAGGTGCACATCCGTGGCGGCCGCGCGCGGTGGTGCGTACACCTTCAAGAAGCTCCGGCAGGAGGGCACGGACGGCCGGTGACGCGGCCGCCGTGCGGTCCAACGCCCCTTGATTGGCGCCGGATCGGCTGAAACAGTGGGTCCAGTGGACGCACTCAGACCTCAGGATCCGTCGCGGATAGGCGCGCACGCACTGCTCGCCAGGCTCGGGGCGGGCGGCATGGGCCAGGTCTATCTGGGGCGTTCGCCGGGTGGGCGGCTGGTCGCGATCAAGGTCATCAGGGACGAGATCACCGATCACCCCGAGGCGCTCGGCCGCTTCCGCCGTGAGGTCGAGACCGTACGGGCGGTGCGCAGCGCGTACACGGCGAACCTGATCGATGCCTCGCTGGCCGCGCCGCCGTACTGGCTGGCGACCGAGTACGTGTCGGGCCCGACGCTCAGTCACGCCGTGCGTGACCGGGGGCCGTTCCCGGTGGCGGCCTGCCGGGGGGTGTTCGCGGCGCTCGCCGAGGGGCTGGCGAGTGTGCACGCGTACGGGGTGACACACCGGGACCTCAAGCCGCAGAACATCATCCTGTCCGCGCAGGGGCCCCAGCTGATCGACTTCGGGATCGCCCGCGGCACCGGGGACGCGGCGCTCACGGAGACGGGCCTCGCGCCCGGGACCCCCGGGTTCGCCGCGCCCGAGGTACTGATGACGAATCAGGTGGGTCCGGCGGCGGATGTCTTCGCGCTGGGCTCGACGATGGCGTACGCGGCGACCGGACGCGCTCCGTTCGGCGGCGGACAGCCGGCCGCGATCGGCTACCGGGTGGTGCACGAGGAGATCGACCTGGACGGCGTCGAGCCGGCGCTGGCCGCGCTGATCGCCCGCTGCGTGGCCAAGGACCCGGCGTCCCGCCCCTCGCTCACGGAGGTCATCGCGGACTGCTCGGTGCGGGCGGCGCTGGTGGACGACGCGTTCTACGGCGCCTTGGCGGGCTTGGCAGAGGCGGCCCCTTCCGGACCGATGGGGCCTTCTGCGCCGATGGAGCCTTCCGGAACGATGGGGCCTTCCGGACTGATGGGGCCTTCCGGACCAGTGGGGCCCGGCGGGGCGGTGGGGCCGGGCTGGACGGTGGGGTCGGACGGGTCTGCGGGGGTTGCGGGGCCCGGAGGTACGGCGAGTTCCGGGTGGCCGGCAGGGGCAGCCGGCGGTCCGGTGGGCGGTCCGGCCGGTTCCGGTGCGGCTGCGGGGTTCGGGGATCCGCCGCCGTACGCGCTGCCCACAGCGACCTCGGCCGGCCGGCCCGCGTACACCCCCGGCTATACCCCTACCCAGAGCGCGGTTCCGGAGGCTGCCACGGGGCCGGGTACCCGGCGGCGGTTCGCGCCGTGGACGGTGGCGGTGGCGGTTGTGGCGGCCGTCGCCGTGGGAAGTTTCGTGGCCGTACGGCTGATGCCGGACGGGAACGGCTCAGGCGGCCCCCCTGCCGCATCCGGCACGGGGCAGCCCGGTACGACCTCCGACAAGGGGCCGTCCGCCGCGGCGGACAAGGGCTCGGGCACGCCGTCCGGAGAGGTGCCGTCGTACATCGCGGACAACCGGGTCTCCCTCGACAGCTGGGCGCTCTCCAAGGGGCCGGACGGGGCCTACGGAGTGGGGGAGTGCAAGACGTTCGGCGGTGAGTCGGACACCCCGGCGGAGTTCCAGACGTCGGTGACCAACGCGAGCTCCGAGTCGGACCCGTATGTGACGGACAAGGCGAAGATCGAGTTCCGCTTCAAGTACGCGGACATCGGCGGGAAGAAGCCGGCCGGGGCGCCCTACTACGTCGCGGTCGGGGTCAAGTCCCCGGACGAGATCAACCCCGACACCGGGAAACCGTTCTCGAAGTCGCTCTCCCAGATGAACAAGTCCGTCGGCTATACGAGCAAGCCTCTGGATGCCTACGCCCACTGGAAGACCGGCGGCTACGTCACACTGACCTACCCGGACGACTTCGAGAACCACCCCGTACGGGGAAGCGTGGAGGACAGCATTCCGGTCTCGGCCGACCTCGGCGACTGGACCGTCGTCTTCTATCACGTCAAATCAACACCAACGGACTACGCCAGCATCAGCTGTTCGGGCTTCCGGGCGAAGTAGGCGGTGAACCGGGTCCGGATGGGGGAGGGTTGAGGGATGCGCAAAGTCTTGGTCGTGGGCGGGATCGGCTTCGGGGCGAGCCTGGGCTTCATCGGCCTGCTCGTCGTCGGTACGTACTCCGCTGCGGCCGGGGCCGGCAGCACCGGTTCCAGCATCGCGCTGGCCAAGGGTGCCGTGCCGAGCGCCTACCAGACGATCGTGCAGAAGTGGGGCGATCTCTGTCCCGCGCTCAACCCCGCACTGCTCGCGGCTCAGTTGTACCAGGAGAGCGGCTGGGACCCCACGGCCAAGAGCCCGGCGAACGCGCAGGGGATGGCCCAGTTCATTCCGGGCACCTGGGCGACGCACGGTATCGACGGCAACGGCGACGGCAAGAAGGACATCTGGGATCCGGCCGACGCGATTCCGTCAGCCGCCTCCTACGACTGCGAACTGGCCAAGTACGTCAAGAACGTGCCGGGCGATCAGAGCGACAACATGCTCGCCGCTTACAACGCCGGCTCGTACGCCGTCATCCAGCACGGCGGGGTCCCGCCGTACCGGGAGACGCAGAACTACGTCAAGGTCATCCGCACCCTGGAGAAGAGCTTCGCCCGTCCGGTCAATGGGGTGGCGCCCTCTCAGCAGGCCGCCGCCGCCATCTACTACGCGCAGCAGAAGCTCGGCACGCCGTATCTGTGGGGCGGGACCGGGACGGCCGGGCAGGGTGGGCGGTTCGACTGTTCGGGGCTGACGCAGGCCGCGTACCACAGTGTCGGGATCACGCTGCCGCGCGTGGCCAACGACCAGTACAACGCCGGGGAGCACCCGTCCCGCGATCAGCTGCTGCCGGGTGACCTGGTGTTCTTCTCGAACGACCTGTCCAACTCCCGTGCCATCCACCACGTGGGGCTGTACGTGGGCGGCGGCTACATGATCGACGCGCCCTACACCGGCTCGGTGATCCGCTTCGACAAGATCGACTCGCCGGACTACTTCGGGGCCACCCGGGTCACACAGGATGGCGCAAAAGCACTCCCCAAAAACACCTAGAAACCCTGAGACGCTCCGTCGCCTGGCTTGAACTCACGGTGACTCCGACTCCTCTGAGCTGCGACGATGAGTCACTCTTCGATAACGTCCTGGTGATCTTTCGGTAGAGAGCGGAACGCCGTGGGTGCGCCGGGCGTTCCCTTGTCCGGGACACCGACAAGAGTGCGCACTGACCGCGGGGGTTGGTAGAGCGGCTTGCACGGACGCACGCCGCGCAGTGAAGCAAAGGCAAGGGGCAGCGAATGGCTGGGCTCGCAAGTGATGGGTCGAACCCTGATGTCCGGCTGCTCTACGACGTCAACGGTCTCGCGAAGTCGGCCCCCGGCTGGGTGGACCGGGCCATGGAGTTCATCGGCGAGTACGGGATCCTGCTCGCGGTGGTGCTGCTGGTGCTCGGGTGCTGGTGGAGTGCGCGCAGGCGGCCGGACACCGAGTCGGCCGTGACGGCCGTCGCCGGGATGGTCTGGGCGCCGCTGGCGGCCGGGATCGCGGTCCTGGTGAACGTACCGATCCGGGGATTCGTGGGGCGGGCCCGGCCGTTCGTCGAGCACCAGGGGCTCGACGTCCTGGTGAAGGGCAAGACCGACTTCTCCTTCGTGAGCGACCACGCGACGCTGACCATGGCGGTCGGGGCCGGACTCTTCGTCGCGCACCGCAAGTTCGGGCTCGCCGCGATCGGGCTCGCGCTGGCCGAAGGGTTCTGCCGGGTCTTCATGGGCGTGCACTATCCGACCGATGTGGTCGGCGGGTTCGCGCTGGGCACGGCGGTGACGCTGCTGCTCTCGCCGCTCGCGATGGCGCTGCTGACTCCACTGGTGCGGGCCGTCGCTCGCTCCGAGCGGGGGCGGGTGCTGGTGCGGTCGCGTCGGGTGCGGAGGGTGGCGGCTGCCGCCGCTGTGGATATTCCTGAGGCTCGGTCCGAGTCGGGGCGGAACGACTTGGCCGCGTGACAAACGACTTGGCCGCGTGACAGGGGGGCGGCTGGCTGCGGAGTGCGGGTGCGGAGTGCGGGCAGCTGTGGGTTTCGGGGCTCTGCCCCGGGCCCCCGGTCCTCGCTCTCCCCCGGCTAACGCTGGGAGGTGCCCCCGGACGGGCTTGATGGTGCCGGACCCGAGTTTGCCGGGGTTGAAGGTGCCGGGCTTGATTCTGCCGGGGCTGAGTCTGCCGGCCCTCGTGGGTTTTCGCGGGTGTCTCTTGTCAGTTCTGCGTTGAACTGGGCTCCTGCCAGCAGGGACAGGTTCGATACCCAGAGCCAGACCATGAACACGACCACGCCCGCCAGCGATCCGTACAGCCTGCTGTAGGTGCCGAACCCTGCCGCGTACGCCGTGAAGCCCGCCGATGCCAGCAGCCAGAGCAGCGCCGCCAGTACACCGCCCGGCAGGCCGCGGTGGGTGGCGCGGGCCACCGGTGGGCCCGAGCGGAAGAGGAGCAGGACCAGCAGGGCCACGCAGCACAGCAGCGTCGGCCACTTGAGCAGGTCCCAGACGTCGGTCCCCGCGTTGCCCAGGCCCAGGGCGCGGCTCAGGGAGGTGGCCAGGGTGCCGCTGAGTACGAGTACGAGCGCGCTCACCACCAGCAGCCCGAGCAGGGCCACAGCCGTCAGGACGATGCGGTGCGCCTTGCGGATGGCGGGGCGTTCGTCCTTGACCGCGTACATGGAGTGCAGGGCGCGGCGGAAGACCGCGAGGTAGCTGGAGGCGGACCACAGTGCGCTGAACGCGCCCCCGATCAGGACCGTCAGGGCAGCGGAGCGCTGGCCCGCCACATGGTTCAGGGCCTGGTGCAGCGCGGCGCCCGATTCGGCGGGGGCCCAGGCGCTCACGTCCGCGATGAGTTCGTCCGTCGTCGCGGGGGCGACCAGGCCGATGAGCGAGATGGTGACCAGCAGCGCGGGAACCAGCGCGAGGATCGCGTAGTAGGTGAGGGCGGCGGCCCAGTCGGACACGTCGTCGTTCCACATGGAGAGCGGGGTGCGGCGCAGCGCCAGGCCCCCGCGTGACCAGGCGTCGGATGCCGGCCGGGGGTGCGGCGGGCGGCGGCCGGGGCGGGGGATCCACGGCAGGGCCGGGCTCTCGCGGGGCTCCGGTGCGGTCCGTCGCTCCATGCGTGCCTTTCTGACGTACCGGGCTGGCGGGGCACAGACGGCCCGGTACGTCCGTTCGTCCGTTTGTCCGTTCGCCCGTGCATCGGTGCCGATGCCGGGGCGCTGGTGCCGGTGTTGGCGTTCGTGCCCGTGTCCGTGCCCGTGCCAGGTCGGTCGTGATTCGTGTCAGTGGTCTTTGCTGGTTCCTGCCCCCGGCCTGGGGGTTTACCCCGGTCGCGGCAGGGTGTCAGGTGGCGCGGCGGGTGCGGTGTGCCGGTATGCCGAGGCGTACGTCGGCCGCGACCGAGCGGGGGGCGGCCGACGTGCGGGCCTGCGCGAGGGTGTCGGTGGCGACCCGGCGCAGGACGGCGGCGGGCTCGGCGTCCGGGGTGAGCAGCAGGG
>NZ_JAAGLN010000141.1 GCF_010548145.1 Streptomyces sp. SID10853
GACCGCCCACGACCGCCCGGGGCCTCAGCCCATCGCCGCGACGCGGTCCCGGTACCCGCGGACCGCCGCCGCGTCCCGGTAGGGCTCCAGCCTCCGCTCGAACTCGCGGACGTACTCCACGGCCCGCACCGACCGCATCTCCCCCGCCTGCTGCGCCGCCTCGGCCCCCAGCGCGCACGCCTGGTCCAGCTCGCCGAGGCCCAGCCTGGCGGTGGCCAGCACCACCCGGCAGAAGAGCCGGGAGCGCGCGAAGGCGGGGGCGCGCAGCTGAAGCGAGCGCTCCGCGTACTGCGCGGCGGCCCGGTACTGCTGGAGGTCCCGGTGGCAGTGGCCGAATTCGTCCGCCAGCTGAGCCTCGTCGAAGAACCGCGCCCAGTACGGCACTTCGTCGCCCGGGCGCACTGCCTCCATGGCCCGCTCGGCCCGCGCCAGCGAGGCCGTGCAGGCCCGCACCTCACCGAGCACCCCGTGTCCGCGCGCCTCGACGGCGTGCAGCAGCGCCTGGACGACCGGCGGCGCCGAGGTCCCGATGCCCTGCTGCGCGACACGCGCCAGCTGCACCGCCTCCCTGCCGTGCCCGAGGTAGACGGCCTGGCGGCTCATGGTGACGAGTACGTACGAGCCGTACGCCCGGTCCCCGGCGGCCTGCGAGAGCCGCAGGGCCTGGACGAAGTAGCGCTGGGCCAGCCCGTGGGCCGCGATGTCGTAGGAGGTCCAGCCGGCGAGCCGGGTCAGGTCGGCGGCGGCCGCGAAGAGCCGCCGGCCGGTGGACTCCCCGTACGCCCCGCGGAGCATGGGCTCCGCCTCGTGCTCCAGATAGCGCACCAGGGCCTGCCGGGCGTGCCCCCCGCCGTACGCGTGGTCGAGGGTGCGGAACAGCTCGCCCACCGACCGCAGGGCCGCGATGTCCCCGGCGCCGACCCGCTGCCCGCTCCGGTCGGTCTGCCGCTGGCGCGGCACCGCGGGGCGGGACTGGGCGGGGACCCGGGCGCCGGAGCGCTGCGGTTCGGTACGGCCGCCCGCCCCTGGCCGACCTCCGCCCGCCCGCACAGCACCGGCTGTCGCTCCACCGGCCGAACCGGGTGCGCCCCAGTCGTCCGGGCGGCCGATCAGCCAGTCCCGGCTGGGTACGACGAGCCCCGCCGGGGTGAAGGCGATCTTCCGCAGTTCGGCGTGGCTGCCGGAGTCCTTGCGCCAGAGGCCGCTGACGATGTCGACGGCCTCCTCGGGCGTACCGGCGAATTCCAGCCCCGCGTAGACCGGTGCGCAGGCGTCGAGCCCCAGATCCTGCGCGGAGAGTCTGCGCCCCAGCCGCCTGGTGAAGACCTCGGCGATCAGCGCGGGCGTGGTGCCGCGCGGCTGCTGGCCACGGAGCCAGCGGGTCACCGACGTCTTGTCGTACCGCAGGTCGAGACCGTGCTCGAGGCCGAGCTGGTCGACTCTTCTGGCCAGCCCCGCGTTGGAGAATCCTGCCTCTCCGATGAGCGCGGCGAGCTGGCGGTTGGACGTGCGCTGCGGGGTTCGTTCCGTCATCAGCTGTGCGGTCTCCTGCCTTCCGGGCCGGGAGCAGCCCTCATGGAACGGCGCGAATTTAGCGGGCTCCACCGCTCGTTCCGCGACCTTCGCCCCGGATTCATCCGATCGTGTGAGGAGGTGTCGTTTCTGCCCGCGCAGAGGTGCCGTTCGAGGCGGTCGTACAGTTGCTGGGTGGCGCCCTCCGGGGCGCGCTGTCCGTATGCGATGAGGAGCTGCCGTGAGTGAGCTGCGGTTTGTCCGCCTGGGGTTCGGCGAGGAAGCCGTCGAGTACCGGGAAGCCTGGCAGAAGCAGCGTGAGGTGCATGCGGCCCGGTTCGCCGACGAGGCGCCGGACACCGTGCTGCTCCTGGAGCATCCGCCCGTCTACACGGCGGGTCGGCGCACGGACCCCAGCGAGCGCCCTCTCGACGGGACGCCGGTGGTGGACGTGGACCGCGGCGGCAAGATCACCTGGCACGGTTACGGCCAGCTGATCGGCTACCCGATCCAGAAGCTGCCGCGCCCGGTGGACGTGATCGCGCATCTGCGCCGTCTGGAGGAGGCGCTCATCCGGGTCTGTGCGGAGTTCGGCGTCGAGACCAGCCGGGTCGAGGGCCGCGCGGGCGTCTGGGTCCTGGGCGACCCGGTGGAGCAGCGTCCGTCGATCGGCGGCCTTTCGCTCGATCTGGACCCGCGGCTGCAGGACGACGAGTTCGACCCGCGGATGAACGGCCCCGAGTACGCCCCGTCCAACGCCGGACAGCGCCGCGAGGACCGGAAGATCGCCGCCATGGGGATCCGGGTCGCGAAGGGCGTGACCATGCACGGTTTCGCGCTGAACTGCAATCCGGACACCACCTGGTTCGACCGGATCGTGCCGTGCGGTATCCGGGACGCGGGGGTGACATCGCTCTCGTACGAACTGGGCCGCGAGGTCACCATCGCCGAGGTGCTGCCCGTCGTGGAGAAGCATCTGCGGGACGTGCTGGAGAACGCGGCGCCGGCGCCGCGTACGGTCGGGAGTGCCACCGCGTAGCGCGCGGCCGGCGGCGGCCCGGCCGCCCCGGCGGCTCCGTCCGGACGGTCCGTCCCCGTCCGGAAGAGAGCGCGGATCCGGCCGTTCGGGGGAATGTGCCTCAGCGGCCATGGGTTGGCCAGAGACAAGCCATACATATGACGGGCGTACCCTGGTGTTCGCCGAAGAATCGAAGCTGTAGGGAGCCGGACGTGTCCGCTGTCGCACCCGACGGGCGCAAGATGTTGCGTCTGGAGGTCCGGAACAGCCAGACCCCCATCGAGCGCAAGCCCGAGTGGATCAAGACTCGCGCGAAGATGGGCCCCGAGTACACGAAGATGCAGGCCCTGGTGAAGTCCGAGGGGCTGCACACGGTCTGCCAGGAGGCGGGCTGTCCCAACATCTACGAATGCTGGGAGGACCGCGAGGCCACCTTCCTCATCGGCGGCGACCAGTGCACACGGCGCTGCGACTTCTGCCAGATCGACACCGGCAAGCCGGCCGCCCTCGACCTGGACGAGCCGCGCCGGGTGGGTGAGTCCGTCGTCACGATGGACCTGAACTACGCGACGATCACCGGTGTGGCCCGCGACGACCTGGAGGACGGCGGCGCCTGGCTGTACGCGGAGACCGTGCGGCAGATCCACGCGATGACGGCCGAGCGGGCCGAGGGCCGTACCAAGGTCGAGCTGCTCATCCCCGACTTCAACGCGGTCCCCGAGCAGCTGGCCGAGGTCTTCTCGTCCCGCCCCGAGGTCCTCGCGCACAACGTGGAGACGGTGCCGCGCATCTTCAAGCGGATCCGCCCCGGCTTCCGCTACGAGCGCTCGCTCGAGGTCATCACCAAGGCACGCGAGGCCGGTCTGGTCACCAAGTCGAACCTCATCCTCGGCATGGGCGAGGAGCGCGAGGAGATCACCCAGGCGCTCCAGGACCTGTACGACGCGGGCTGCGAGCTCATCACCATCACGCAGTACCTGCGCCCCTCCCCGCGCCACCACCCGGTCGAGCGGTGGGTGAAGCCGGCCGAGTTCGTGGAGCTCCAGAAGGAGGCCGAGGAGATCGGCTACTCCGGTGTGATGTCGGGGCCGCTGGTCAGGTCCTCGTACCGGGCGGGCCGTCTGTTCCGCCAGGCGATGGACCGGCGCGGCGCCGCCGCCGTGTGAATCCGCGCACAAACAACTACTGTGCGGTAGCCGCCGTAGGACGCGGCTCGTAACGTCCCCGCAGGTCGGGGGCGTGTACGGGCCGCGTCGGCCGTTCCGCGGGGTGCACCCGGCCTTCATGGGCGTTTGACCGCCTCGACATGCCTTGGTAACAACAATCAGTGACTCTGGAATTACGCACCGCCTCATCGGACCGCCCAGCGGGCCGGGGAGCGATGCGGGGAGCGGCACGGCGCCAGGTCCTGAGCAGCGGTTGCGAGGTCTGCGCACCGACCCGGGAAGCAACGTTTCGCCCCACCGGTCCCCCGCACGCCGCACCACGTGTCTCACCACCCGCGTATCACCCGCGCACCACCCGCCGTACCGCTGTAACCGCCGTGTATCCGCTGCCGTCCCGAGGGGCCCCACCATGCAGGCCGCGACCCAGTCCGTACGCGCCACCGCCATCCCGACCGTCACCGGAGCACTCCGCGCGGTCGAGTCCCTGCTGCTGAGCAACGGCCAGCGCATCGCCCGCCGGAACGCCTGGACGTCGGTCCTGGAGGACCGCCGCCGGGCCAAGGACCGGGTCGACGCGGAGCATGTACTGGAGGCCGTGGCGGCCCGCACTTCTTAGTCCGCGTAAACTTCTGGCCATGGCGAGGAAGGCAAACGCAGACTCTGAGAATCAGGGGCGACTCAAGCAGATCGCTCTGACCTACAAGATGACCCGCAAGGCCGATCCCAAGGTCGGTCTTGTCGTCGGTGGTCTGGGAATCGTCGTCTTCGGCGTCATTCTCGGCGTCGGCTTCTTGATCGGTCACCCCATCTACCTGGGCATCCTGGGTTTCCTGCTGGCCTTCCTCGCGATGGCGATCGTCTTCGGACGCCGCGCCGAGCGGGCGGCCTTCGGACAGATGGAAGGAAAGCCCGGCGCCGCGGCGGCGGTGCTGGAGAACGTGGGCCGCGGCTGGACCACGACTCCGGCCATCGCGATGAACCGCAGCCAGGACGTGGTACACCGCGCGGTCGGCAAGGCCGGCGTGGTCCTGGTGGCGGAGGGCAACCCGAACCGGGTGAAGTCCCTGCTGGCCGCCGAGAAGAAGAAGATGGCGCGCGTCGTGGTGGACGTACCGGTGCACGACATCATCGTGGGCGACGGCGAGGGCCAGGTGCCGCTGAAGAAGGTGCGCACCACGCTCCTGAAGCTGCCGCGCGTCCTGACCGGCGCCCAGGTGACCGCTGCCAACGACCGGCTGCGCGCGATGGGCGACCTGATGTCGAACATGCCGCTGCCGAAGGGCCCGATGCCGAAGAGCGCCCGCGCCCCGCGCGGCGGAAAGATGCGCTGAATCCCGCCACATGCTGAAGGCGGCCCGGACCACCAGGTCCGGGCCGCCTCGTCGTTCTGGGGGGTGTCCGCGTCCGTTCGGACAGCTGACCGTCCGGTGGGTCAGATCCGTACCTGGACGGCGCGGGCCAGCCGGTCGTGGAGGCCGCGGCCGTCCCGGTCCCAGATGAGCGCGGGGACGGCGACGCAGAGCAGCAGACTGCGTACGAAGACACGGCCCGTACCGAGCCGTCCGCCGCCCTCGGCGACGACCCTCAGCCGGAGCAGACGCTTGCCCGGGGTGAATCCGACCGTGGAGACGGTGAGCAGGCTCAGCACGAAGAAGACGAGCAGGGCCCAGTTGCCGGCCGACTGCTGGCCGCCGCGCGAAATGAGCCCGTATGCGATAAGCATGCAGAGTGCCCAGTCGATGAAAACGGCCGCGAACCGGCGGCCCAGCGGCGCGATCGCGCCCGGCCCTTCCTCCGGCAGCCCGAGCCGCTTGCCCCGGTAGCCGAAGTCGGCGCCCATCTCTTTCGCGGCCTCGCCAGGCCCGGAGAGCCACGATCCGACTGCTTGCCTGTTGTCCACCCGTCCACGGTACTGCGGCCCCCTCCCGGTCCGTACGGTCGGGGTCTGTGCGGCAATGTCGCCCCAGGTCCGGTTAACTTCAGCGAAACAAATGGGTCATGCTTGAGAAATCCGCTGTCCCTAAGGTCGGGACCAGCGTGTGGCACCGCACCGGCCCCACAACGAGCCGCAACCCCGCCCCTCCCGGGTCGGGAGTAGGAGGAGTTGGATGTTCCAGAACGCCGACGATGTGAAGAAGTTCATCACCGACGAAGACGTCAAGTTCATCGATGTCCGGTTCTGTGACCTGCCCGGTGTGATGCAGCACTTCACCATCCCGGCGGCGGTCTTCGACCCGGACGAGGAGCTCGCGTTCGACGGCTCGTCGATCCGCGGCTTCCAGGCCATCCACGAGTCCGACATGGCGCTCCGCGCGGACCTCTCGACCGCCCGAGTCGACCCCTTCCGCCGCGACAAGACGGTCAACATCAACTTCTTCATCCACGACCCGATCACCGGTGAGCAGTACAGCCGTGACCCGCGGAACGTGGCGAAGAAGGCCGAGGCGTACCTCACGTCGACCGGGATCGCCGACACCGCGTACTTCGGCCCCGAGGCCGAGTTCTACGTCTTCGACAGCGTCCGCTTCCAGACCTCGGCGAACGAGAGCTTCTACCACATCGACTCCGAGGCCGGCGCCTGGAACACCGGTGCGGTGGAGAACAACCGCGGCTACAAGGTCCGCTACAAGGGCGGCTACTTCCCGACCCCGCCGGTCGACCACTTCGCCGACCTGCGTGCCGAGATCTCCCTGGAGCTGGACAAGAACGGCCTCCAGGTCGAGCGCCAGCACCACGAGGTGGGCACCGCCGGCCAGGCGGAGATCAACTACAAGTTCAACACGCTGCTCGCCGCGGCCGACGACCTGATGCTCTTCAAGTACATCGTGAAGAACGTCGCCTGGCGCAACGACAAGACCGCGACCTTCATGCCGAAGCCGATCTTCGGCGACAACGGCTCGGGCATGCACGTCCACCAGTCCCTGTGGACCGGCGGCTCCCCGCTCTTCTACGACGAGCAGGGCTACGCGGGCCTGTCCGACATGGCCCGCTACTACATCGGCGGCATCCTGAAGCACGCCCCGTCGCTGCTGGCCTTCACCAACCCGACGGTGAACTCCTACCACCGCCTGGTGCCCGGCTTCGAAGCCCCGGTCAACCTGGTCTACTCGCAGCGCAACCGCTCGGCCGCGATGCGTATCCCGATCACCGGCTCGAACCCGAAGGCCAAGCGCGTCGAGTTCCGCGCCCCCGACCCGTCGTCCAACCCGTACCTGGCCTTCTCGGCACTGCTGATGGCCGGCCTCGACGGCGTCAAGAACAAGATCGAGCCGGCCGAGCCGATCGACAAGGACCTCTACGAGCTGGCTCCCGAGGAGCACGCGGGCGTCGCCCAGGTCCCGACCTCGCTCCCGGCGGTACTCGACGCCCTGGAGGCCGACAACGAGTACCTCCAGGCCGGCGGTGTCTTCACGTCCGACCTGATCGAGACGTGGATCGACTACAAGCGCACCCAGGAGATCGCCCCGATCCAGCTGCGTCCGCACCCGCACGAGTTCGAGCTGTACTTCGACCTCTAAAGCGCGTGGCCCTGTGGCCCGGGAGGAACACTGCTCAGTGTTCCTCCCGGGCCACAGGTGTTTTCAGGGGGCACCGGCCGTATCTGCCCCGACCCAGGCGCAGCCCAGGAGCCCGCCCCCGTACCGACATACCTACGGCAGGGCCTGGCACCACAACTCCGCGGGCAGCGCCCCACCGGGAGCGCCGGACAGCTGCCCCGGCAGCCGCAAGGTGCTCATGCCCCGGTCCCGGTCACCCGGCGGTCCCGCTCAGGCAGCACGTCCCGCTCAGGCCGCGATCGACAGCAGCAGCGCCATCAGCAGACCGCACACGCTCACGATCGTCTGGATCGCCGTATGGGACTTCGTCGCCTGGCCGAGCGACATCCCGAAGGACTCCTTCACCAGCCAGAATCCCGCGTGGTTCACATAGTTGAGGCCGATCGAGCCCGCTCCGATCGCGACCACGAGCAGCGCCGTGTGCAGGCTGCTGCCGGACTGTGCCAGGGGCGCCAGGATGCCCGTCGCGGCGACGATTCCCACGGTCGCCGAACCCGTCGAGAACGACAGGAGCAGGGCCAGCAGCCAGCCGAGGATCAGCACGTTGATGTGCATTCCGGAGGCGGCCGACTCGACGGCTTTGCCGATGCCCGAGTCCTCGAGGACCTGGTTGAACGCGCCGCCGCCCGCGATGATCAGCAGGATGCCGGCCACCGCCTTGAGGCTGTCGGTCAGCGATGTCCGGATCGCGTCGGGGGTCATGTCGCTGCGGTAGCCGAGTGCGAACAGCGCGAAGAGGAAGCCCGCGAGCATGGCGATCACCGGCTCACCGGTGAAGGTCAGCACATGGCGTACCGGGCTCGACTCGTCGTACACCAGCTCCGCGAGGGTGCGCAGCAGCATCAGCACCACCGGGACGAGCACCGCGGTCAGCGCCCACCCGGTACGGACCTTGTTTCCGGTGGGGGTGGGGCTGTCGGCGGGTGTGGAGCCGTCGGCGGGTGTGGAGCCGTTGGCAGGGGTGTCGTCGGGCGTCGCGGGACCGGCGAACTTCGCGACCAGCTCCGGGTCGGGGTGTACGTCGAGACGCGGCGCGATCCACCGGCCGTACACCGGCCCGGCGATGATGATCGTCGGGACCGCGCAGATCAGGCCCACCACGATCGTGATGCCCAGATTGGCGTGCAGGCCCTCCACCGCGACCAGCGGTCCGGGGTGCGGGGCCACCATTCCGTGCAGCGTCGACAGCGCGGCGATCGCGGGAGTGGCGAGGAAGACGTACGGCGAGCCCTTGACGTGGTGGGTGTCCTGGAGGCGCCGGGCCACGCTGAAGATCAGCGGGAGCAGCACGATCAGCCCGATCTCGAAGAACATCGGGATGCCGATGATGAACGCGGCGCCCGCCATGTACCAGGGCAGGGAGCGTTCCCCTGACCGTTCGACGATCAGGCGCGCGATCTTGTCCGTGGCGCCCGACCCCGAGAGCAGCCTGCCGAGCATCGCGCCGAAGGCCAGGGTCACGCCGACGTTGCCGAGGATGCCGCCTGCGCCCGACTCCAGTGACTCCGCGATCTTCTCGACGGGCTGGCCCGCGGCCAGCGCGACACCGATCGACACCGTCATCAGCGCGACGAAGGGGTGGAACCGCAACCGGGAGTTGATCAGCAGGATCAGCACAGCGATGGCCGCCGCCAGGATGATCAGCAGCGTCCATGTGTGCCCCGTCACAGCCGGCCCCCATGGGTGCGAGGCGTACGGGCCTGTGGTCCGGGGCGCGGTATCTTCAGCAAGAGAACTCCTGGTGCGGCTCGTTGTGTCCCGGGCGGAAGCTATCGGGCTCCTGCCACTGCTCTCCAGGTTCTGCGCGCAACCCGCGTAACCCCTGATCCGCGCGTTCTGTGCATTCTGTGCACGGGGGCGGTGCCGGTTACCGTCGACGGGGTGAGATTCCTCGAAAGGCCGCGGCGCGGGCTGCGGATGCGGCGGCGGTTCCGGACACGGCTGCGGCGCGGGCTGCGGCTGCGGACCCAGGTGCTGCTGTTGCAGTGCGCGGTCGTCGCGGTGACCCTGGCCACGGCCTTCGGCGCCTTCGCGTACTCCAACGAGCACCGGCTCGTGCACGAGTACCAGCTGCGCGCGCTCGCGGTGGCCCGTACGGTCGCCGCCCAGCCCGCCGTACGGCGCGGCGCTGCCCAGTACTCGGTTGCCGGCACCGGGACCGGTGGCAGGGCCGCGGACACCCCGCGCGGCACGCTCGCCGCCGGGCCGGTGCAGACGGCGGCCGAGGCGGCCCGCATCAGGACGGGTTCGCTGTTCGTGGTGGTCACCGACGACCGTGGCATCAGGCTGGCGCACCCGGAACGCTCCCAGCTGGGCCGCATGGTGAGCACCGACCCCAGCCGTGCGCTCGCCGGGCACGAGGTGCTGGCCCGGGACCACGCGCATCTCGGTGACGAGGTGGTCGCGAAGGTCCCGGTGTACGCGCCGGGCTCGCACCGGGTCGTCGGCGAGGCCAACGCCGGTGTGGCCGTCTCCGACGTACGGGCGCAGCTGATCCGCGTGCTGCTGGGCGGGCTCGGCTGGCTGGTCGCCGCCCTGCTGCTCGGCGTGGGCGCGTCGGCGCTGCTGGCCCGCCGCTGGAAGCGGCTGACGCTGGGCCTCGAACCGGAGGAGCTGGCCGGTCTGGTGCAGGAGCAGGAGGCCGTCCTGCACGGCATCGGCGAAGGGGTGCTGGCCGTCGACAACGGCGGCACGGTCACCGTGATCAACGACGAGGCGCGCCGCCTGCTCGCGACCGATGCCGGGCCCGGCCGGTCCGTCGGCTCGCTGGGGCTGACGCCGCGGGTGCTGGAGGCGATCCGTACGCCCGTCGGCAGCCCGGTGATGGCGGCGGTCGGCGAGCGCGTCCTGGTCCTTTCGGCCCGGCCGGTCGCACGCGACGGGCAGGATCTCGGCACGCTGCTCACCGTGCAGGACCGCACCGATGTCGAGTCGCTGACCCGCCAGCTCGACGCGGTCCAGGCGATGAGTTCGGCGCTGCGCGCCCAGCGCCATGAGTTCGCCAACCGGCTGCATGTGGTCTCCGCGCTGGTCCACGGCGGTCACCTCGCGGAGACGACCGAGTACATCGGCACGCTGCTCGGTACGGGCCCGCTGGGTGAGGCGCTGCCCGGTATCGACGCGGTCCGCGACTCCTACGTACGGGCCTTCCTGTCCGCGAAGGCCGCCCAGGCGCGGGAGAGCGGGGTGACGCTGGTGATCGGCGAGGCGACCTGGGCCGACGGGACCGTGACGGCGCCGGTCGATGTGACCACCGTGTTCGGCAATCTGGTCGACAACGCGATCGACGCCGCCCGGCACGGGTCCCGCTCCCCTGCCCTGGTCGAGGTCGAGTTGATGGCCGAGGGCGCCACGCTCCTGATCACTGTCGCCGACACCGGCGACGGCGTTCCGCGCGGACCGGCGGACGATGTGTTCCGCGAGGGCATGTCGACCAAGGACCACACGTCGGCCGTCGGCGGCCGGGGTATCGGACTGGCGCTGGCCCGGCAGATCGCGCGGGCCAGGGGCGGGGACGTCCATCTCGCCGAGCGCGGAGGGCCGCCGCCGGAGCCGTCGGGGCCAGGGCCCGGACCGGGGCCGGGATCCGGACCGGGGCCGGGATCCTCGCCCGCGTCCGCACCCGCACCCGTGCCAGTGCCCGTGCCCGTCTCACCCTCCCTGTCCCTGTCCGTCCCCGCTCCCGGCCCCGGCCCCGTCCCCGTGCAGGAAGCGGCCGGGCACGAACGGGTCTCCGGCGGGGCCGGGCACGAACGGGTCTCCGGCGGGGCCGTGTTCGTGGCCCGGCTGCCCGGAGTCATGGAGAGCGGGGCCGTCGAGAACGAGACCGCGGGGAACGGGACCGCCGACAACGGGACTGTCGAGAACGGGACCGCCGAGACAAGGGCCGTCGAGAGCGGGCCCACAGCAATCCGGGTAACCGATTCCCGGATCGGTTCCCGGACCACCGATGAGACAGACCGATGAGGCAGACCGATGACCGAGCGTGAGCCGTTTTCCGTCCTGGTCGTCGACGACGACTTCCGGGTCGCCGGGATCCATGCGTCGCTGGTGGACGGGGTGCCCGGTTTCCGGACCGTCGCCACGGCGAACTCCGCGGGGGCCGCGCTTCGGGCCGCCGCCGGGTCCCCCGTGGACCTGGCCCTGATCGACCTCTACCTGCCCGACGGCTCCGGGATCGATCTGCTGCGCGGCCTGAAGTGCGATGCCTTCGTCCTGAGCGCGGCGGCCGAGGGAACGATGGTGCGGCGCGCGGTGTCGGCGGGGGCACTCGCCTATCTGGTCAAGCCGTTCACACCGGAGCTGCTGGCCGGGAAACTGCGCGGCTACGCCCGCTTCCGCCAGCTGACCGACGCGGAGATCGTCGACCAGAGCGCGGTCGAGAGCGCGTACGCGGCGCTGCGGACCCCGCCGGGGAACCGCGCGGGCCGCCCGCCCGCGGCGCGTACGGTGACGGGCGAAGCGGTGCTGTCGGCCGTACGGAGTTCGGCGTCCCCGCTGTCGGCCGGAGAGGTCGGTTCCCTCATCGGCGTCTCGCGCGCCACCGCCCAGCGTTACCTCGCGGGGCTGGTCACCAGTGGCCTGCTGAAGATGAAGCTGCGCTACGGAGCGACCGGCCGCCCGGAACAGGAGTACCGGATTCCGTGAGCGTGGGCATGACCGTACGCACGAGTGTCAGACGCCGGAGCTTCCGTCCAGGGTCTCGCGGATGATGTCCGCGTGGCCCGCGTGCCGTGCCGTCTCCTCGATCATGTGCAGGAGCACCCATCGCAGATTGCGGTCCGCGGCCTGCGGCCAGCCGCAGGGGTCGTCCAGGCCCATGGCCGCGACCACCTTCCTCGACGCGGCCGACCGCTCCTCATAGGTGGCCAGCCACTGCTCCACCGTGTCGCGTTCGTCGACCCGGAAGTCCTCCAGATCGGTGTCCTGCTCGCCGTTGGCGGGCCACTCGCCGGGGAAGATCTCACCGGCCGCGATGATCCGGAACCACCGGCGCTCCCACAGCGCGCAGTGCTTGAGGATGCCCAGCAGGGAGAGCGTGCTCACGGTGGGGGTCCTGCGGGCGTCGGCGTCGGAGATGCCGGTGACCTTACGGGTGAGGGCCGCACGCTGCCCGTCGAGAAACGCGCACAGGGCGTCGCGTTCCGTGGTGGGCGAGAAACGGCCGGCTGTCATACGGGGACACTAACCCGCCGGGTCGGGTGTCGTTCCGTGGATTTCACCGGCCGGCAGCCGAACGGGCGTGGCTCCCGGGGCCGCTGAGCCCCGGGAGCCACGCCCGCTTCACCTGTCGCGGTGGCCTGCGTACGTCAGTGGCGCACCATCCGCGTCTCCGTGACGTCCCCCGAGTTGACCAGGATGTAGCGGTGGTTGAACTGGACCGTGTAGTACTTCTTGGCCCCGGTCACCACCTTTCCACCCGTGGGGAAGAAGTCCGCGCTGCCGGCCGGCGGCTGGGCCGCCACATATGCCTGGCCGACCGGGATCGAGTAGTTCTTCGCGGTCAGCGGGGCCTGCGTGGACGGGGAGAGCCCGGACGGGTACTCGGACGCGTCCGGGTACGCCGTGCCGTACACCGGGGCGGCGGTGGTGCCGGCCGGCTTGATGATCCGCGCGCCCGGGGCGGGCGATGTGTTGCTGCCGCCGGGGTTGTGGATCCAGCCCTTCTGGCCGTCGTACCAGATCGCCGTCCAGTCGCCCTGCTGCCCGGCGACGACGAACTGCTGCCCGGCCTGGACGGTGGTGCTCCAGTCGCTGACGCTGTCCGTGCCGCCCTTGGCCCCGGCGTCCGGGTGGACGACCGGGTCGAGGATGAGCGGGGCGTCGTCGCTCGGTGCGCTGCGTACGAACAGGGCGCTCGACGGCTGCGTCACCGGTGTGCAGGTGGTGACCGAACCCGACGGGTCGTCAGCGGGGCAGACCGTGTACGTCTGCTTGTTCTCGCTGAACCCGGGGGTGATGGTCACCGCGGAACCGACCGGCCCGACACCGTGGGCGCCGAGGTCGAACGGGGCGCCGAGCAGCTGCATGAAGCGCGTCCAGTCCCAGCCGTCGGCCGGGTCCCAGTGCATGCCCGACAGGGTGGAGTCCGACGGCCCCGGCACATTGTCGTGGCCGAGGATGTGCTGCCGGTCGAGCGGGATGTCGTACCGGGCGGCGAGGTACTTCACCAGGTCCGCCGTCTGCTGGTAGGCAGCCGTCGTGTACCAGTCAGCGCCGTGGGCGGAGAAGCCCTCGTGCTCGATCTGGACGGAGTGCAGGTTGCTGTCGTAGTTGCCGTCTCCGAACGCGACGTCCTTGTCGGCGACCATCTGGGTCACCGCACCGTCCGACGACCGCATCACGTACTGCGCCGAGGCGCCGCCCGCGGTCTGGAAGGTCTTGATCGCCTCGTCGTACGACCCCTCGGTGGTGTGGATGATGATCTGGTTGATCTTTATGCCGTTGGCGGGGCGGTCGGACACCTGGCCGTTGGACGGGTCGGCGGGGACGAACTGGCAGTTCATCGACTGCGGGCATTCGGCCTGCGGGGACGCGGTGTCCTTCAGCCGGAGCTTGCTCAGCTGGCCGGTGACCGGCTTCGCCGACGGCACGGCCCGCATGCTGACCGCGGCGGCGGGCGCCTTGACTGCCTTGGCCGCCTTCGTTCCGGCGGCCGCCGACGCGCTCTGCTTGCCGCCGGACGCGATGGTGGCGAACACGTCGTGGACGTACGACGTGGCCGCCTTCCGGTCCGACATCCGGCTGTACTTGGCGATCGCCGCGGTCCACTGCGACGGGTCGGCGGACGTACTGCCGGTGAGCTGCTTCTGGTACGAGGCGAGCAGAGCGGCCCCGCCCCGGATGTTGTCCTTCTGGTTGTGCTGGAGCTGGTCCGCCGGTACACCGGTCAGCTTCGCCGCCGCCTGCAGGGTGTGCAGTTCGGGGTGGTCGGTGAGCGACGTGAGGCCGGAGCGGCCGGTGACTCCGGCCGCGCCGTCCGCCACCATCTTCGGCGTCACATCAGTGAGGTTCATCAGACCCCAGCCACCGGTGTTGCTGTACCCGGTGTGCTGCTGCCAGCCGGACTCCTCGTGTGCCACGCCCTGGAGGACGGAGACCGGCACCTTGAACTCCGCAGCGGCCTCGGTGAAGTCGGCCTGCGCGGTGGGCTGTTTGGCGTCGTCCTCGTTTCCCGCCTGTGCGATGGCAGGCAGGAAAGCGAAGGCTCCTGCGGCCACAACGCCGCCGAGGGCGGCCGCAGGCAGCCATCGCTTCCCTTTTCGCTTGTGCAAGGGTGTTTCCTTCCGTGCAACTGTCCCCGTGCTGCCGTGGGCGGGACGGCTGTCGAATCGCCCCGCGGACACCGGGGATGGTGGGGGGGTGGCGCGCGGATCGGATCTGCTCGCGCACACCGAGTCGAGTGGAGTCCCCTGACCGGAGACAGCCCTCGGTGGCCCGGCGCCATCAGATCTGTCAGTTTGTCAGTTTCGCGTGACGGGGTGAAGAACCCGAGCCGTTCCCCCGGCAAAGATTCACCAGGACTCCGGATCCGGAATCTCACATTCGCCCCTGCGAAGGTCCTGGAACGGCCGGGTGCGGTACGCCGGTAGGTTGGCGGGATGACGGAAGAGGTTCCCGCCGGTGGTGTCGTGGTGGCCCCCGAGGAGATCGACGCACGGTGGGCGGGCTGCTGGCACCCCCAGGACGTGGCCGCACTTCTCTCCGGGGTCACCGCGCCGTGGTACGTCGCCGCGGGCTGGGCGCTCGACCTGTTCCGGGGCGAGCAGAGCCGGGAGCACGACGACATCGAGATCGCGGTCCCGGCGGCCCGGTTCCCCGAGATCCGCGACCGCCTCACCGGCGGGGCCGGACCGGGCTCCCGCACAGCGGCCGGAGGTTCCGGGACGGCCGGGTTCGTTTCGACGCGGTGGGGTCCGGGCGTATCTGGGAAGCGGCGCCGGCCGAGGTACTGGACGTGACGCGGCAGACCTGGCTGCGTGACCGGGCCACCGGGGCGTACCTGCTCGACGTCTTCCGCGAGCCGCACGACGGGGACATCTGGATCTGCCGCCGCGATCCGGCGATCCGGCTGCCGTACAGCGCGGTCATCCGGCGGACCGCGAGCGGAATCCCTTATCTCGCACCCGAATTGGTGCTGCTCTTCAAGGCCGCGCACACCCGCCCCAAGGACCAGCGGGACTTCGCCGCCACGCTGCGCCTGCTGTCGGCCGACCGGCGGAGCGCACTGGCCGGATTCCTGGACCTGACCCACCCGGGACACGTCTGGCTGACCGAGCTGCGGCGCGGCGGTCCGTGTGCGCCGACCCGCAGCCAGGGCACCTCCGGGGCTCCGTAGACTGCCCGGATGTCCTCCGTACTCGTCCTCGGTATTGACCCGCACCTGGTGCCCGGTATCGACGCCGATGCCCTCCGCGCGGCCCTCGACGGTGAGCTGGCCCGGTTCGGGGCGCTCGGCGTGGACGCGTCCATGGCCCTGATCCCGTTCGACGAGTCGGCCGTTCCCACCATGGTCGCGGCGCTGTCCGGGCGGCCCTGGGACGTCGTGGTCGTCGGCGGTGGCCTCCGTAAGCCCGAGGCGCTTCTGGCCCTGTTCGAGCAGTCCGTGAATCTGATCCGGCAGCACGCGCCACAGGCCGCCATCGCGTTCAACACCAGTGGGGGCGACAGCGTCGAGGCGGCCCAGCGGTGGCTGTGAAGGGCTGAGCCCGGTGCCGTGCGGGGATCCCGGTGGCCCGGCACCACCACCCCGTACCTCCCCTGTGTCCACCTGCACCATTACCCCGTACGTCATCGACCCCTCCGCCCTCGCGCGGCAGGCTGACGTCATCCGGAGCCCGGGAGGCGCACTCCTACCGGGCTCCGGGGCTCACCCGTCCGTACGACCTGCCGGAGGCCGATTCACCATGTCCGTGTACGAGACCGCTGTCGCCCGTTACTTCGAGGCGTGGAACGCCGCCGGGCGTCCCGGGGAGATCGCCGAAGCCGTCGCCGCCGCCTGGACCGAGGGCGGCAGCTACACCGATCCGCTCGCCGATGTCAGCGGGCACGACGGGATCGCGGCCGTGATCGCTGCGGCCGGCGAGCAGTTCCCCGGCTTCGAGTTCCGGCAGACCGGGGGCGTCGACGGCCACCACGGCATCGCCCGGTTCGGCTGGGAGCTGGTGTCCTCCGCCGACGGGTCGGCGCCCGTCGCCGGGTTCGATGTGATCGCGCTCGCGGATGACGGCCGTATCCGTACGGTGCACGGGTTCCTGGACCGCGTTCCCGCCGCGTGAGGGCACGTACGTACGGTCCGGTCCGGCGCCCGGTGAGAGGGCGGCGGACCGGGCGGTCCTGCGGCGGTCGTGGGACCTACGGCCTGTCGTCAAAGTGCCGCGACGCGAGGCAGAATGGCGTTATGCCTGAATTGCCGGAGGTCGAGTCCCTCACCCGGTTCCTGGGCGAGCACATCGTCGGCCGTACCGTCGCCCGTGTCCACCTGGTGGCCATCCACGCGCTCAAGACCTACGACCCGCCCCTCACCGCGCTTGAAGGGCGGGCGTTCGACCGTGTGACCAGGCACGGGAAGTTCCTCGACCTCGACGCCGGCGGCGTGCATCTGGTCATGCATCTCGCCCGGGCGGGCTGGGTCCGCTGGAGCGAGCGCCTGCCGGACGCGCCACCCCGCCCCGGCAAGGGCCCGCTGGCGCTCCGGGTCAGGCTGACGGAGCCGGAGGGCACCGGGTTCGACGTCACCGAGGCGGGCACGCAGAAGCGGCTGGCGGTCCATGTCGTACGCGATCCACTGGAGGTGCCCGGTATCGCGCGCCTTGGGCCCGATCCGCTCGCCGAGTCCTTCACTCCGGCGGTCTTCACCGGCCTGCTGGCGGGCGAGCGCCGGCAGATCAAGGGCGTCCTGCGCGACCAGAGCATGATCGCCGGGATCGGCAACGCCTACTCGGACGAGATCCTGCACGTGGCCCGGATGTCGCCGTTCCGGCTGGCCGCCAAGCTCTCCGACGAGGAGGTCGCCGTGCTGTACGCGGCGATCGGGTCGACGCTCACCGAAGCCGTCGAGAGGTCGCGCGGGCTGGCCCTGCGCGATCTGAAGGCGGAGAAGAAGAGCGGGCTTCGGGTGCACGGACGCACGGGAGAGCCGTGCCCTGTCTGCGGGGACACCGTCCGCGAGGTCTCCTACAGTGACTCCTCGATGCAGTACTGCCCCACCTGCCAGACCGGCGGCAAGACCCTGGCGGACCGGCGGATGTCCCGGCTGCTGAAATAGCCGCCCCACCGCCCCACCGCTCGCCGGTCCGCCCCGGGCCGGCCGGTCCGCAGCCGTCGAACCCCATTGGTGAACCCGTGTCCGAAGCCTCCGCCGCACTCGCCCGAGCCGTACTCGCCGAACTGGGCTCCGTCGGGCCGTACTTCACCGCCCGGCACGGCGAACGGGACGACCCGGACGGGTTCGTCGCGCTGTCCGATCTGTACGGATCGGAGGAGGGGTCGGTGGACGGGGCGGAGGAGGGATCGGTGGACAGCGCGGGCGCGGGCCCGGCTCACGGTCGCCTGGGCAGCAGTCCACTCGATGCGTATGTGCGGCTGTACGCCCGGCGGATGGGCACCGGCCGGCCCCGGACCGGCCGGCCCCCGAACGACCAGCTCCGGGTGGCCGCTTCCACCCTCCACCTCGGGCTCGTCTCCCGCCTCTGGTCGCTCGCCGTCGGCGCGGCCGTACTCGGTGGCGGTCGCCTGCCCGACCTCGGCCCGGACCGGCTCCGCGTGCGCCTCACCGGCGACGAACCGCTCGAACTGTGGCTGCCCGCACCGGCACTCGCACCGCAGGCCGCACAGCCGGCCACACAGCCGGCCGCACCGCAGGC
>NZ_JAAGLN010000142.1 GCF_010548145.1 Streptomyces sp. SID10853
CCGCGCAGCGCGCCGGGGTCCACCGCCGCGTCGGCGTGCGGCACGGCGTAGGCGACCAGCCGGCGGCCCACACCGGTGTCCTCCCGGGAGACCACGGCCACCTGGGAGATGCCGGGATGGGTGAGGAGCGCCGCCTCGATCTCTCCGGGCTCGATCCGGAAGCCGCGGAGCTTCACCTGGTCGTCGGCCCGGCCCCGGTGGTCGAGGAGCCCCTGCCCGTCCCGGCGTGCCAGGTCACCGCTGCGGTACATCCGCGAACCGGGCGGCCCGTAGGGGTCGGGCAGGAACCGTTCGGCGGTCAGTCCGGGCCGCCCGAGGTAGCCGTCGGCCAGCCCCGGGCCCGCGACGTACAGCTCGCCGACCGCGCCCGGCGGTACCGGGCAGAGAGCGGAGTCGAGCAGCCGCACGCGCAGGTCCGGCAGCGGGACGCCGATGAGCCCGGTGGCGTCCGGTGCCGCGTCGCCGGCCCCGAGCTCCCGGTGGGTGACGTGCACGGTGGTCTCGGTGATCCCGTACATGTTGACGAGCCGCGGCGCTCCCTCCGGGTGCCGCAGGAACCAGTCGCCGAGCACGGCCGGCCGCAGCGGCTCGCCGCCCAGAATCACATGACGTAGCGTCAGTTCGCTTCCGGTCAGCGGGTCCTGGCGGTCCGCGGCGGACAGCTGCTCGAAGGCGGTGGGCGTCTGGTTGAGCACGGTGACGCGCTCGTCCACGAGCAGCCGCAGGAATTCGGCCGGCGCCCGGCTGACGGTGTGCGGTACGACGACCAGTCTGCCCCCGGTGACCAGCGCGCCGAACAGTTCCCAGACGGAGAAGTCGAAGGCGTAGCTGTGGAACAGCGTCCAGGTGTCGTCGGGTCCGAAGCCGAACCAGCGGTCGGTGGCCGTGAGCAGCCGTACGACGTTGCGGTGCGGGATCACCACGCCCTTGGGCTCTCCGGTGGACCCCGAGGTGTGGATGACGTACGCACAGTCGTGCTCGCTCGCCCCGGCGACGTCAGGCGGCGTGCGGGGGTGCGCCGCGAGGGCTTCGAGCACGGCGGGGGCGTCCAGCACCAGCCGGTCGGCGGCCACTTCACCGTCCGCTTCACTGCCCGCCCCGCCGTCCGCCGTCTCGGTGACCAGCAGCGCCGGGCGGGCCGAGCGCAGTACGGCGGCGGTGCGCGCGGCGGGCTGGTGCGGGTCCAGGGGCAGATAGCCGGCGCCCGCTTTGAGTACCGCCAGGACCGCGGTCACCAGCCGCGCCGACCGGGGCAGGGCGAGGGCGACCAGGTCGCCCCTGCCGATGCCTCTTCCGGCGAGTTCGTGCGCGAGCCGGTTGGCGTCCTCGTCGAGCTCCCGGTAGCTGAGGCGGGTGGCACCGTGGACCACGGCGATGGCGTCGGGACGGGTACGGGCCTGCCGGCCCACCAGCTCGGTGAGGGTGGCGCCCGGCTCGTGCGGCGGGTAATCCGCTGTGGCCGGGCCGAGTTCGGGGATCTCGGGCCGCTCCTGAGCGGCCACGGTGTCCAGGAGGCCGATGGGGGAGTGCGGGGCGGCCGCGAAGGACTCCAGGAAGGTGAGCAGACGGCGGTGGTGCGCGGCGATCTCCTTGCCGTCGTAGAGCGCCGGGTTGCCGTCGAGGGTGAGATCCGCGCTCTCCTCCCGCGGGTCTTCGCGGAAGGTGAGGGTCAGGTCGTCGACCGGACCTGCGGAGAGGAAGTGCACCTGCGCCGGCCGGCCGTCGAAGCGCAGGTCGGGGGCGGTCATCCCGACGTTCACCAGGGGCCCGGTCAGGCGGCGCCCGGTGGCGGGGAGCCGCAGATCGCGGCGGATGTCCTCGCCGCGGTACCTGGCGTGCCTGCGGAGCGCGCGGAGCCGCTCGTGCACCTGACCGGCCAGCTCGGCCGGGGTCATCCCCGGGCTCAGGTCGAGGACCAGCGGCAGGACGTTGACGGTGGCCGTCGGGATGCGGGCCGCGACCGAACCGAGGCGGCCCGCGAAAGGCAGTCCCAGTACGATGTCGGACCGGCCGGTGACCCGGTGCAGATACGCGGCGACGGCGGCGAGCTGGAACTCGGGCCGGGTGGTGCGCAGTTCCCCGACCGCCCGCTGCACAGTGCGGCGCGCGGCCTCCGGCTGCGGGCACCGCGCCCGCAGGAACCCCGCGGAGGGCGGAGCCGTACCGGAGGCGAGACCGGCGGGCTCGGCGGCGCCCGCCAGCAGGTCCTTCCAGTGGTCACGGTCGTGTCCGAAGCGCTCCGACGCCCGGTAGCCGGCCTCTTCGGAGAGCAGTTCGCCCAGCCCGGCGAACGGTGCGGACAGGCCGTCGTCGCCCTTCGCCGCCGCGGTGTACAGCTCGGCGACCCGGCGTTCGGCCAGAGTGAATCCGTAGCCGTCCAGGGCGATGTGATGGCACATGAAGTACCAGAGGTGGTGCTCGGGGCCGATACGGATGAGCGCGTTGCGCGCCAGGGGGCCGGCCGCGAGGTCCACCGGCCGCCGCAGGTCCGCGCGCATCCACTCCAGGGCGTGCGCGAGCGGGTCCTGTCGGGCTGCGGCGTCGATCCTGAGCAGCGGCACGCCGGTGTCGGCCCGGTCGGGTTCGCGCTGCACGGCGACCGGCTCCGCACCCGCGCCCCGCTCGGCGTAGCGGACCCACAGCGCCGGGATCCCGGTGACCGTCCGCCGCAGCGCCTCTTCGAAGCGCTCCACGTCCAGCGGGCCGGTCATCTCGATGTATTCGGCGCAGTTGTACGCCGGGCTCATCGGGTCGCGCTGCTGGGCGTACCAGATACCCGACTGGGAGCCCGTCAGCGGCTGTCCGTCGGCAAAGTCGGTCATGGCGGGCGGTATCCGTTCTGTGGTCGGAGGGCCGGAGGGTCGCAAGGGCGGTGGGCCGCAGGGGTGGAGGGCCGGTGGGCCGGTCGGCCGCAGGGCCCGAAGGGGAGGGGGCGGGCCGGTTCTGCCGCTGGTTCAGCCGGTCGGCTGTTGCGGCTCGCCGCGCAGGCTGCGGGGGCGCATATCGGTCCACTCGCGCTCGATGTACGCCAGGCACTGCTCGCGGTTGCCGCGCACCCCCGTCGGGTGCCAGCCACCGGGGAGCGGACGCCAGGCCCGCCACAGGGCGTACTGGCCCTCGTCGTTGACGACTGCGGCGTACTCGTCCGCGGCGCCGTCGGCCGCACCGCCCGCGTCGGCGCCGGGCGTTGTGCCGTTACCGGGTCCTGTCGTGTTCATCGCTTGTGCTCCGGGATCTCTTCGTCGGTCGGCAGTTCTGTACGGTGCTCCCGGCCGGCTCGGAACGGGCAGGCGGGCACGGTCCCCTCAGGTGTGTCCGGCAGGAAGTACTGGCGCCACTCCAAATTGCCCTCTTCGCCGTAGTTGCCCAGTTCGGGGGCGGGCTCCATACCGTCGAAGCGCCGGATCCGGTTGCGGATCACCTTGCGTGCCCTGGCACCGCGCGGGGAGTCGGCCTCCAGCCCCTCGAAGACCCAGCGCGGCTGAAAGGTGATCATGAACCCCTGGCTGTTGCGGCTGTGCCGGGTGACATGCCCCGGGGTGTTGCAGACGACGAAGATCTCGGTGCCGCCGAAGCTGAACTCCCACATCAGCTCCTCCGGATCGGTCGGTACCGCTCCGGGCCACGGTTCCGGGTCCTTCTCGTGCAGGAACTGCAGCACCGACCAGAACCGCTGGAAGTACTCGTCCAGGCTCAGGACGTGTTCGTCGGGGCGGAAGAACACCACCAGGGACGTGTCCTTGCCGAGGTCCCGGTAGCACTCCAGATAGCTGCTGAGGATGTCGACGAGTGGTCCCCAAGTCCCGTCGTCGTGCGCGCTCTCCACGAAGCCGAACCGCAGGGCGCGTTTCTTCGCGGCGGCCACCGCGAAGGTGCAGGGGAACGGATTCCCGGCGCTGAGCAGGGTCGTTATCAGTTCGCGGGCCACGGAAGGGCCCCACTGGGGCGTACTCCCGATGGTGCAGGCGGCGATCTCCGCTTCGGCCGTCGGCCCGGCGGGCACGCCGTTGCTGTCAGAAGGGCTGGGCACTGCTGGAACTCCATCCCGGAAGGGGCCGTGACGTGCTCGGTCCGGCGACCGCGCTGAGTCGAACGGTCGGCGTGACGGGGCGGCGTTGCCGCGCGTCGCACCGGCCGGGCGCCGTGCTCGGTGGCGCCCGGCCGGTGGGCGAAGGTCAGAACTGCTGGTACATCTCTTCCGGGATGATCGGCTGGTGGTAGGTGCACTCGCCGGACAGCACGGTCGAGCCGTGCAGCCTGGACACCGGGATGAGGACCTTGTCCCCCTCGTTGAACTCCAGCTTGTGCGTCGTGTTGTTCCAGAAGTGCATCTGGCCGCGCTCGACCATCACGAGCCGGTGCTCGTTGTGCACATGGGTGGTGGAGGTCTCCTCGTTGCTCTCCACGAAGGTGTCGAGGTCCACCACGATGTTGTTGTCCTCGATGTGCTTGCTGATCCGCTCGGCCTTCTCCTGGTGCAGTTCGATGCTGTCGGCCCAGGCCAGTTGCTCCGCGAGGTCCTCGTCCCAGAGCTGGGAGAACCAGCGGGCGTCGGCGAACCCCTGGTGGAAGCGGTCCACCGCCCGGTCCCCGTAGACGCCGACCAGCGGCAGCAGCAGCCGGTCGACCAGCGCGTCGAGGTCGGTTTCGCGGACGGCGCCCAGAGCGTCGAACAGGGTGCTGCGCAGGCCGAGTCCGTCCTCGAAGACCTCCGCGAAGCGCGGCCCGTCGGCGGCTTCCTCGATCTTGTGGTGCAGCAGGGCGCCCAGGAACTCGGGGTACTTCTCGCGGTTGTGCGACAGCTGGTGCAGGTGGTTGCCGCGCGCCAGCGAAGTGCCGAGGCAGAGCTGCCAGTAGGCGGCCGCGGTGGGCTTGAGGGCGGCGCCGGCGAGCAGGGTGCGGTACGTGTCGTGCAGCCCGGCCCAGGAACGGTAGTCGTCGAGGAGGAAGGTGCGGGCGCCCGGGTGCGTCGCGTCGTACTCACCGAGCGCGGCGCGGCCGACCGCGGTGCGGGCGGCCGGCAGGAATGCGCTGAGCTGCAGCATCACGAATGTGGCCGACGCCTTGCGGTCCTTGGTGGCCAGGGCTGTGGTGAACGCCCTGCCGGGCTCCGCGATCCGCTGCTGGTAGTACTCGCGCACCTCGCGCCTGAGGTGGGCGGGGTCGCTGCTGCCGAGCGGCTTGCGCTCACCGTCGAGCAGGGTGAACAGATGCTGTTCGAGTACGGGAGCGGCGAGGGCGCCGAGCATCCGGTTGCGGTCGCTGTAGAACGCGGCGCCGTCGGTCTCGGGCGCCTTGCCGGCTGTCGGCGGCAGGTAGAGCAGTCCGCTGTCATAGACATTGCGCAGCATCCGGTGGCCGAGGAGTGCGCTGAGCTTGAGCGCCTTGGCGGCCGGCATCGGCTTGCTGTAGTCGAGCCAGGCCAGGTCGTCCGGCCTGACGGGCCGTCGGTAGGGGTTGTCCTCGGTGGTGAGTTCCTCCCACTCGGCGGCGCGGAAGGCGGTGTTGGCGGCGAACGCCTTGACGATGCTGTTGGAGTCCTCGGGATCCAGGCTGCTGAGTATCTCCGAAGGGGCAAGTGTCATGACGGTCCTCCAAGCGGACGGGAACAGGCGGACGGGAGCAGGGGACGGAACCGGGGCACGGGGACAGGCGCACGGGGAGGCGGCCTGCGGGCATGACGGTGCTGTGGCATGCCACGGGGCCCGGCAGTCGGCGACTTGCTTAGGTAAGCCTTGCCTTAGTTATGGGTCTCGTCAAGTGGCCTGTTGTCGTGGGGTACCGCGTCGGCCGCGGTCCCGTCCCGACCGCGGACATGCCGAAGAGCCGCATGTCCGGCCCGCCTTGGCGGCTATGCGGCTCTTCGGTACGCCGTGGTGGCGCCGGGCGTCAGCCCAGGGACTTGGCCAGCGGCGGCAGCAGCTTCTGCATCGACCACGGGATGCTCAGCACGCTGGGGGCGCTGGTGGCCTGGGACATGGTCCGGTCGAGCGGGACATAGGCGTGGTGCCGGACCGCGGGCAGCTTCTTGAACGCGGCGCTCGACTCCAGCTGGGTCCGGTCCTTGGGCGTGTTGTACCAAATGATCAGGGCGTCGGACGTCAGCTCGTCGAGGTGCTCCGTACTCAGCGAGTTGGCGAAACTGTTCATCTTCGCGCCCTTGCCGACCACCGGGTCCAGTGTGAGGCCGACCTGCTGGAGCACCTTGGTCCGCTCGTCCTTGTACAGCACCACCCGCCCGTTGGCGGGCTGGGGGAAGGCGTACAGGAAGCTCTTGTTCTGAAGCTGCGGGTAGGTCTTCGCGTCCTTGCGCAGTCCGGACTTCACCTGCGCGACGGCCGCCTTCGCCTCCTTCCCGCGGCCGACCGCCTTGCCGATCAGGTCGGTCTGCTCCTCCCAGGGGGTGCCGTACGCCTGCCGCCCCTTCAAGTAGCCGACGGTGGGCGCGATCTGGGACAGCTTGGTGTAGTCCGCGCCGGTCAGCCCTGACTGGACCCCCACGATCAGGTCCGGGTGGAGTGCGGCGATCTTCTCGACCGAGTAGCCGTCCGTGGTGTTCAGCACCTCCGGGCGGGAGTCGCCGAGGGCCTTCTCGGCCCAGGGGCCGACGCCGTTCTTGAAGCTGTCCTCGGTCTTCACGATCGCGACCGGCTTCACGCCGAGAGCGAGCAGCGCGTCCTGGTCGCTCCAGCCCAGGGCGACGACGCGCTTCGGGGCCTTGGTGATCCTGGCCGTGCCGAACTTGCTCGTGATCGTGACGGGGAAGGCGCCCGCGTCGGTCCTGGCGGTCTTGGCGTCCTTGGTGTCCGCCCCGTCCGTGTCACTGCCGGACGAGCCCCCGCACGCGGTCAGGGTTGCGGCGACGGTCAGCAGGCAGCAGGCGCCCAGCAGGGCGCGGTGCGGCCGCGACGGGCGTATAGGGCTGTTCATGGTCGGGATCCCTTCTCGGGGCCGCCGGTTGCGCTGGGGCACGGCGGCGTGACGGCGCGAGCGGCGCCGTGCATTGCTGGTGGAGAGAAGGTTAGGCTAACCTCACTTTTCGTGTCCTCGTCCGCTGCTCCCCAGATATCTCCGGCTCAGTCCCGGAGCAAGGCCCGACGTGACGGCCGGCGGTACTCCACCGCGGGCCGGGCGACGGGACTGCTCATCGGTCTCGTCCTGCTGGCTGCCGTCGTGTCGCTCAGCATGGTGGTCGGGGCCAAGTCCATTTCCTGGCACACCGTGTTCGACGCTCTGTTCCACTTCGACGGCAGCGACGACCAACTCGTCGTCCGTCAGCAGCGGCTGCCGAGAACGGAACTGGGGCTTGTGGTCGGCGTGGCGCTCGGCCTGGCCGGTGCGCTGATGCAGGCGCTGACCCGCAATCCGCTGGCCGACCCCGGTCTGCTCGGCGTCAACTCGGGTGCGTCGGCGGCCGTCGCCGTCGGTATCGGCTTCGCCGGGCTGCAGAGTACGTGGGCCTACATCTGGTTCGCGTTCGGCGGCGCCGCCGCGGTCTCCGTGGTCGTCTACCTCCTCGGTTCGGCCGGGCGGTCCGGTGCCACACCGGTGCGGCTCGCGCTGGCCGGCACCGCGGTGACGGCCGCGCTGACGGCGTTCACCACCGCCGTCCTGCTGCTCAAACCTGCCGCCTTCGACCAATTCCGCTACTGGAACGTGGGCTCGGTCGTCGGGCGCAGCAGCACGGTGATGTGGCAGGTGCTTCCGTTCATCGCCGTGGGGGCGCTCCTGGCGCTCGGCCTCGGCCGGTCGCTCAACGCCGTCGCGCTCGGCGAGGACACCGGCCGCGCGCTCGGAGCCCGTGTGGGACGCACCCGCGTCCTCGGCGCCCTCGCGGTGACGCTGCTCTGCGGCGCTGCCACCGCCGCCGTCGGCCCGATCGGCTTCATCGGGCTCGCAGTACCGCATCTGGCGCGCTTCCTCACCGGGCCGGACCAGCGCTTCGTACTGCCCTGTTCGATGCTCGTGGCGCCGATCCTGCTGATCGGCTCCGATGTCGTCGGCCGGGTGGTCACCAGGCCGGGCGAGCTCGAAGTGGGCATCGTCACCGCCTTCCTGGGCGCTCCCGTCTTCATCGCCCTGGCCCGCAGCGGAAGGATCGCCCAGCTGTGACGTCCGTGCTGTCGCGCCGGGACACCGGTGCCCGGGCCCCCCGCCCGGCCGCGCACTTCCGGGTCGTACGCATCGGCGGCCTGCTGGCGGTACGCGTACGGGTCCGCAGTGTGGCGGTGTGCGCGGTGCTGCTGGCCTCGGTGGTCGCCGTCGGGCTCTACACCCTGGCGACCGGGGACTACCGGATCCCGGTCGCCGACGTGGTGCGCGCCCTGCTCGGCAGCGGAGACCACGCGACCCGGTTCGTCGTCGAGGGGCTGCGGCTGCCGCGGCTGCTGACCGGGGTCCTGGTGGGCGGTGCGCTCGGCGCCGCCGGCGCGGTCTTCCAGAGCATCACCCGTAATCCGCTGGGCAGTCCGGACGTCATCGGCTTCGGTACGGGATCGGCCACCGGCGCTGTCGTCTGCCTCGTGGTCGTGCACGGTTCGCCCGCGGCCGTGTCCGCGAGCGCGGTGGCCGGTGGTCTGCTGACCGCCACCGCCGTCTATCTGCTGGCATTCCGGCGCCGTTCGGTGCAGGGGTTCCGGCTGATCCTGGTCGGCATCGGGGTCACCGGCATGCTGACCGCCTTCAACCAGTGGATGCTGACCAGGGCCTCGCTCAACGACGCCCTGACCGCCCAGGTGTGGCTCACCGGCAGCCTCAACAGCCGGAGCTGGAGCCAGGTGGTGCCGCTCGCGGCGGCCATGGCCGTGCTGCTCCCGCTCCTCCTGTTGGTGAACCGTGGCGGCAATCTGCTCGAAATGGGCGACGACAGCGCCCACGCACTCGGCCTCTCGGTGGAACGCACCCGGCTGACGCTGGTGGTCACCGCTGTGGCCCTGGTGGCGGTGGCGACCGCGTCGGCGGGGCCGGTCACCTTCGTCGCGCTGGCCGCGCCGCAGCTGGCCCGGCGGCTGACCCGGGCGCCCGGGGTGGGCATCGGACCCGCCGCAGCCATGGGGGCCCTGATCATGCCGGTCAGCGACCTGGCCGCGCAGCGGGCGCTCCCGACGGAGCTTCCGGTGGGCGTGGCCACCGGCGCGGTGGGCGGCCTCTATCTGATCTTTCTGCTGGCCCGCCAGTACCGGCGGGGCCGCTGAACACCGCGGGGCGCGGGACCGCGTCCCCGCAGCACGACGACACCCGTACGACCACACGAGCACGACGACATCGGTACGACGCAATCAAGTTTGGGGGAGACCCATGGCGGCCCGCACAGCCGAGGCTGAACTGGAGAGGGTGACCACCGCGGCGACGCGGGATGACCCGGACGCCGGGGACGAACCCGTACCCGTGCCAGGACCCGAACCCACCGAACAGGGCGTACTGCGCTGGGCGTTCCGCCGCAGGCGCCGCTGGATCGTCGGCGCCGCGGTCTTCACGGCCGTCCACCAGATGTGCGAAGCGGCCGTCCCCGTCCTCATCGGCGCCGTCGTCGACCACGCCGTACGCCACGGCGGACCGGGCGATCTGGCCCTGTGGATCGGGCTGCTCGCCGTCCTGTTCGCCGTACTGACCACCGCCATGCGGCTCGGCGGGCGCTGGAACCGGCAGGGCAGTCAGGGCGCCGCCCACGACCTGCGCCTGGTCGCGGTCGCCCGCGTCCTCGACCCGCGGGGCTTCGCCAACGGCGCGCGCAGCTCGGGTTCGCTGCTGAGCACCGCCACGTCGGACAGCCTGCGCATCGGTCTGGGCAACCGCGCCTGGGTCATCGGCTCGGGCGCCGTCGCGGCCCTCGCCTTCGGCGCCGTCGCCCTGCTGCTCACCTCCGTGCCCCTCGGCCTCCTCGTACTGATCGGACTCGTGCCCCTGCTCGCCGCCACCCGGCTGCTCGCCAAACCGCTCAGCGCGCGGGGCAGCGCCGAGCAGGCACAGGTGGCCAGGGCCACCGGGACGGCCGCCGACCTGATACGCGGACTGCGCATCATCAAGGGGCTCGGTGCGGAGCCCGCCGCGCAGCTGCGCTACCGCACGGCCAGCCGCAGCGCGCTCGCCGCCACCGTGCGGGCCGCGCGCTGGGACGCCGGGTACGACTCCGTGACGCTGCTGCTCAACGGGCTCTTCCTCGCCCTGGTGACCTGGGTCGGTGCCCGGCTCGCGGTCGAAGGCACCATCTCCGTGGGGGAGTTCGTCGCCTCCGTGGGCCTCGCCCAGTTCCTGATCGGACCGAGCAGCCGGTTCGGCGGCGCGATGAGCCTGCGGGCGCGGGCGCGGGGCTCGGCGGGCCGGATGGCGGCGCTGCTGGCCGAACCGTACGCGGTGACCGGCGGCAGCCTGCCCGGCGATCCGCTCCCGGCCGGGGCCCTGGAGCTCACCGGAGTACGCAACGGCCCGCTGCGGAAGCTCGATCTGCGGATCGAGCCCGGCAGCACCGTGGGAATCGTCGCGCCCGACCCGGCTGTCGCGGCCGCTCTGCTCGACGTGCTCGCGCTGCGTACGGTGCCGGAGGACGGCGGCGTCACCTTGGGCGGGGTGCCGCTGGCCGGTCTCGGACTCGACGCCGCCCGGCGGCTGCTGCTGGTCGCCGACCACGACGCGGACCTCTTCGACGCCACCGTGGCCGAGAACGTCGCGGTCGCCGCTCAGCCCGGGCGAGTGGCCGCCGCCATGACCGCGGCGGACGCCGACGAAGTGGTCCGGTCCCTCCCCCGGGGAGCGGAGAGCCGGATCGGCGAACGCGGCCGGTCACTCTCCGGCGGCCAGCGCCAACGCGTCGCTCTCGCCCGCGCGCTGGCCGCCGATCCGCCCGTACTCGTCCTGCACGAACCGACCACCGCGGTGGACGCGGCGACCGAGGCGAAGATCGCGGCCGGGCTGCAAGCCCTGCGGGCCGGGAGCAGCACGGTCCTCGTGACCACCAGTCCGATCCTGCTCCAGACCTGCGAGCGGGTGGTCCTGCTGACCGACGGAGCCGTGGGAGCGACCGGCACCCACCAGGAACTGACCTCCGACCAGCCCTCCTACCACGCGGCGGTGATGGCATGACCGCGCCCACGACCGACCCCGCCGACGGCAGCGGAACACACCGCCGTGAGCTGCTGCCCACCGCCACCGCGGCCGACGTACGCGCCGACCTGCTGACCCGGATCCGCGCGCGGCCCGCGCGCCCGCTCGCCGCCCTGGCGCTGATCGTCGCCGGGGTCGCCGGCGGACTGGTGATCCCCCGGGCGCTCGGCCGGGTCGTCGACCTGGTGGCGGAGGGCGGGCACACCACATCGGCGGTCACCGCACCCGTGATCATCGTGGCCGCGGCCTGCCTGGTCCAGGCCGTCTTCAGCGGCTGGGGCGACGCCCTGGTGGCGCGCTGCGGGGAGGAGATGCTCGCCGATATCCGGGAGAGCGCCCTCGGCAGGGCGCTCGCCGTACCCCTGGAGCGTCTGGAGCGCTCCAGCATGGGTGACCTGGTCTCGCGGGTCAGCAGCGACACGGCTCTGCTGGCGGAGGCCGTACGCAGCCTGGTGCCCCAACTGGTGGGCGCCGTACTGGAGATCGGGCTGACCATGGTCGCCCTGCTGCTGCTCGACTGGCGTTTCGCCCTGGCCGCGCTGCTCGCGGTGCCCCTGCAGGTGTGGGCGGTGCGCTGGCTGATGCGCACCTCCCGCCCGGTGCGGCGTGCCGAGCGGATCGCGCAGGGGGAGCTGGCCCGGACCGTCCTGGAATCGGTCGACGGCGCCCACACGGTACGGGCCTTCCGGCTGGTGCCGGGCCGACTGGCCGCGGCCGCCCACAGCTCCCGCGTCACCCGGGATCTCGCGCTGCGCTCCACCCGGATCGGCACCCGTTTCTTCGGCCGGCTCAACGTCGCCGAGTGGACCGGGCTGAGCGCCCTGCTCGTCGTCGGCTATGTCCTGGTCCGTACGGGGCACGTCGGCATCGGTACGGCGAGCGCCGCCGCCCTCTACTTCCACCGGCTCTTCGACCCCGTCAACGGGCTGCTGTCGTCCTTCGACGAGGTGCAGTCCGCGGGAGCGGCCGCCACCCGCGTCCTGGGGCTGGCCCAGCTGACGGAGGCCCTCACCGGGGAGGCGGGCACCACGCGGACCACGGGCGCCACCGTCGAACTGCGCGGGGTCGGACACTCCTATGTCTCCGGCCACCAGGTGCTCCACGGGGCCGATGTACGGCTCGCCGCGGGGGAGCGCGTCGCGGTGGTCGGCACGACCGGTGCGGGCAAGAGCACCCTGGCCCGGCTGGCGGCCGGGGTCCACCGGCCCACCGAGGGCCGGGTACTGCTGGGCGGGGTGCCGCTGGACGCGATGTCCGCCCCGCTGCTGCGGCGCACGGTGGCCCTGGTGAACCAGGAGACCCATGTCTTCGCCGGCTCACTCGCCGACGATCTCCGGCTGGCCCGGAGCGATGCCGGCGAGTCCGAACTGCTCGCAGCCCTGGAGACGGTGGACGCGCGGGACTGGGCGCAGGCGCTGCCGCAGGGCCTCGCCACCCGGATAGGCCAGGGCGGCCTGCGCCTCACCCCCGTACAGGCGCAGCAGCTCGCCCTGGCCCGGCTGGTGCTCGCGGACCCGCCGATCGCTGTCCTGGACGAAGCCACCGCCGAGGCGGGCAGCGCGGGTTCGCGGGTGCTGGAGGCGGCGGCCGAGCGCGCGCTCAAGGGGCGCACCGCGCTGGTGGTGGCCCACCGGCTCACTCAGGCGGTACGCGCCGACCGCGTTCTGGTGCTGGCGGACGGCCGCATCGTGGAACACGGCACCCACGACGAACTCGTCGCGGCCGGCGGGGGATACGCCGCGCTGTGGGCGGCCTGGTCGGGGGCGCGCGGACAGGGGGCGGTCCCGGATCCGGCCTGACTCGGGAGAGCGGCGGAGGGACGGCCGGCGGCCTTCGAAGAGGCACGGGAGTGGCTCTTCGAAGACCGCCGGGCCCCCGCTCAGTCGTCCACGGGGTCCGACGGGGAGGGGGGCGCGGTGCTGTCGTCCTGATCCTCGGTCAGCCCGCGCCGCCAGTACCCCTGGAAGCACACCGAACCGCGGTCGACACCCCGCTCCCGCACCAGATGGCGCCGCAACTCCTTGATGGCGGACGCTTCTCCGGCCAGCCAGAAGTACGGCGCCGCGTCGGGCAGGGCGGCGCCCCGGACGGCGTCCAGCAGGGGGGAGGGGCTGTGGCCGCGGTGCACCCAGGTGACCTGTGCGGTTGCGGGGAGCGGCTGCTCCTCGGCGGGGCCGGCCACCTCGGCGAAGATCTGGACCGGCAGCCCCGGCGGGAGCCCTTCGGCGATTGATGTCATGGCGGGAAGGGCGGTCTCGTCGCCCGCAAGCACGACGGACTCCGTACCAGGGGGCGGCTGGAAGTTGACGCCGCCCGCGTCCTCGCGGGCCGGGCCGACGAGGAGGACACGGTCCCCGGGACGGGCCGCCGCGGCCCAGCGGCCGGCGGGGCCGCCGTCGCCGTGCAGCGCGAAGTCGATGTCGACCTCGTCGGGATCGGTGCGCTGCGCGCGGAAGGTGTAGGTGCGCAGGATGGGCCGGGTCTCCGGCGGCATCGTCCGCCAGGCCGCGTACCACCCGCTCTCGGCAGCGCCTTCGGGCAGCAGGGGCTCGGTCAGGCCGGGGGCCGGGAACAGGATCTTGCCGCGCTGGTCGCGGTTGCCGGTCCGGAAACCGGAGAGCGTGGGGCCAGTGAAGGTGATCCTGGCCATCTGCGGGGTGAGCCGGACGGCTCGTTCCACCTGGACGGGAAAGACGCGGAACGCCGCTTGGACGGGGCGTGCGGTGGCGGATCCGGCAGCCATGTATCACTCCAGCCGATGAGGGGGCGGGGGCCGGTGCGCCCTGGCGGGCGTACGCCACCCCGGAATCACTTCGTTAAGGGTAGGCTAACCTAATTTTGAATGGGCTTCAGGGGGTCCGCGAGAGCCGGGTCACGACCCCCGCCGGCCCGTGCGACACAATGAGCGCACGAGGCGACGGGGATCAGGAAGCCGGTGCGAGTCCGGCGCGGTCCCGCCACTGTGACCGGGAAGCGAACCTCCTGTACGTCACTGTCCGGCAGGCGCGGACGGGAAGGCGGAGGGGAGCGATGATCCGGGAGCCAGGAGACTGACCCGTCGCCGGTCCGACAGCAGGGGCGAGGAAACCCCGGAGAGGATCGACTGTGACGACGCATGCCCGGACGGAGCCCCGACACCGGCCCGAACCCGGCAACCCGCCAGGACCGGCCTGCCCACCGGGCCCCGGCAGACGCAGTGTGCTGGCCGCCGGAGGCGCCCTGGCGCTTGCCGCGTCCTCCGGGCTGCTCGCGGGCTGCGGCGCGGACGCGAAGGACGGCGGGGGAAGCGACCGGTTCCGCGCCGCGTTCACGGCCGGCGGCTCACAGGAGACCCTCGACCCGCACGTCGCCCCGAACTTCGTCGACCAGGCCCGCGCCAAGGCCCTGTACGACACCCTCGGCACCTACGCGGACGACATGTCCGTCCGTGAGCGGCTCGCGGAGTCCTGGGAGAGCGACGCCTCCGGAACCCGCTGGCGCATACGTCTGCGCAAGGCCGAGTTCCACGACGGGAAACCGGTCACGGCGAAGGACGTCCTCTACAGCTACCGCCGCGCCGCCGACCCCGCCACCGGCTCCCCCTCGCAGGTACTGCTGTCGGCCATCGACTTCCACGCCACCAGGGCCGACGGCGAACGGTCCGTCGTCTTCGCCCTGAAGGCGCCGAACTTCGAGTTCCCCACCGTCTTCGCCGGCCCCGGCACCGAGATCATCCCCGACGGTACGAAGGACTTCCGCAAGCCCGTCGGCTCCGGCCCCTTCACCTATGTCTCCTTCACGCCCGGCGGCACCGCACGCTACCGGCGCTGGACCGGCCACTGGGACGGCGCCCCGCACATCGCCGAGTTGGAGATCGTCCCCGCCAACGAGGAGTCGGCGCGGCTCAACGCACTGCTGTCCGGGCAGGTCCACTACGCATCCGACATGGCCGGAGCCTCCGTGGACCGGCTGAAGAAGGAAGGCTCGACGCGGCTGCTGACCGCCGGACGGGCCACCGCCCAGCAACTGCTGCTGCGAACAGGCCGCAAGCCCTTCGACGACCCCCGGCTGGTGCGGGCCGTACAGCTCGGGATCGACCGGGCCGCGCTGGTCCGGGTCGCGCTGGCCGGCCACGGCGAGGTGGGGAACGACCTGTTCGGGCTCGGCCTGCGCGGCTACCCGCAAGGTCTTGAGCCCCGCGAACGGGACATCGGCGAGGCGCGGAGGCTGGTCAAGGAGGCCGGCGCGGAGGGCCTGCACATCACCGTGGAGACCAGCTCCGTCGACGCCACCTGGGAGCCGGCCGCGGACCTGATGGCACACCAGCTGCGCGAGGCGGGGCTGAGGCTGACCGCCAACACCCGAGCCTCCAGCACGTATTTCAGCGAGATCAGGACGCAGGGCGTCGCCGCGTTCAACACCACATCCACGCTGCCCGTGTCCGACTTCCTCCAGCAGCGGGTACGCGGCGGGGCGGCCCGCAACCAGACGCAGTACGCGTCGAAGAAGTTCGACACGCTGCTCGAGCACGCCCGCACCACCCGCGACGAACAGAACCGGCTTGCGCTGCTCGCGCGCGCCCAGAAGATCGCCCGGGACGAGTCCGGGCTGCTGGTGTGGGCGTTCTCGGACGCCAACGACGCGATCGGCCCCTCGGTCAGGGGGCTGCGCGCCGCACCTCCCAACTCGCACGACTGGGCCCGGTTCGACCGGGTCCGTATCGGCTGACGTGCGCTCCTATGTCCTGCGGCGCTCCCTCCTCGCGGTCGTGCAGTGCCTGATGGTGCTGGTCGCCGTGTTCGCCGTCGGTTCGCTGCTGCCCGGTGACACGGCCGACGTGCTCCGCGGTGAACTCGGCACGCCCGAGCAGGTGGCTTCGCTGCGGAGCCGGCTGGGTCTCGACCAGCCGGCCTGGTCCCGCTTCGGTCACTGGCTCGGCCACCTGCTCACCGGAGACCTCGGGAACTCTCTGACGACCGGGCTGCCGGTCGGCGACGACATCGGCCGCCGTATCGGGGTGACGCTGCTCCTTGGCGTCCCCGCGCTGCTCCTGGTCACCGTCCTGGCGCCGCTCCTCGGCACGGTGTCGGGGCTGCGGGAGGGCAGCCGCGTCGACCGGACGCTGAACACGGCGGCCGTTCTGCTGCATGCCGTACCGGAGTTCGTACTCGGGCTGCTGCTGGTGGCTTCGGTGTCGCTGACCGCCGGACTGCTGCCCGCCACCGCTGTCGGCATGGACACGGCAGCGCTGCTGGCCCAGCCGGCCGTGCTCGTCCTGCCCGTCACCGTACTGACGGCCCGGCATCTGTGTGACCTGGCCCGGCAGATCCGTGCCGGTGTGGCGGCGGGGCGGCACAGCGCGGTCGCCACGCATCTGCGGCTGCTGGGGATGCCGGAACGGACGGTGGTGCTGCGGCATGTGCTGCCCGGCGCGCTGGGGCCCGCCGCACAGCAGTTCGCGCGCTGTGTGGAGGGGCTGCTGGGCGGCACCGTGCTGGTGGAGGCGGTCTTCGGCTTCCGGGGTCTCGGAAACGGTTTCGTCGAGGCGGTGCAGAACCGTGACCTGCCCCAAGTGCAGACGTACGCGCTGCTGTTCGCCGGCACGGCGGTCGCGGTGAACCTCATCGGCGACCTGGCCGCGTACCGGCTGGCACCGCACCGCGAGGTGACCGTATGACGGCGGGGGAGCGGGAGACGCGGGGAGAGCCGGAGACACCGGGGGAGGAGCCGGAGACATCGGGGGAGCGGGGGGCGGCCGGTGCGGACGGCTGGGCCGATGCCGTGCGCACCGGCCGGCCCCGTCGGCCGTGGGCCGCTCTGACGCTGCTCTGTGTGCCGGTGCTCGCGGCCTTGCTGGGGCCGTGGGTGGCCGGGAACGAACCGTCGGCGGAGGGCGCGCTGCCGTCGCAGCCGCCCGGCGGCGGGCACCCGCTCGGTACGGACGTACTGGGCCGCGACGTCCTGTGGCTCGTCCTGCACGGCGGCGCCTCCGTACTGGGCAGCGCCCTGGGCGCGTCGCTGATCGGCATGGCCGCGGGGGTGCCGCTGGGACTGCTGGCCGCGGGTCCGCGGCGCGGCATCGACGAGACGGTGATGCGCGGCCTCGACCTGCTGCTCGCCTTCCCCGGACTGCTGGTGCTGATGACGCTGGCCGCGACGGGGCACCGCGAGTGGTACTGGCTGGTATCGGTCGCCGGGGTGCTCCAAGTCCCGGCCGTGGCACGCCTGGTACGCGGAGCCGCCCTGGCACCCGGTGCCCGTACGGTCGTCGAGGCGCTGCGGATGCAGGGGCGCGGCTGGGCGTACATCCACCTCCGGCACCTGGCACGGGAGCTGGCCGCCCCGCTGGCCACCGACGCGGGCGGCAGATTCTCCGTGGTGCTCTACCTGCTGGCATCCGCCAACTTCCTCGGCCTGGGGCTGTCCGCGGCCTCGCCGGACTGGGCGGTGCTCATCGAGCGCAACAGCGACGCCCTGTTCACCCAGCCCGCGGCGGTGCTGGTGCCCGCCGGTCTGCTGACGGCGCTGTGTGTCGGCGGCAATCTGCTCGTGGACCGTGCACTGGCACGGAGTAGGAAGCCCCGATGACCGGTTCTGTCCCTGTCGGGCCTGAGCGGCCTGAGCGGCCTGAGCGGCTTGCGGGGCTTGTGGGGCCTGAGCGGCTTGTGGGGTCTGAGCGGTCCGCACGGCCTGTGCCGCTGCTGGACATCCCGGAGGTCTCCGCGTATGCCGACGGGACGGACCGGCCGTTGCTCGACCGGGTCGCACTGACCGTGCCGCCCGGGACCGTCACCGCCGTCGTCGGGCCTTCCGGAAGCGGCAAGACGACGCTCGGCCTGGCGGCGCTCGGCAGCTCCCGCGGCGGCGTACGGCTGGCCGGACGGGTGCTGCTGGGCGGCACGGACCTGCTGCTCCTGGAACCGTCCCGGCGCCCCGCGGCCCGTGCCGGCCGGGCCGCGCATCTGCCCCAGCATCCGGAGACGGTGCTGGACCCGGTCCGCCGGT
>NZ_JAAGLN010000143.1 GCF_010548145.1 Streptomyces sp. SID10853
TGGCGGAGGCGGAGGCCGCAGGATCCGGCCGGCCCGCCCGGCCCGCCCGGCCCGCCTGGCCCGCCTGGCCCGCCTCAGAGCCAGCCGCGCCGCTTGAACTGGCGGTGCAGGGCGAAGACGACCGCGGCCATCAGCGCGATCACCGCCGGGTAGGCCCAGGTCCACTTCAGTTCCGGCATGTGCTCGAAGTTCATGCCGTAGATACCGGCGACCATGGTCGGCACCGCAGCCATCGCCGCCCACGCGGAGATCTTCCGCATGTCGTCGTTCTGCCGGACGCCCATCTGCGCCAGATGTGCCGAGAGGATGTCGGACAGCAGCCTGTCCAGCCCCTCCACCTGCTCGTTGGCGCGGGTCAGATGGTCGCCCACATCCCGGAAGAACGGCTGCGAGTGTTCGTGCACGAACGGCACTCCCGCCCCCGCGAGCCGGGCCATGGGAGCCGCCAGCGGCCCGGAGGCACGGCGGAATTCGAGCACCTGCCGCTTGAAGGTGTAGATCCGCGACGCGACGTTCTTCGAGTCGCCGCCGTTGGGCGCGAAGACCTCGGCCTCCAGCTCCTCCAGGTCGGTCTGGAGCTCGGCCGCCACATCGATGTAGTGGTCGACGACCGTGTCGCTCACCGCGTACATGATGGCGGTGGGGCCGTGCTTGAGCACATCGTGCTCCTGCTCTAGACGTTTGCGTACGGCGGCGAGCGGGGCGCCCGCACCGTGCCGCACCGTCACCACGAAGGAGTCGCCGAGGAAGACCATCAGCTCGTCGGTGGTCACGGCGTCGCTCTCCGCGTCGTACATCACCGGCTTCAGCACCAGGAAGAGAGTCTCGTCGTAGACCTCCAGCTTGGGCCGCTGATGGGCCCGCAGGGCATCCTCCACGGCCAGCTGGTGCAGCTTGAACTCGCTTCTGACCAGGTCGAATTCCTGCTGCGTCGGCTCATGCAGCCCGACCCAGAGAAAGGCGTTCCCGTCCGCGCGTGCCTCGGCGAGGGCGTCGGAGAGGTCCGCAGGCCCCTCGATACGGCGTCCGTCCCGGTAGATGGCGCAATCGACAATCACGGCGCGCATTCTTCCCTGACCGCGCCGCCCGTGCACGCGCGGGGGCCGTATCCAGGCCGGTCCCCGTCGTACCGGCCATCACAAGCCCGCCCGCACGCTCTAGGCTGGCCGCCATGGCCACGCTGATTCTTGTACGGCACGGACGCTCCACAGCCAACACCTCCGGGGTGCTCGCGGGCCGCATGCCCGGAGTCTCCCTCGACGAGCGGGGTGTCTCCCAGGCGTCCGCGCTGCCGGACCGGCTGGCCGGGCTGCCGCTCACCGCCGTCGTCACCAGCCCGCTGCAGCGCTGCCGCGAGACCGTCGCGCCGCTGCTGGCCGCACGGCCCGAGCTGACCGTGCACACCGAGGACCGCATCAGTGAGTGCGACTACGGCGACTGGTCGGGGCGCAAACTCGCCGAACTCGGCGACGAGCCCCTGATGAAGACCGTGCAGCAGCACCCGTCGTCCGCCGCGTTCCCCGGCGGTGAGTCGATGCGGGCCATGCAGGCGCGCGCCGTCGACGCCGTACGGGACTGGAACGCCCGGATCGACGCCGAACACGGCGAGGACGCGGTGTACGCGATGTGCTCGCACGGCGACATCATCAAGTCGGTGATCGCCGACGCCCTCGGTATGCATCTCGACCTCTTCCAGCGGATCCACGTCGACCCCTGCTCCCTCACGGCGATCCGCTACACCGCGGTGCGGCCGTTCGTCCTGCGCCTCGGCGACACCGGTGAGTTCGGCTCGCTGGCGCCGCGCGAGAGCGGTTCGGGATCGGACGCGGCTGTCGGTGGTGGCGCGGGCGCGCCGTGATCGATCCGCGCAGTAGGGTGGGCGGGCCGTAAACCGGATCACCCCCGCAGCCGAACCCCCATGGAGATCAGGACGTGTCCCGTCAGGTGTACTTCTACGACCCACCGGACCGCTTCGTTGCCGGTACGGTCGGGCTGCCTGGGCGCCGTACGTTCTTTCTGCAGGCGTCGTCCGGGTCCCGCACCACCAGCGTGGCGCTGGAGAAGACCCAGGTGGCCGCGCTCGCCGAGCGCATCGACGAACTGCTCGACGAAGTGGTGCGCAGGACCGGGGGCAACTCCCCGGTACCGGCGGTCGCCCCCTCCGAGGCCGGTGACACCGCCCCGCTGGACGCACCGGTCGAGGAGGAGTTCCGCGTCGGCACCATGGCGCTGGCCTGGGACGGCGACGAACAGCGCATGATCATCGAGGCGCAGGCACTCGTCGAGCTGGACGCCGACACCGATGAAGACCTCGCGGAGGCCGAGGAGCGGCTCCTCCAGGACGACGAGAACGGTCCGCCGATGCTCCGCGTCCGGCTGACCGGCGCACAGGCCAGGGCCTTCGCCAAGCGCGCGCTCGACGTAGTGAACGCGGGGCGGCCGCCGTGCCCCCTGTGCAGCCTGCCGCTCGACCCGGAGGGACACGTATGCCCGCGCCAGAACGGATACCGCAGGGAGGCGTGACGGCCACCCGGCTCCTCCTGGAGGGGGAGCTGACGGTACGCGGCCAGGTGCGCGAGGCATCGAACGCGGTGCTGTACTGCACGGTCGCGTACGAGGGCCGGGAAGCGGCCTGTGTGTACAAGCCGGTCGCCGGTGAACGGCCGCTGTGGGACTTCCCCGACGGGACGCTCGCCCAGCGCGAGGTGGCGGCGTACGAGGTCTCCGAGGCGACCGGGTGGGGATTCGTCCCGCCGACGGTGCTGCGCGACGGGCCGTACGGCGAAGGCATGTGCCAGCTGTGGATCGAGTCCGAGTCCGAGCCGTCGCTGCTGGCACTCGTCGAGGACGACGAGCCCGCCGAAGGCTGGAAGGCCATCGGCTTCGCCGACGTCGGCGAGGGCCGGACGGCGCTGCTGGTGCACGCCGACGACGAGCGGCTGCGGCGGCTCTCGGTGCTGGACGCGGTGATCAACAACGGCGACCGCAAGGGCGGCCATCTGCTGCCGGCCGGCGAGGGCCGGCTCTACGGCATCGACCACGGGGTCACCTTCAACGCCGACGACAAACTGCGGACCCTGCTGTGGGGGTGGGCGGGCGAACCGCTGACTCCGGAGACGGCCCGGGTACTGGACAAGCTCGCGGGGGAGCTGGCGCCCGGCACAGGGCTCGCGGAGCGCCTGGCGGGGCTCATCACCGGGGCGGAGCTGGAAGCGCTGCGGGGGCGCGTGGAGGCGCTCAGGGAGGCCGGACGGCACCCCGTCCCGAGCGGTGACTGGCCGGCGATCCCCTGGCCGCCGGTCTAGGCGTACGGATCCGGGCCCCGGCCGTGTGCGGGGGCGGGGGACCCGGGGCACGCAGCCTCGTAGCACGTACCCACCGCACTCGCGCAAGAGTGCCGATTCGGCCAACGTCAGTACTCCGGTTCGTTCTCGGAACTGACGTCCGGTTACGCTCGTGTACATGTATGCCTGGCCCGCTTCTGAGGTTCCCGCCCTGCCCGGCAAGGGCGCCGACCTCCAGATCCACTCCACCGCGACCGGCGGACGAGTCACCCTCGACCCCGGCCCCGTCGCCCGCATCTACGTCTGCGGCATCACTCCGTACGACGCGACCCACATCGGTCATGCGGCGACCTACAACGCGTTCGACCTCGTTCAGCGCGTGTGGCTCGACACCAAGCGGCAGGTCCACTACGTGCAGAACGTGACCGACGTGGACGATCCGCTGCTGGAGCGGGCCGTGCGCGACGGTGAGGACTGGACCGAGCTCGCGGAGCGCGAGACGGCACTCTTCCGCGAGGACATGACCGCGCTGCGCATGCTCCCGCCGAAGCACTACATCGGAGCGGTCGAGGCCATACCGGGCATCGTGCCGCTCGTCGAACGGCTGCGGGACATCGGCGCGGCCTACGAACTCGACGGCGACGTCTACTTCTCCGTCGAGAGCGACGCGCACTTCGGCGAGGTGTCGAACCTGGACGCGGAGGCGATGCGGCTGCTCTCGGCCGAGCGCGGCGGCGACCCCGAGCGGCCCGGCAAGAAGAACCCGCTCGACCCGATGCTCTGGCTGGGCGCCCGTGAGGGCGAGCCCAGCTGGGACGGCGGCTCTCTGGGCCGTGGCAGGCCCGGCTGGCACATCGAGTGTGTGGCCATCGCCCTCGACCACCTCGGCATGGGCTTCGACGTCCAGGGCGGCGGCTCCGACCTCGCCTTCCCGCACCACGAGATGGGCGCATCGCACGCCCAGGTGCTGACCGGCGAGCACCCGTTCGCCCGCGCCTATGTGCACGCGGGCATGGTCGCGCTCGACGGCGAGAAGATGTCCAAGTCCAAGGGCAATCTGGTCTTCGTGTCGAAGCTGCGCCAGGACGGTGTGGATCCGGCCGCGATCCGTCTCGCCCTGCTGGCCCACCACTACCGCTCGGACTGGGAGTGGACGGACCAGGTCCTGGCGGACGCCGTGGAGCGGCTCGGCCGCTGGCGCGCCGCCGTCTCCCGGCCCGACGGGCCGTCGGCCGACGCTCTGGTCGACGAGATCAGGAAGGCACTCGCCGACGACCTCGACGCACCGGCCGCGCTGCGCGCCGTCGACCGGTGGGCCGCTCTTCAGCAGTCCGGCGGCGGTACGGACGAGGGGGCGCCCGGCCTGGTGTCGCGGACCGTCGACGCCCTGCTCGGGGTCGCCCTGTAGCCCCGTGGTCCCGTAGCGAGGACGCGTACTGCTACGCAGTCGCCCCCGGACTCCAGCAGTGGAGTCCGGGGGCGACTGTCCGTTCCGCCGGGATGCTCTCGGTCTCCCACAGCCCGGGGCAGCGTCTCCCCGGCGGGGTCACTCCTGGGAGGAGTCCTCCGGGCCGCTCTCGTCGTCCGGGGATGAGCCGTCCGAGGATGTGCCACCCGGGGACGTGCCGTCCGATTCGTCCGATGGCTTGCCGTCCGTGGGCCTGCGGCCCGGGGGGCCGCCGTCGGCGGGCCTGCCGTCCGTGGGCCTGCTCGTCCCCGCGTCCGGCCGCTGCGGCTTCGGGGGCCGGGAGCGGCTGCCGGGGCCGGGGCTGTCCCGCAGATAGCTGCCGGCCTCGCCGCCGTCCGTGGCACGGCCGCCGGCCTGACCTGGACCGCCGTCACGGCGCCGCAGATACCGCTCGAACTCCCGGGCGATGGCCTCGCCGGACGCCTCGGGAAGCTCCGCGGTGTCGCGTGCCTCCTCCAGCGTCTGGACGTACTCCGCCACCTCGCTGTCCTCCGCGGCCAGTTGGTCCACGCCGACCTGCCAGGCCCGTGCGTCCTCGGGCAGTTCGCCCAGCGGGATCCGCAGATCGATCAGGTCCTCCAGCCGGTTCAGCAGGGCGAGCGTCGCCTTCGGGTTGGGCGGCTGTGACACATAGTGCGGGACGGCGGCCCACAGGCTCACCGCCGGTACACCGGCATGCGTGCACGCCTCCTGGAGGATGCCGACGATGCCGGTCGGGCCCTCGTACCGCGTCTCCTCCAGGTCCATCGTCCTGGCCAGGTCCGCGTCCGACGTGACCCCGCTGACCGGTACGGGCCTGGTGTGCGGGGTGTCGCCGAGCAGTGCGCCCAGGATCACCACCATCTCGACGCCCAGCTCATGGGCGAAGCCCAGGATCTCGTTGCAGAACGAACGCCAGCGCATGGACGGCTCGATCCCGCGGACCAGCACCAGATCGCGTGGCTTGTCGCCGGTCACCCGGATCACCGAGAGCCTGGTCGTCGGCCAAGTGACCTTGCGTACCCCGCCGTCCAGCCACACCGTGGGCCGGTTGACCTGGAAGTCGTAGTAGTCCTCGGCGTCGAGCGCCGCGAACACCTCGCCCTTCCACTCCCGGTCCAGGTGGGCGACCGCGGTGGAGGCTGCGTCGCCGGCGTCGTTCCAGCCCTCGAACGCGGCCACCATGACCGGGTCGATCAGCTCGGGAACCCCCTCGAGCTCGATCACCCAGTGCCTCCCTCCGAAGTTCTTCTCTTACGCATCAACCTTACGGCTTCCCGGGTACCCGGACGCAGCCCTTGTGCACAGCCCGCCGCACACCCCTGTTCAGGCCGGTGCCCGCCCGGCAGCCTGGACGAGCCGTTCCGGGAGTCTGCCCAAATCGAACCGATTCATCCGAGCTGTACCGGCAAATTTCGTCCCACCCCTGGACGGTATGGCATCTGCAGGGCTATACATCGGATGACAAATTAAAGGTCCGATGTTCTTAACGGTTCTTACCAAGGGAGTGTGGATGAGTCCGACCGTCACGGGGTTCGAGGTCCACGACATCCGATTCCCCACCTCGGAACAGCTCGACGGCTCGGACGCCATGAACCCGGACCCCGACTACTCCGCGGCCTATGTGGTGCTCAGCACCGATGCGCCGGGCGGTGTCGCGGGACATGGCTTCTGTTTCACCATCGGGCGGGGCAACGACGTCATCGCCGCTGCCATCGAGGCACTGCGGCCGTACGTCGAGGGGCGGCCGGCGCCGCTCACCGCGGCCGGGCTCGCCGCGCTGCACCACGACCTCACCCATGACTCGCAACTGCGCTGGCTCGGCCCCGAGAAGGGGGTGATGCACATGGCCGCGGGCGCGGTCATCAACGCGGCCTGGGACCTGGCGGCCACCGCGGCGGGCAAGCCGGTCTGGGAGTTCCTGGCCGGCATGACACCGGAGGAGCTGGTCTCCCTCGTGGACTTCCGCTATCTGACCGACGCGCTCACCCCCGACGAGGCCCTCGCCATCCTGCGCGCCGCCGAGCCCGGCCGCGCCGAACGGGCCGCCCTGCTGCGCGCCGACGGCTACCCCGCGTACACGACGTCGCCCGGCTGGCTCGGCTACTCCGACGCCAAGCTGGTACGGCTCGCCCGGGAGGCGGTCGACGCGGGCTTCGGGCAGATCAAGCTGAAGGTCGGCGCCGACCTGGACGACGACGTCCGCCGGATGAAGCTGGCCCGCGCGACCGTCGGCCCCGGCATCCGGGTCGCCGTGGACGCCAACCAGCGCTGGGACGTGGCCGAAGCGCTGCGGTGGATGGGCGCCCTCGCCCCGTACGACCCGCACTGGATCGAGGAGCCGACCAGCCCCGACGACATCCTCGGCCACGCGGCGGTCAGATCGGGGCAGCCCGTGAAGGTCGCCACCGGTGAGCACGTCGCCAACCGGGTCGTCTTCAAACAGCTGCTCCAGGCGGGCGCGGTCGACTTCGTCCAGATCGACGCGGCCCGGGTGGCCGGTGTCAACGAGAACCTCGCGATCCTGCTGCTCGCCGCCAAGTTCGGCGTCCCGGTCTGCCCGCACGCGGGCGGCGTCGGGCTGTGCGAGCTGGTCCAGCACCTGGCGATGTTCGACTACGTCGCCGTATCGGGCAGTCAGGACGACCGCGTCATCGAGTACGTGGACCATCTGCACGAACACTTCACCGACCCCGCGGTGATCGAGGGCGGACGCTACCTGGCGCCCCGCGCGCCGGGCTTCTCCGCCCGTATGCACCCCGCATCACTCGCCGCGCACCGCTACCCCGACGGGCCCGTCTGGCAGGCCCGCCGCACCACCGAGGAGGTCAACTCGTGACCACTGCACGCGACTTCGAAGGGCTCGGCGCCCTGGTCACCGGCGGAGCTTCCGGTATCGGAGCCGCCATCGCCACCGAACTGCTGGCCCGCGGCGCCCGGGTCGCCGTACTCGACCGCGAGACCAAGGGCGCACCCGACGGCACCCTCGCGATCGAGGCGGACGTCACCGACGACGGCGGGGTACGGGAGGCGGTCGACGCGGCCGCCGCCGAATTCGGCGCGCTGCACACGGTGGTGTCCAACGCGGGCATCGGCGCCGTCGGCACCGTCGCCGACAACCCCGACGACGAGTGGCAGCGGGTCCTGGACATCAACGTACTCGGCATGGTCCGCACCGCCCGTCACGCGCTGCCGCACCTGCGCCGCTCGGCCGCCGCCCGGCCGGGCTGTGTCTCGCTCACCCACACCTGCTCGATCGCCGCGACCGCCGGACTGCCGCAGCGCGCCCTGTACAGCGCCAGCAAGGGAGCGGTCCTCTCGCTGACCCTGGCGATGGCGGCCGACCACGTCAGGGAAGGCATCCGGGTCAACTGCGTCAACCCCGGCACCGCGGACACCCCGTGGGTCGGCCGGCTGCTCGGCCAGGCCGACGACCCGGCCGCCGAGCGCGCGGCGCTCAACGCCCGCCAGCCCACCGGCCGGCTCGTCACCGCCGAAGAGGTGGCGGCGGCCGTCCTCTACCTCGCGAGCCCCGCGGCCGCCGCCGTGACCGGGACGGCACTCGCGGTCGACGGCGGAATGCAGGGACTGCGCCTGCGCCCCGCCGCCGGCTGAGCACACGCACTGATACATCAAGCGCCACTATCCAGGGACGGGACACCAATGAAGGTGCGTACAACGAGTGCGGCGGCCTGCGCCGTACTGCTGGCCGTGACCGCGCTCGCGGGCTGCAACCGCGACTCGGGCAGCGGCTCGGACGACAAGAAGGTCGGCATCGACCTGCCGCGCAGCGACAGCGACTTCTGGAACTCCTACCAGCAGTACGTCAAGAAGGGCGTCGCGGCCGGTGAGGTCAAGGCGCTCCCGCTGACCAACTCGCAGAACGACATCGGCAAGCTCGTCGCCAACGTCCAGACGTTCAGCGACCAGGGAGCCAAGGCGGTGGTGATGGCGCCGCAGGACACCGGGGCCATCGCGTCGACCCTGCAGAGCCTCAACAAGAAGAAGATCCCCGTCATCAGCGTCGACACCCGCCCCGACAAGGGCGACGTCTACATGGTGGTGCGCGCCGACAACCGCGCGTACGGCGAGAACGCCTGCAAGTACCTCGGTCAGCAGCTGAAGGGCAAGGGCAAGGTCGTCGAGTTCCAGGGCGACCTGTCGTCGATCAACGGCCGGGACCGCTCGGTGGCCTTCAAGTCGTGCATGACCAAGAACTTCCCCAGGATCAAGGTCTTCGAGCTGGCCACCGACTGGAAGGGCGACGTCGCGTCGGCCAAGCTCCAGTCCACGCTGGCCGCCAACCCCGACATCAACGGGATCTACATGCAGGCCGGCGGTGTCTTCCTGCAGCCCACGCTCGCGCTCCTGGAGCAGAAGAAGCTGCTGAAGCCGGCCGGGACCAAGGGCCACATCACGATCATCTCCAACGACGGCATCCCGGAGGAGTTCGACGCGATCAAGGCCGGGAAGATCGACGCGACCATCTCCCAGCCCGCCGACCTGTACGCGAAGTACGCGCTGTACTACGCCAAGGCGGCCGTCGACGGCAAGAAGTTCAAGGTGGGCGCGACCGACCACGACTCCCACATCATCAAGATCCCGAACGGCTTCGAGGACCAGCTCCCCGCGCCGCTCGTGACCAAGGCCAATGTGAACGACCCGAAGCTGTGGGCCAACCAGCTGGGGAAGAAGAACTGACCATGTCCGATGCACCCGCGGTTCATGCGCAGGGCATCGTCAAGCGCTTCGGTCCCACCGTCGCGCTCGACGATGTCCGCCTGACAGTCAAGCCCGGTGAGTCGCACGCCCTGGTCGGGCGCAACGGCGCCGGAAAGTCCACCCTCGTCAGCGTCATCACCGGACTCCACAAGCCGGACGCGGGCACGGTCACCTTCAGCGGTGAGCCCGCGCCCGCCTTCGGCGACACCATGGCCTGGCAGTCGAAGGTCGCCTGCGTCTACCAGAAGTCCATGGCCGTCCCCGATCTCACCGTCGCCGAGAACCTCTTCCTGAACAACTTCGGTACCGGCCGCGGTGCGCCGGGCGGCCGCTGGATCAGCTGGTCCGGGCTGCGCACGCGGGCCGCGGCGCTGCTCGCCGAATACGGGGTGAACGTCGACCCCAACACCCGGGCGAAGGACCTCTCCGTCGAACAGGTGCAGTTCGTGGAGATCGCCCGCGCGCTCTCCTTCGGCGCCCGGCTGATCATCCTCGACGAGCCCACCGCGCAGCTCGACGCGCGGGGGATCCAGAGCCTGTTCAGCAAGCTCAGGGACCTCCAGAGCCAGGGGGTCGCGTTCCTCTTCATCTCGCACCACCTCCAGGAGGTGTACGAGCTGTGCACCGCGGTGACGGTCTACCGCGACGCCCGGCACGTCCTGACGGCGCCCGTCGCCGAGCTGGGCAAGGCCGATCTGGTCGCGGCGATGACCGGTGAGGCCGCTGCCGCGAAGGTCGCCTGGCACGCGGCGTCCGGTGCGGGACCGGCCACCGCGGCCGGTGCGGCGGAGCCTGTGCTGCGGACCGAAGGGCTGGCCGTCGAGGGCGAGTTCGAGCCACTCGACATCGAGGTGCACCCCGGTGAGGTCCTCGGTATCGCGGGCGCGGCGGCCAGCGGCAACACCGCGCTGGGCGAGACGCTCGTCGGGATGCGCAAGGCCACCGCGGGGCGGGTCTCGGTCCGCGGGCGCGACGTCCGGCCGGGAAGTGTGCCGCACGCCCTGAACGCGGGGATCGGCTACATCCCGGAGGACCGGCACCGCCAGGGCCTGGTCCTGGAGCGCAGCGTGGCCGAGAACGCCACGCTGACGGTCGCCGACCAGCTGGGGCCGTGGGGGACCGTACTCCCCTCCCGTACCAGGGAGTTCGCGAGCAGCATGATCGCCTCGCTGGACATCAAGACCACCGGACCCGACCAGAAGGTCTCGGGGCTCTCCGGAGGCAACCAGCAGAAGGTCGTGGTCGCCCGCGCGCTGGCGCGCAACCCCAGCACGCTGGTGGCGGTACGGCCGACGGCCGGTGTGGACATCAAGTCCAAGGACTCGCTCCTGGGCGTGGTGCGGCGGGTCGCCGACGAGGGCAACGCCGCCGTGATCATCTCCGATGAACTCGACGACCTGCGCGTGTGCGACCGGGTGGTCGCGCTCTTCCACGGGCGGGTGGTCGCCGAATACGACAGTGGGTGGACGGACGGGGAACTGGTCGCCGCCATGGAAGGTGTGGGGGAGCGGGCATGACCGACACGATCCGGCCGGCAGCGGCCGAGGAGACCAGGGGTCAGCTGAGCCCGGTGCGCGCCAGGCTGGCGCTGATCCGCTGGAGCGACTTCTCGCTGGTGCCGGTGATCCTGGTGCTGATGGTGATCGGGTTCATCGTCTCGCCGGTGTTCCTGACGTCCCAGAACCTGATCAACGTCATCCAGCAGTCGTCCGAACTCAGCCTGCTGGTGCTGGCCCAGGCGTTCATCCTGATCTGCGGGCGGATGGACCTGTCGCTGGAGTCGACGATCGGTATCGCGCCGGTCATCGCGCTGTGGCTGGTGCTGCCCTCGTCGGGCGACCGGTTCACCGGCCTCGGGCTGCTGCCCACCTGGATGGCGATCCCGCTCTGCCTGCTCGCGGGGCTGGCGATCGGCGCGTTCAACGGATTCCTGATGCTGAAGCTGCGTGTCAACGGCTTCATCGCGACGCTGGGCATGCTGATGATGCTCCGCGGGCTGCACATCGGGATCACCGAGGGCAAGTCGATCATCGAGGTCCCGTCCTCGTTCAGCTATCTGGGCCGGGCCTCCTGGCTCGGTGCCCCCGCCGCGGTCTGGATCTGCCTCGCGCTGTTCGCCGTTGGCGGGGCGGCGCTGGCCTGGACCCGGCACGGCCGGTCGCTCTACGCGATCGGCGGCAACCCGGAGGCGGCCCGCGCGGCCGGTATCCGGGTCGACCGCGTCACCTGGATCGTGCTGGCGATCGGCGGGCTCCTCGCCGCCTTCGCGGGAATCCTCTACACCGGCCACTACGGTTCGGTCGGCGCCGCCCAGGGCAAGGACATGATCTTCCAGGTCATGGCGGCCGCGGTCATCGGCGGCATCGGGCTGAAGGGCGGCCGCGGCACCATCTTCGGCGCGCTCACCGGTGTCCTCGCTCTTCAGCTGGTGGTCAATGTGATGACGCTGGCCGGGGTGCCAGGCCAGTGGGAGACGTTCCTCAACGGCGCGATCATCATCATCGCGCTGATCGCCTCCCGCTTCGCGAGCGGTGAGGAGCAGGACTGACCCGGGCGCTCAGCGGGGCGGGGACGCCGCAGCGTCCCCGCCCCGCCCGGCGTCGTACGGCCCTGCGCGGAGCGCCGTACGCACGGACGCCCGCTCACAGGGTCGAGCGCAGCCACTGCTCGACGCTGGCGATGTGCACCGTCGCCCAGGACCTGGCCGCTTCGGCGTCCCGGTCCCTGAGCGCTGTCAGGATGGCGCGGTGTTCGTGGAGGGTACGGCTCACCGCGTCCTCCTGGGTCAGCCCGCGCCACACCCGGGCGCGGGTGGTGGGCCCGGAGAGACTGTCGAGCAGGGAGCAGAGCACCGAGTTCCCCGAGCTCTGCACGATGCCCCGGTGGAACTCCAGGTCGCAGGCGACCAGCTCCTCCACGGACGGCTGCGGGCCGAGCGCGTCCAGCTGGGCGCTGAGCGTCTCCAGCTCCTCCTCGCCGATCCGGTGCGCGGCCATCGCCGTGGCGGCAGGCTCCAGGATGCGGCGTACGGCCAGGAACTCCAGCACGGTGTCGTCCCGGTGGAAGTCCACGACGAAGCTCATCGCCTCGAGCAGCAGCTGCGGATCGAGACTCGTGACGTAGGTGCCGTCGCCCTGCCGTACGTCGAGGATGCGGATCAGCGACAGGGCGCGCACCGCCTCGCGCAGCGAGTTGCGCGAAAGGCCGAGTTCGGCGGCGAGTTCGCTCTCCTTGGGCAGCCGGTCGCCTGGCCGCAGTGCGCCCGAGACGATCATTTCCTTGATCTTCTCGATGGCCTCGTCGGTCACAGCCATGGGAACCTCGCCTCAACAGACATCCGATGTATCTGCTGATTATGGCTCCTCCGGGGCCGCTCGCGCACGCGGGTCCGGGTATTGCGGCCGGATCGGGCCGTGGCCCCTGTGCGGGCCGACATATTTCAGGGCTAAGATTTCATCCTTGTACGACGTTGTGAGCGGGGACAGGGAGGCTGCGGCGCATGGCCGGGAAGAAGGCGGCGGGGGCACATCAGGATGCTGTCGCGTCCATTGTGGCGGACTGGGCCAGGGAGCGCCCGGAGCTGGACACCGCGCCCCTGGAGGTCCTGGCGAGGCTGCACCGCACCTTCCTCCGGTACAGCACCAGGCTCACCACCGCGATCGACCGGCACGGGCTCTCGGTGGCGGGCTTCGACGTGCTGACCGCGCTGCGCAGGGCAGGCGCGCCCTACCGGCTGACGGCGGGCCAGCTCGCCGACTCGGGTCTGGTGTCGTCGGCGGGGGTGACGCTGCGGATCGACCGGCTGGAGAAGGACGGTCTGATCGTCCGGGAACGCGACGCCGAGGACCGCCGGGTCGTCTACTCGCGTCTGACGGACGCCGGGCTCGCCAAGGTGGACGAGGTGTTCGCCGAGCATCTCGACAACGAACGCCGGATGCTCGGCGGCCTCACCCCGGCGGAGTGCCGTCAGCTGGCCCGCTTGCTGTCCAGGCTGGAGCGGTCCATCACCGAATCGGACGTCGACGGAGCGGAACCTGGCTCCGTGGCGGGCTGAGCGAGCGGCTTCAGCAGCAGCCGGGCGCCGCACACCAGCGTCACCAGCTGGGTCGCGGCCAGCAGCGCGTAGCCGGCCGCGAACCCCCGGCCGCCGAGCAGGCCCATCACGGCGCCCATCGCCATCGGCATGAAGGCCGAGACGAGGTTCCCGATCCCGTTCACCACCCCGTAGGCACTGCCGACCGCGCCGGCGGGCGCGGCCTGCTGCACCAGCGTCGGGATCGCCGGACCCTGCAGACCCCAGAAGCCGTTGGCGAGTACAAGACCGGTGGCGGCGAGCCAGGCGGAGTCCGCTCCGATGACCAGCAGGACGCAGCCCCCGGTCCCCACACTGCCCACGACGAACAGCAGCGGGAGACGGCGCGGCGGCAGCCGGTCCAGCAGCCAGCCGCCCAGAAAGCCGGAGGCGAGGCTCAGCAGGAACGGCAGGGACGCCACCGCCCCCATCGCGGCCAGTGAGAAGTGGCGCTCCTGGAGCAGATACGACGGCAGCCAGGCGCTGCTGCCCCAGAGATACGCCAGCGTGGCGATCTCTATCAGCAGGATGCTTCCGAGCCGCGGTGTGCGCAGGGCCTGCCGGAGCGTCGCTCCGAACGACCGGCGCCCCGTCGTCCGGCTTGTCTCCGTCCCGCTCGACTCCGTCCGGCTTGTCTCCGTCCGGCTTGTCTCCGTCGCGCTCGTCGTACCCGTCGCCCCGGTTGTCCCTGTCGTCACCGCCGTGTGCCGGGTGCCCCGTCCCCGGACGAAGAGCGCGATCAGCGGCAGCCCCACCACCGCGTTCAGGGCGGCGAGCAGCAGGAACGAGCTGTGCCAGTCGAAGCGGTCGACCAGATACGTGATCAGCGGCAGCCCCACCGCGGTCCCCAGCGAGACCCCCATCGAGGTCACCGCGTTGGGCTTGCCCACGGCGCCGGGCGCGAAGTGCTCACTCACATACATCGTCTTGAGCGAGAACAGCGGTCCCTCGGCCGTGCCGAGCAGGGCGCGCAGCACCACCAGCACGACCGCGCCCAGCGCATAGGGCGAGACCAGCGTGAGCACCGACCAGAGGGCGACGCTCAGCAGGAGGCCGCGGCGCGCCCCCAGGACGGACTCGTACAGCGGGGTGAGGAAGAACGCGGCCAGCCCGTACCCCACGAGGAAGGCGGTCATCAGGGCGCCCTGCGCCACCCGGTCACCGGTGATCCCGAAATGACCGGTGAAGGCCCGGTCGGTGATCAGCACCGACACATTGACCCGGTCGATGTACGAGATCAGCACGATGACCAGGAGGCTCAGGACGCCCAGCCAGCGGCGGGTGATCACCGCGGCGCGGCCTGCGCCTCGGCCTCCGCCCGGTACATCCGGCGGAGCCTGACCACCCCCAGGTCGTGCTGGTACAGGTTCTCCCGCTGGTCGGCGTCGGCCGGCATGGCCTCCAGCATCTCCCGGTCCTGCTCCAGCACTTCCCAGTGGCGCTTCTCGATCAGGGTCCGGTAGAGGAAGCGCCAGCTGTCCCGCTGCCAGCCCTCGACCTTGCGGTAGCGCCAGAAGAAGACGCCGGTACGGTTCTCGTCGACCGGGCAGACCATCCCGACGATGCCGAACGGGCCGCCGGGGCCCGCCGACGGCGGATAGGGGATCGACAGGTCGACCCAGTCGACGCCGGTCCTGCACAGCTCGACCCAGTCGAAGTTGACGCCGCGCTGGTCGGTCTTCTCGAAGAAGTAGCCGCGGTCCGTCTCGCGGATGCGGAACTTGGCCGTGGTGTCCCCGTCGAACATCGTGTGCGACTCGTGGTGCAGGAACGCGCCGTGCATCGGGTCGAGCAGATTCTCCACCGCGTACCGCCAGGGCCCGTTCCACTCCGCGTAGCAGAGGAACGAGTCGGTTTCCGGGTCGGTGAGCGGCTCCGGCAGGGTCAGCGGCGCGGGTTCCGGGTGTGCGTCGTCGCCGAAGTACGCGAGCACCGCCCCGCCCACCTCGCGTACCGGCAGGCTCCTGACGAGCTTCTTGCCCTCCAGATTGCAGCCGGGCAGACCGGGCACCGACGAGACGGTGCCGTCGGTCTCGATCTCCAGGCCGTGGTACCAGCAGGCCACCCGGTCGCCCAGGTGTTTGCCCAGGGAGAGCGGTGCGCCGCGGTGCGGACAGCGGTCGGCGAGCATACTCAGCGTCGAGTCGGAGCGGCGGAACAGCAGCCACTGCTCACCCAGCACGGTGACCTTGCGCATGGCGCCCGGTGCCACGAAGCGGGACGGTACGACGGGGTGCCACTGGTTGCGCAGCCCGGTCGCGTAGATGTGGTCGGCGGTCAGGGTGGTCATGTCACGCTCCCAGTCGGTTGATCTCGGCGCGGAAGGACTGCTCGGTCCACGGGGTGCCGTCGGGGGAGTGCACCTGGCGGGCGTTGAGTCCCCTGACGACGTCGGCCAGTTCGTGGCCCTCGCGGGTGAAGACCTCCTCCAGGGCCGAGGCCAGCCGGTACTCGTAGGGGGTGGGCTCATGGGTGCGGGACTGATGCACGTCCAGGTAGGGCCAGTCGGTGGTCATCGCGGTGCCTCCAGAGGGGTTCGGGGGTTCACAGGTCGAGTACGAGAGGGCCCGAGGCACAGCGCGACACGCAGATCATCATGGTCGCGTTCGACGCGTGCTCGGTGTCGCTGAGTACGAAGTCCCGGTGGTCCGGGGTGCCTTGGAGCACCCGGGTCTCGCAGGTCCCGCAGATGCCGTCCCGGCAGGAGCTGCCGACGGGGACGCCCGCGGCCTCGACGGCCGCCAGGACGGAGGTGCCGCCGCCGACCGTGACGGTGACGCCGGACGCCCGGCACTCCACGTCGAAGGCGGTGTCGTCCCCGGACGGTTCGACGGCCGGTGCGGCGAACCGCTCCACCCGCAGCAGCCCGGCGGGACAGGCCGCCTCCACGGCGGCGAGCAGTGGCTCGGGCCCGCAGCAGTAGACCAGCGTGCCCGGCCCCACGCCGTCCAGCGCCGCCGCGAGGTCGATGTGGCCCAGCTCGTCCTGCGGATGCCGGAGCACATCGCCGCCGAGCGCCGCCAGCTCGGCGCCGAAGGCCATGGATGCCCGCGTCCGGCCGCCGTGCACCAGGGTGTACGGGACCGACCGCCGTTCGGCCTCGCGGGCCATCGGCAGGATCGGGGTGATACCGATGCCGCCCGCGATGAACACGTAACGCTCCGCGCCGTCCAGGGCGAAGTGGTTCCGCGGACCGGTGGCCGTGACCCGCTGGCCGGGGCGCAGCCGGGTGTGCACATACCGTGAACCGCCGCGCGACGACGGCTCGTCGAGTACGCCGATGCGGTAGCCGGAAAGATCGTGCGGGTCTCCGCAGAGCGAGTACTGCCGGGTCAGCCCGCCGATCTCCAGATCGAGATGGGCGCCGGGCTCCCAGGCCGGCAGCGGCTTGCCGTCCGGGTGGACGAGACCGACCGAGAGGACACCGTCGGCCTCCAGGGTCATGGTGCGGACAAGGAGTTCGAGCCGGGGCTCGCTGGGTGCGTCCATGGTGGCCTCCCTACGCCGTGGGGATCGTGACGGGCGGAGTGAACGGGTTCTTCATCGGTCCGAGTCCGGCCAGATCGACCTCGACGAGGACGGGCCCGCCGGACGCGACCGCGTGGTCGAGCACCGGGTGCGCGTGCTCGGCGGCCGCGATCCTGGCGTACGGCAGGCCGCAGGCGCGGGCCAGCTGTTCGAAGTCGGGAGTGGTCAGATCCACCCCGGAGCGCCGCTCGCTGTAGCGGTCCTGCATGTTGCGGAGCACTCCGTAGCCGCCGTCGTTGAACACGATGAGCGTCAGGGGCGGCCGTTCCTGGGCCAGCGTGAGCAGCTCGCCGAGGTGGACGGCGAGGCCGCCGTCGCCGGCCAGCACCACGGTGGGGGAGTCCGGGCGGGCGAGCGCCGCCCCGATGCCCATACCGAGTCCCTGCCCGATGCCGCCGCCGCGCGGGAAGACATTGGACCGGGGGTCGTACATCTCCAGGAGCCGGTTGCCCCAGCTGCTGGAGGCGATGGTGACATCGCGGGCGACGACCGAATCGCGCGGCAGCACGGCGCGCAGCGCGCCGCAGACCGCGGCCTGCGGGCCGATGGAGTCGTGCAGCAGCGCCCGTACCTCCTCGCGTACGCCGGTGACCCGCGCCGTCCAGTCCGGCTCGGACCGGCGGGCGTACGGCAGCAGGGACTCCAGCACATCGGCCGCCCGCCCGTGCAGGGCGTGGCGCGCCGGGTAGACGCGGCCCGGTGCGGCCGGGTCGACATCGATCTGGATGTGGGCCGCGGGCAGGGCGAGGGTGTAGCCGACCGCGGTGGACGGGCGTGGCGTGGCGGGTGTGCGCGGCTCGGGGAGGGCGGGGAGACGGTGATCGTGGTGTGGGCCGCGGGCAGGGGTAGGGTGTAGGCGGGGCTCTCGTGGGAGCAGGAGGGCGTGCCGGCGGTGAGCAGCACGTCGGCGGCGGCGAGCAGGGCGCGCGCCGCCGGTGCGGTGGCGACGTTGCCGATGAGCGCCGGGTGGTCCTCCGGGACCGCTCCCCGGCCCGAGTTGGACGTCAGCAGGCCGGCGCCGGT
>NZ_JAAGLN010000144.1 GCF_010548145.1 Streptomyces sp. SID10853
CGGGCGCGGCGTCGCAGGAGGGGACCGCGCCCGGCACCGATATCGGGCTCGTCGCGGCCCGCAGGGCGCTCCGGGCCACCCCGTCCGACCACCGGCCGCTGACCACCGCGCCGTCTGTCGCCGCCTTCACACCGGGGGCGAACATCGCCGTCGGCGACGAGACCCCGTGGGGTATCGCCGCCGAACTGGCCGCGCTGCTGCCCGGCACCGGGACCGGCGGGTACGGCGCGGACAGCGCACCCGCCGATGTGCTCTCGGCGGCGGGGGAGCGCACGATCGTCGCGGTCGTCCGCGACGCCCACCGCCACCCGTGGATGACGGACGCGCTGGACGCGCTGCTCGCGGCCAGGCCCGACACCGTCGTGGTCGAGATGGGGGTCCCGCGGGCTCAGCCGCGCGGCGCGCTGTATCTGGCGACGCACGGCGCCGCCCGGGTCTGCGGGCGCGCGGCGGCCGAGTTCATCACGGGCGCGGGCGGGCGGTAACCCACCGGACCGAACACAGGGCGAGGGCCGAACACAGGGCGAGGGCCGGACACCCGCGGGGTGCCCGGCCCTCCTCCGTTCTCCGTACCGCTCCTACAGCCCCTGCCACTCGGGCTTGGATGCGTACGTGGCGCGGAAGTAGTCGGCCAGCTTCAGCTTGGACGCGGCCGCCTCGTCCACGACGACCGTGGCGTGCGGGTGCAGCTGGAGCGCGGAGGCGGGGACGACGGCGGCCACCGGCCCCTCGACGGTCTGCGCCACGGCCTCGGCCTTGCCCTCGCCGGTGGCGAGCAGCACCACGTGCCGGGCCTCCAGGATCGTCCCGATGCCCTGGGTGATGACGTGGTGCGGCACCTGGTCGATGTCACCGTCGAAGAACCGTGCGTTGTCGACCCGGGTCTGCTCGGTGAGCGTCTTGATGCGGGTACGGGAGGCCAGTGAGGAGCAGGGCTCGTTGAAACCTATGTGCCCGTCGGTGCCGATCCCCAGGAGCTGCAGGTCGACCCCGCCGGCCTCGGCGAGCGCCCTGTCGTACGCGGCGCAGGCGGCCGGGATGTCCTCGGCCGATCCGTCGGGACCCATGAAGGAGGCTTCGGTCAGCCCGAGCGGTTCGACGACCTCACGCAGCACCACCGAGCGGTACGACTCGGGGTGCCCGGCCGGCAGCCCCACGTACTCGTCGAGCTGGCAGATCCGGGCCCGCCCCGCGTCGACGGCCCGCGCGGCCACCTTGGCGACCAGTGCCTGGTAGACGGGCAGCGGGGTCGATCCGGTGGCGACACCGAGCAGAGCGTCGGGCTTGCGCCGCAGCAGGCCGGCCATGGCCTCCGCGATGGCTTCGCCGCCTGCCTTGGCGTCCGGGACGATGACAACTTCCACGCTGAGCCTGCCGATCTGGAGAGTGCGGAGATGTGGTATAGACCAATCTAGCAGAGCACGCCTCTCCGGTCGGCGGTTCCCCCTCATCCCATGGTCGGCCGAAGGCGCGCGGACCGCATGCGGGTCGAGCGCTGGGCGCGGGGGGCGCGGACACGCCCCCGGAAACGACTGCGGGCCGCGGCGCCGGTCCGGTCGGGACCCTCGGCCCGGCCGTACGGCACCGCAGCCCTCAGCTGCATCGGCCGTCAGGTGTGCGGTTCCCGGCGGCCGTGGGGAGGACTTGGCGCAGTCAGGGCAGAGAGCGCCGCGTACCTCGTCTCCACTCTCCTGTGCGGGGAGAGTGGAAGTCTTTGCACGCACATTGTGGACTAGACCATTCGCCGCTGTCCATGCGTACGACAGAAAGAATCCGGCGGGTACGCTCACTCACGTGCCCTCCATGAACGATCTCGTACGCCAGCACACCGCTCTGAGCGACACCGACCTCGAGTGGCTGCACCTGCTGGTTTCGGAGTGGCAGCTGCTCTCCGACCTGTCCTTCGCCGACCTGGTGCTGTGGGTGCCCACCCGCGACGGCACCCGCTATGTCTCCGTGGCGCAGATGCGGCCGAACACCGGCCCCACCTCCTACCAGGACGACATGGTCGGCCACCTCGTTCCGCGCGGCCGGCGTCCGCTGCTCGACGCCGCGCTCGACGAGGGGCGCATCGTGCGCGAGGGCGACCCGGAGTGGCGCGAGGAGGTGCCGGTGCGGGTCGAGTCCATTCCCGTACGCCGGGAGGGGCGGGTGCTCGGGGTGATCGCCCGCAACACCAATCTGCTCACCGTGCGCACCCCGTCGCGCCTCGAACTCACCTATCTCCAGTCGGCTTCCGACCTGGCCCAGATGATCGCCGCGGGGTCGTTCCCCTTCCCCGGCCAGCAGGTCGACATGGACGCGTCCCCCCGGGTCGGGGACGGGATGATCCGCCTCGACGCGGACGGTGTGGTGCTCTACGCGAGCCCCAACGGCCTCTCCGCCTACCACCGCCTCGGGCTCGCGTCCGACCTGGTGGGCCAGCACCTCGGCCAGCTGACCACCGACCTCGCCCCGTCCCGCGGCCCGGTCGACGAGGCCATGGTCAAACTGGCCAGCGGCTACGCGCCGAGGGAGACCGAGGTCGAGGGGAACGACGGGGTCATCCAGCTCCGCGCCATCCCGCTCTCCCCGAAGGGCACCCGGATCGGCTCGCTGGTACTGCTGCGCGACGTCACGGAACTGCGCCGCCGCGAGCGAGAGTTGATCACCAAGGACGCCACCATCCGGGAGATCCACCACCGGGTGAAGAACAACCTCCAGACGGTGGCGGCACTTCTGCGTCTGCAGGCCAGGCGGATGGACTCGGACCGCGGCAGGGAAGCGCTCAACGAGGCGGTGCGGCGGGTCGGTTCCATCGCGATCGTGCACGAGACGCTCTCGCAGAACCTGGACGAGCGCGTCGAGTTCGACGAGATCGCCGACCGGGTCATCGCGATGGTGTCCGAGATCTCACCCGGCAAGGTCGACTGCCGCCGTACGGGCCGCTTCGGCATCCTGGACGCCGAGGTCGCCACCCCGCTCGCCATGGTGCTGACTGAGGTCCTGCAGAACGCCCTGGAGCACGCCTTCGGGCCGGGCGAGCTGGGCACCGTCGAGGTCTCCGCCGTCCGTGGCGGGATGCGCGAGGACGCCAGGCTGCTCATCACGGTGCGGGACGACGGGCGCGGACTGCCCGAGGGCTTCGACGCGCAGACGGCGGGGAATCTGGGGCTGCAGATCGTACGGACGCTGGTGGAGGGGGAGTTGGGCGGCTCCTTCGACATGGTCCCGGCTCCGGCGCGCGGCACCCAGGTGGTGCTCGACATACCGGTACCGGCCGACACGTAGCCCCAGTCCGAACAAGGAAGCCCACGGACACAGCGATGAGCCCCGGACCGAAGTGGTCCGGGGCTCATCGCTGTGTATCTCTTATTGCGTGCGCATCGGGGGTACTGCGCGCTGCGTTTCGGGGGCGACGGTGGTGCGTACTCGCTGTACGCGCGCCGCCTGGCTCAAGCTCGTGAACAGGGTGGTCAGGCGGTCGCGTTACGCGCCCGGTTGCGAGCGGCACGGCGCTTCATCGCGCGGCGCTCGTCCTCACTGAGGCCACCCCAGACGCCGGAGTCCTGGCCGGACTCGAGCGCCCACTGCAGGCACTGCTCCATGACGGGGCAGCGGCGGCAGACGGCCTTGGCTTCCTCGATCTGCAGCAGCGCGGGACCGGTGTTGCCGATGGGGAAGAACAGCTCCGGGTCTTCCTCACGACAAACGGCGTTGTGACGCCAGTCCATGGCTGCTACCTCTCTTAGGGTGTTGCGTGCAGGTTGCTTGTGAATGTGAACGCTTTCACGAATCCCCCCGCAAGTGAAGGGCCGACTGCCAGATGACCTGGTTGCGGTCCTGTGTGTTGAGGAGGGGTTCTGGCTTTCAGGGAGGCCGGTGTTGCGGGCCGTCCCGAGCGCCATGTAGAGATTCGCAAACCTCGGCGGCGGATACAACCCCTTCTGGAAAGTTTTTTTTGATTCCTCGGTGTCGGCTAGGTCACAGCCGTACTTCCATGGGGTGGATCCCAGCCCAAACGTTCGAGTTAAAGGACTTTGGCCCCTTCCACTCACACAATCACACGCAGTGCACGGCGTACGCCTGTGAACGTCACGCTGGTACGCAGCCCCAGGTGGTCGCCGTCCATCTGAAAGGGGAGTCGGACCTTGGAATGCAAGGAGAAGTCCGTCAGATCGTGCAGCGAAACCGCGTGCTTTCCGTGGGGGCCCCGCTCGGGCGTCGAAGTGAGCAATTGAGTAGCGAAACGCGTCACATGAGCGGGTGACATTTTCGACAGTCCCAGCACATCGAGCGCGGTGTCGAAGGACGCCTCGGGGGAGGCGTACATCGGGCGATTGCCCAGGTAGGTATAGGGAGACGTGTTGCAGATTATGGACATCACGAGGTCCGTGACCGGGTCCTCCCCGGGGCGTTCCAGGGTGATCGCGCCATGCCTGCGGCTCGGCTCGTCGAGGAACTGGCGGACCACCTGACGCACATAGAGCGCGTGCGTGGACCGCTTTCCGCGTTCCCGCTGCTGTTCGACCCGGCCGACGACACCCGCGTCGAAACCGAGACCGGCACAGAACGTGAACCAGCGCGCGGGCACCCCCTCGTCCGCGGTGCCCGGAGTGCCGGCCGCCAGACCCAGGCCGACCGTCCGCTCGCGGCGCTCACGCAGCGCGTCCAGGAGGGCGCCGGTCGCCTCCACCGCGTCATTGGGCAGGCCGAGCGCACGGGCGAAGACATTGGTGGAGCCGCCGGGGACGACCGCCAGGCCGGGCAGTCTGTCGGGATCGGGGCCGTGATGGAGCAGTCCGTTGACCACCTCGTTGACCGTGCCGTCGCCGCCGAGGGCGACCACGAGGTCGATGTCGTCGCTCTCCGCGGCCCGTCTGCCCAGGTCGCGGGCGTGCCCGCGGTACTCGGTCGTGACGGCCTCCAGCTTCATCTCGCTGGCCAGGGCGTGGAGCAGTACGTCACGAGTGCGGGCACTGGTGGTGGTTGCTGCCGGATTGACCACGAGGAGTGCGCGCATGACCAGAAGATTACCTACCGCTTGGTACCGGGCCCAGCCCCGGCCTCGATCCGGGCCCCGGGGCGCCCGCTACTCTGCAGGGGTGAGTACCGACCAGACCGCAGAGCCCAGCGGACCCCGCCCCGCCCGTCTGACCGCCGCCGCGGCGCTGGCCGCGCTGGAGGGTGCGGCGATGGCCGCCGGGGGACTGTATGTGATCGGCAAGGGTGTGTTCGCCGACGGCGACAGCCCCGAGCAGTCGGTCCTGGCCGGTCTGACGCTGATCGTGCTCGCCCTGATCCCGCTGCTCGCGGCCCGCGGACTGCTGCTCCGCCGCAGCTGGAGCCGGGGCCCCGCGATCGTCACCCAGATCATCGCGCTGCCCGTGGCCTGGACGCTGCTCTCGGCGCAGGGTGTGCTGATTCCCGCGGGTGTGGTGCTCGCGGTGGTGGCCCTGGTGGCGCTCGTCCTGCTGGTGAACCCGACGACGGCCGAGGCGCTCGGTATCAGGAGCGCACGGGGGGCCTGAGCCGCACTGCCCCAGCCCCCCGGCTTCCGTCTACTCCTCGACCAGCAGGCGTTCCCGCAGCTGCGCCAGTGTCCTGGCGAGCAGCCGTGAGACATGCATCTGCGAGATCCCCACTTCCTGGGCGATCTGCGACTGGGTCATGTTCCCGAAGAACCGGAGCAGCAGGATCCGCTTTTCCCGTGGCGGCAGATCCTCCAGCAGAGGCTTGAGTGACTCCCGGTACTCGACGCCTTCCAGCGCCTCGTCCTCCGAGCCCAGGGTGTCCGCCACCGCCGGCGACTCGTCGTCCGTGTCGGGAACGTCCAGCGAGAGCGTCGAGTACGCGTTCGCGGATTCCAGGCCCTCCAGGACCTCTTCCTCCGAGATGCCGAGCCGCTCCGCCAGCTCATGGACCGTGGGCGCCCGGCCGTGCTGCTGGGAGAGCTCGGCCGTGGCCGTGGTCAGCGACAGCCGCAGCTCCTGGAGGCGGCGCGGCACCCGGACCGCCCAGCCCTTGTCGCGGAAGTGCCGCTTGATCTCGCCGACGACCGTCGGTGTCGCGTACGTGGAGAACTCCACCCCGCGGTCCGGGTCGAACCGGTCCACCGACTTGATCAGACCGATCGTGGCGACCTGCGTCAGGTCGTCCAGCGGCTCCCCGCGGTTGCGGAAGCGGCGGGCCAGATGTTCGACCAGCGGCAGATGCATCCGCACCAGCCTGTTGCGCAGTTCGGCCTTCTGGGGCGAGCCGTCCGGGAGCTCGCGCAGCTCGATGAAGAGCGCCCGCGCCCCGCTGCGGTCCCGCGGGTTGTGCTGCTCGTGGTGCTCGTGGTGCTGCTCGCTCATGAGGCCCGCCTGATCCGCCGACTCCAAAAGACCTTCCACCGGATGCGGCCGGGCCTGTTGCTCCGGGATGTCCCCCGTGCCCAGCGCCCGCGCGCTGCGCTCGTCGTCCCGCACCGGTCCGTCCCCGTTCACGCCGGTCCAGGTCCAGCGCCGCGCTGTTTGTACAGACTGATGCTGACCGTACGGTCATCGGCCACCGTCGACTCGACCTTGCCCGCGAGTGCCGAGAGCACCGTCCAGGCGAAGGTGTCGCGCTCCGGTGCACGGCCGTCCGTGGTGGGCGCGGACACCGTCACTTCGAGGGAGTCCTCGATGAGGCGGAAGACGCAGCTCAGTACGGAGCCCGGCACGGCCTGCTGAAGCAGGATCGCGCAGGCTTCGTCGACCGCGATGCGCAGATCCTCGATCTCGTCGAGCGTGAAGTCCAAGCGTGCTGCGAGGCCGGCCGTGGCCGTACGCAGCACCGACAGGTAGGCACCCGCAGCGGGCAGCCGGACTTCCACGAAGTCCTGGGTCCCGGGCTCGCCTGCGATCTGGGACACCCTCACCTCCAAGGTGGCACAAGCTCGTTCATGGTCGGGGAAATACTGCTCCCGCAACCGTGCGTGACATGGTCGCTTCCTGACGCCGTGACGCTATCGCGATCCAAGGTTCCCTGTCGCCAGGACCCCCACCCCACGACTGTCACTCATGGTAAGCCCATGAGTACATACGGTCGCCAGGGGTGTGCACATCCGATTGTGGCGCTGTGATTCTCCGGAATGTCCGGCGGCTCCGCGGGGTTCCCGGGATGCTTCGGCCAACTGGAAAGACGCAGCGAACGGTTGACGTACCCAGAGCTCAGACGATCGAACCGTCGACAAAGCACCACCGCCAGCTCTCTCCGGGCTCGAAGCTCCGCATCACCGCGTGCCCGGTCTCCTCGAAGTGCCCGGTGGCGTGCTGGTACGGGGACGAGTCGCAGCAGCCCACATGCCCGCAGGCCAGGCAGAGGCGCAGCTGTACGGGATGGCTCCCGATCGCCAGGCACTCGGGACAGGTGTCGCTCAACGGGGCCGGCTCGGGGCGCGGCAGTTCTGCAACATGCTGGCACTCGCTCATGATTGCCAGGTTACGACGGACCTGGACCGAGGGCGGGGAGACCCATGGACGCATTGCCGCTGGTGGCACTGGTGGCGGGCAGCGCGGCGGTGGCGGGCGTCGCACGCCGGACACCGGTGGCGGCGCCGCTGCTGCTGGTCGCCGTCGGGCTCGGCGCCGCGTATCTGCCGGGGGTGCCCGAGTACACCCTGGACCCGGGTGTCGTCCTGCCGCTGGTGCTGCCGCCGCTGCTCTACACGGCGGCCGTCGACTCCTCGTACCTGGATCTGCGGGCCAATCTGCGGCCCGTCGCGCTGCTCTCGGTCGGCTATGTGCTCTTCGCGACCGTCGTGGTGGGCTGGCTCGCCTATCTGATCGTGCCGGATCTGCCGCTCACCGCCGCCCTGGTCCTCGGCGCGGTGATCGCGCCGCCCGACGCGGTGGCGGCCACGGCCATCGCCCGGCGCCTCGGGCTGCCCTCCCGGCTCACGACGGTCCTCCAGGGCGAATCGCTCGTCAACGACGCGACCGCGATCACCGCCTACAAGGTGGCGCTGGCGGCCGCGGTGGGCGCCGGGGTCTCCTGGGCGGATGGGCTCGGTGAATTCGCACTGGCGTCGGTCGGCGGAATCGGTGTCGGCCTGGTCCTGATGGTGCCGCTGCACTGGCTGCGTACGCACCTCAGGGAAGCGCTGCTGCAGAACACCCTCTCGCTGCTCATTCCCTTCGTCGCCTATGCGGCGGCGGAGCGGGTGCACGCTTCGGGGGTGCTCGCCGTGGTCGTCGTCGCGCTCTATCTCGGACACCGTTCCTGGCAGGTCGACTTCGCCACCAGGCTGCAGGAGGAGGCCGTTTGGAAAATGGTCTCCTTCATTCTGGAATCGACGGTCTTCGCGCTGATCGGACTGCAATTGCCCTTTGTGCTGCGCGGACTCGGCACTTACGGGGGAGGGGAGGCCGCCTGGTATGCGGCCGCTGTTTTCGTCGTGGTCGTGGTGGTGCGCTTCGTCTGGGTCTTTCCGGCCACTTTCCTGCCGCGGGTGATCTCCAACAGGATCAGGGAACGCGAACCCGATACGGACTGGACCGCGCCGGTCGTCGTCGGCTGGGCCGGAATGCGCGGTGTGGTCTCGCTCGCCATCGCCTTCTCGATCCCGCTGACCGCACACGGCGCTCCGTTCCCCGCGCGGAATCTGGTGCTCTTCCTGACCTTCACGACGGTGATCGCCACCCTGGTCGTCCAGGGTCTTTCCCTGCCGCCGCTGATCCGGCTGCTGAGGATCCCGGGCCGGGACACACACGCCGAGACGCTCGCCGAGGCCCAGGCGCAGAACGAGGCGTCGCAGGCGGCCGAGAGACTGCTGAACTCGATGCTCGCCGACGAGGACAACGAGCTCCCCGAGCCGCTCGCCGACCGGTTGCGCACCGTGATGGCGCGGCGCAGGAACGCGGTCTGGGAGCGGCTCGGCACGGTGAACGAGCACACGGGCGAGAGCGCCGACGACACCTACCGGCGGCTCGCACGGGCGATGATCGGCGCCGAGCGCTCCGTCTTCGTCGAGCTGCGCGACCGGCGGCGTATCGACGACGAGCTGCTCAGGACGCTGCTGCGCAGGCTCGACCTGGAGGAGGCTGCGGCCTACCGCGAGGAGGAGGGGGACTGACTCCGATGACGTGGTGCGTCGCGGCGACTACCCCGGTGCGGTGGCGGGCCGGCCGGTGATGACGGCGGCCACCCGGGTGCCCGGCGGGAAGGCTCCGTCGGCGGCCAGCCGCGCCAGCCCGTACAGCATCTTCGCCACGTAGACGCGTTCGACCGGGATGCGGTGCAGCTCCTCGAACCCGGCGGCGAAGGCTTCGAGCTCCGGCGCCGTGCGCGCGTATCCACCGAAGTGGAAGCGGTCGTCGAGCCGCCAGTCACCGGTCCGCGCTCCGAAGGCGGCCTGCTGGAGCGACGCGACGTCGGCGGTGAGGAAGCCGCCCCTGAGGACGGGGATGCCGACGGCGCGCTGGCCGTCGGTGAGGCCGGCCGCGAGACCGGCGAGCGTGCCGCCGGTGCCGACGGCCACCGCGACGGTGTCGGCGAGCCCGTGCAGTTCCCGGCCGAGCGTGCGGCAGCCGTGTACGGCCGCGGTATTGCTGCCGCCCTCGGGGACGACGTACATCCCGGTGGTGTCGAGACCGGCCGGCAGGGCTTTGGCGCGGTAGGCCCGGCGGTCGACGAAGTACAGCCGCATGCCGTCGGCCGCGCACTGTGCGAGGGAGGGGTTGAGCGGGCGGTGGGCCAGCTCGTCCCCGCGTACGACGCCGATGGTCGGGAAGCCGAGCAGCCGGCCGGCGGCGGCGGTGGCCCGCAGATGGTTGGAGTACGCGCCGCCGAACGTCAGGACGGTCCGCCCGGCCGCGGCCGTCAGGTTGGGCGCGAGTTTCCGCCATTTGTTGCCCGGCAGATCCGGATGGATGAGGTCGTCACGTTTGAGCAGCAGCTGTACGCCGTGCCGGGTGAAGCGCTCGTCGTCGAGCGGTTCCAGCGGCGACGGCAGGAGCGGGCGCAGCCGGCCGGGGCCGAAGCCGGGGTCCTGGCCGGGGGCGGGAACCTGGCCGGGGCCGTGGACTGCAGGGGGCATGGGTCCATTGTCCGTCCCCGGCGTCCGGTGCGCCGCGGCCTCCCCCATCCCGCATCCCCCATCCGCCATCCCGCAGGGCCCCGTTCCCGCATCCGGTATCTCAGCCCTCGGCGAGCCAGAGGTCCGGGCCGAACACCTCGTAGTGGATGTCCGCGGCCCGTACGCCGCAGGCCAGCAGCTGGGCGCGGACGGAGCGCATGAAGGGCAGCGGCCCGCAGAGGTAGGCGCGGGTTCCCGGCGGCACGGGCAGCCCGCTCAGGTCGACGCGGCCGGTGCGGTCGGCCGGATGACCGGGCGCCGGGTGCTCGTACCAGAAGTGTGCGGCGGCGTCCGGCAGCTTCTCGGTGAGGAGGGCGTGTTCGGCGCGCAGGGCGTGGTCGGCAGGGGTGCGGTCGCCGTGCACGACGGTGACCTGGGCGGGGTGCCCGGTGTCCGCGAGGTGTTCGAGCATCGCGAGCATCGGGGTGCAGCCGATCCCGGCCGACGCGAGCAGGAGCGGGGCGCCCGCCGCGTCCGGGCCGATGACGAGATCGCCGTACGGGAGGGAGACCTGGAGCAGGTCGCCGGTCCGCACCCGCGTGTGCAGGTGGTGCGAGACCTCGCCGTCAGGGGCGGCGTCGTCGTGCACGCGCTTCACGGTGATCGAGTGGAGCCGGCCGCCGGGTGCGCCGGAGAGGCTGTACTGCCGGATCTGGCGGGCGCCATCGGGGAGCGGGACCTGGACGGACACGTACTGGCCGGGCCGGAAGTGCGGGGCGGGCGAGCCGTCGGCGGGGCGGAGCCTGAAGGTGGCGGTGTCGGCGGTCTCCTCGGTCCTGGACACCACTTCCCAGGTGTGCCAGACGTCCCCGGCGGCGACCTCACGCTCCGCGTACAGCCGGGCCTCCAGAGCGGTCAGGGCGTTGGCCATCAGCCAGTAGACCTCGTCCCAGGCGGCGGCGACCTCCGGGGTGACCGCGTCGCCCAGGACTTCGGCGATGGCGGCGAAGAGGTGAGTGTGCACGATGTCGTACTGGGCGGGCGTGATCCCGAGCGAGGCGTGTTTGTGGGCGATACGGCCGAGCATGACGTCCGGGCGGGTGTCCGGGGCCTCCACCAGCCGGGCGGCGAAGGCGGCGATGGAACCGGCGAGGGCCTGTCGCTGGGCTCCGGATGCCTGGTTGCCGCGGTTGAAGAGATCGCGCAGCAGGTCGGGGTGGGCGTCGAACAGCTTGCGGTAGAAGAGCCCGGTGATGTCCTCGATGGCGGCGCCGACGGCGGGGAGGGTGGCTCGGACGATATGGGTCGACGGCTCGCTGAGCATCGGTGACTCCTGGCTCTTGAACTGGTATATGAGATGCGTATTTTCGGGCGTGCGGGGCTGCGAGGGGTGCGGCGCTGTGAAGGGGGCGGGGCTGGGAGGGGTGCGGGCTGCGGGACTTGGTGGTGCTGACCGGGTCCGGTGCGGGCGTGGCGCGGGTGTGGTGTGGGGCTGTGCGCGTGGCGCCGGGGGGCAGAGGGAGCAGGGGGGGCGCCTCGGTCAGCTGCCGTCGGGGTGGCTGCCTATGCCGATCAGGAGGGGGCCGGTCGGGGAGGCGACCAGGTCGGTGACCGTGAGCGGGTCCAGTGACACGTAGAACGCCTCCTGCGCCCGGCGCAGGGCGCCGCGCAGCAGGCAGTCCGAGCGGAGCGGGCACGGGGTGGAGCCCTCGCACTCCACGACATCGCCGGGACCTTCGAGTTCGCGGACGAGTCCGCCCACGGAGGCGGAGCGGCCCGCTCCGGTGAGGCTGAGCCCGCCGCCGCGGCCCCGGCGCGCCTCGACCAGGCCGAGGTGCTGGAGGCGGGCGACGATCTTCGCCGCGTGGCTGTACGGCACCCGCATGGCCGCCGCGACCTCCTTGGTGGCCGGCGCCTCGCCTTCCTCCGTGACGGCGAGGCGCATCAGTACGCGCAGTGCCACGTCGGTGAATCTGGTCAGCCGCATGGGCGTCACGCTAGATAACTTGCACAAAAGATGCAAGTTCTGATCGTCCTGGACAACGAACGACAACGTGCCCACCCCAGAGCCCGATTAGTCACACCCTTTTGTGTAATGGCGCGCCGCCGGTCTCCGCTGAAAGGCTCTTCACGCACGTCAGTCGATGATCGAGAGGACGACAGATGTCCGTTGGTGAAGAGGTTCGCGACACGCAGGCACCGCCGCAGCAGAGTCTTGGCACGGCAGCTGCGCGGAACCTCGCAACGACCACCAAGTCCGCGCCGCAGATGCAGGAGATCACCTCACGGTGGCTGCTGAAGATGCTTCCGTGGGTCCAGGTACAGGGTGGTACGTACCGGGTGAACCGGCGGCTGAGTTACTCGGTCGGTGACGGCCGGGTGACGTTTGTCCAGACCGGCGACCGCGTGCAGGTGATCCCGGCCGAGCTGGGTGAGCTGCCGGCCCTGCGGGACTACGCGGACGAGGCGGCCCTGACCGAGCTGGCGCAGCGTTGCACCCAGCGGGAGTTCGCGGAGGGCGATGTGCTGGCCGCCGCGGGTGACACGGCGGACCGGGTGTTCCTGCTGGCCCACGGCAGGGTGCAGAAGATCGGCACAGGGCCATACGGGGACGAGACCGTCCTGGGATCGCTGGCCGACGGGGCGTACTTCGGAGATCAGGCACTGCTGGACGAGGGGGCCACCTGGGAGTACACGGCCCGCGCCGACACCGCGTGCGTCGCACTGGAGTTGACCAGGGCGGATGTGCTGAACCTCGCGGAGCGCGCCGATTCGCTGCGGCAGCATCTCGCAGGGGTGGCCTCGCTGCCCGCACAGCGCACGAACAGTTACGGCGAAGCGGCCATCGACCTCTCGGCGGGCCACAGCGGCGAGGCGCTCGTGCCGAACACATACGTCGACTACGAGGGCGCGCCCCGCGAGTACGAACTGAGCGTCGCCCAGACCGTGCTGAAGGTCCACAGCAGGGTCGCCGATCTCTACAACCAGCCGATGAACCAGACCGAGCACCAGTTGCGGCTGACCGTCGAGGCGCTGCGTGAGCGCCAGGAGCACGAACTGGTCAACAACCGCGAGTTCGGCCTGCTCAACAACTGCGACTACGGCCAGCGGCTGCAGCCGCACGACGGGGTGCCGAGCCCGGACGACATGGACGAACTGCTGTCGCGCCGGCGCGGATCGAAGCTCTTCATCGCGCACCCGAAGGCCATCGCCGCGTTCGGCCGCGAGTGCAACAAGCGTGGTCTGGTGCCGGAGAGTGTCGATGTCGGCGGCCAGCATGTGCCGGCCTGGCGCGGGGTGCCGATCTTCCCGTGCAACAAGATCCCGGTCAGTGACGCCCGCACCACGTCGATCATCTGCATGAGGACCGGAGAGGCCGAACAGGGCGTCATCGGGCTCCAGCAGAGCGGCATCCCCGACGAGATCGAGCCCAGCCTGTCGGTCCGCTTCATGGGGATCGACGAGAAGGCGATCATCTCCTATCTGGTGACGGCCTACTACTCCGCGGCTGTCCTGGTGCCGGACGCGCTCGGCGTGCTGGAGAACGTCGAAGTCAGCCGCTGGCGGTGAGGTGGCGTCCCGGACGGGCGGGCCCGGACGGCGGTCAGGCTGCCGCGGGGACCGGCGCGTCCGGGGCGTCCATGGCGACCACGCCGTACGCACGCCGCAGAGGAAGTGACCATGACCATGACCAGAACGGACGCCGCGACCGAGGGACATGAGGCCGCAGCGCTCCTGGAACGCACCCGCACCGTCGTCGACCCGGAACTCCGCTCCGCGCTGGAGTCCCTGCCAGGCCCCATGCGGAACATCGGGATGTACCACTTCGGCTGGGAGCAGCCGGACGGCTCGCCGGCCGCGGAACAGGCGGGGAAGGCGATCAGACCCGCGCTGGTCCTCGCCGCGGTCCAGGCGCTGAACGGAGACCTGCGGCAGGCGGTACGGGCAGCCACCGCAGTGGAGTTGGTGCACAACTTCACGCTGCTGCACGACGACGTCATCGACCGGGACGCCACCCGGAGGCACCGGGCGACCGCCTGGACGGTCTTCGGCATACCCGACGCGATCATAGCCGGGGACGCGATGCAGGCACTGGCCCTGCGGCTGCTCGCCGATGACCCCCATCCCGCGGCGCAGGCTGCCGCCGGGCGGCTCGCCGCCTGTGTCATCGAGCTCTGCGCGGGCCAGCAGGCGGACTGCGCCTTCGAGGCCCGCACAGAGGTCTCCCTCGACGAGTGCCTGACCATGGCCGAGGCCAAGACAGGCGCGCTGCTCGGCTGTGCCTGCGCGATGGGCGCGCTCTACTCGGGCGCGGGGCCGGAAGAGGCGGCGGCGATGGACGCGTTCGGCCGGGAGGCCGGGCTCGCCTTTCAGCTGATCGACGATCTGATCGGCATCTGGGGCGAGCCGTCCCACACCGGGAAACCGGCCGGTGCTGATCTCGCCGCCCACAAGAAGTCGCTGCCGGTGGTGGCGGCGCTGAGCTCGGGCACCGCTGCGGGGGCTGAGCTGGCTGAGCTGTACCGCGGCCCGCTCGACGCGGACGGCATCAGGCGGGCGGCCGACGCGGTCGACCGGGCCGGCGGCCGGGACTGGGCGCAGGCCGAGGCGGCCGACCGGATGGCCAGAGCCATCGGCCATCTCTCCCGGGCGGTCCCCGATCTGGCGGCGGCGGGAGGACTGCTCTCCCTCGCGGAGTATGTGACGCGGCGCAGCCGCTGAGCCGCACCGCTCCGCTCCGCGCAGCCGCTGAGCCGCACTACCCCGCGCAGCCGCCGCACCGCACCGCCCATGGTCGGGTCCTGTCAACTCTAGGATCACGTCAGCGAGTTATGGATGGACAGTCGTTCATTCATCGGCCGAGCGACGTGAACGGCGAGAGAAGAGGGACCGGACCATGGGTGTGGCGATACGACAGGCGGGCGAGGCGGACCGCGAGGTGCTCGTACGGCTTCTCGACGAGTCCTTCATGCAGGACCCGGTGAGCACCTGGGTGTTCCCCGACGAGGCGCACCGCAGGGATGTGCACGGCAAGTTCCTCGGGGTCTTCATCGATGTGGCCCTCGCCGAGGGCCGGGTCGACCTCACCGAGGACCACACGGCGATGGCTCTCTGGCTCGACATCCCCGCCGGTGTGCCGGAGGGAGAGGACGACACACCGGCCCGGATGCGGGAGACGGCCGACCCGGAGAATGAACGGGCCGAGCTGGTGGGGAGGTTGATGGGTGAGGTCCATCCGCACGACCGGGCGCATGCCTACCTGCTGATGATCGGGGTGAAACCGGAGCGGCAGGGCGAGGGTCTGGGCACCGAGCTGATGGCTCCCGTACTGGAACGCTGCGACCGCGAAGGGATTCCGGCCTATCTGGAGGCCAGCAGCGCGCGCAGCCGAGTGCTGTACGAGCGGCTGGGGTTCGTGTTCATGGGTACCGCGGTCCAGCTGCCCGACGGCCCGCGGATGTGGCCGATGTGGCGTGAGCCGCGCGGCTGATCCGCTGGCGGGCCGGTCCGCGACGGGTCGCCGCGGCCGACGGGCCTGGCGGCGACGGCAGGTGCGGCCCGGCCGGGGGCGGGTGGCTCACTCGTTCGGTGGCGCGTCCGGTCACTCGTATGTGCACTCGTACGTGCGCTCGCCGGGTGGCACGGGAGGGGAGGACGGGGCCGGGCGGGGCCTGTCGGGCCGTCAGGAAGGGGATTCCGGGGGTCAAGTGCACCAGGAACCAGTAATTCCGGACTTGATCACTCTTGGTGACGCCGGGCTGGTGACGGCGCTACAGTCGCGCTCATGACACCACAGTCATGGGCCGGCTGGTACCGGGACAGCCATGGATCAGATGCCCTAGTGATCAGCGCAGTAGAGCGTCAACTCCGCACCCGGATCAGGGGAGTCGACTATGCGGGAGATTCGTTCGACTCGTTCGCCCCGGTGGGTGACGGGCCGGAGGGGGCCGAGCCGTTGAGCGACTGCGTCCTGGAGTGGGACATGCCGCTCCCGGTTGTCGCCGACGACAGTACGGCCCACCAGGCCACACTGAGTTGCCTGTTGGCCCTGCGCCGCCCGGCCACCGATCTCGGGGTCACGCTGCACTACGGCGGCACGAGCTATGTATCGGGCAATGACCAGGGCGACTTCGGCGCCGCGGTCGCCCTGATCCAGGAACAACTCCCGCCCGGCTCGATCCTCCAGGCCCCCTTCGCCGCAGCCGTGTAGCCCACGGCTGCGCGGTTCGCAGTCGGCCGGCCTCCACCAGTGGCCGGCCGACTGCGCTGTTCGAAGCCGGTGAGGAGCCACTGTTCTGCCGTCCCCTTGACGCCTTCTCCTCTCATTGTTCTACTTGGATGCGAACAATTGAAGAAACGTCGGAGGTTCCGACAGCGGATCCGACAGGGGGATCGGCAGAAGAATCGACAGCAGAACCGGCAGAAGAACCGCCAGAAGAACCGCCAGGAGAGGCACGGGGGAATCGATGAGGGAAACGATGGGGCACGGCCGTATCAGGCGCGCGACAGTCGCCGGGCTGCCCTTCCTGCTGGCCTACGTCGTGGACCTGGTGGTCTTCATACGGCTGCGGGACCGGCTGCCGTACCGCTTGGCCAGCCACTTCGGCAGCAGCGGCCGCCCGGACGACACCGCGGGCCACCTGGAGTACGTCCTGGTCACCACCGCCCTGCTGATCGGCCTTGGCGTGCTCTGGATGCTGATCGCCCGCGGGGTGCGGTCCCTGATCGTCATGGGCTGGGTGCTCGCCGGCATCGTCGGTGCCCTGATGGCCGAGGTCCTGTACGCCAACCTCCACACCCCGGCCGTGTTCCCCTTCTGGCGGGTCGCCATCGGTGCCGGGGTGGGGGCGGTGGCCGGCGGGGCCGGTTGGTGGACGGCCCGTTTCGCGCCCTCGCTGCCGGCCCCGCCCGCGGAGGGGCCCGTCGAGCGGATCGACCTCGGGGCCGGTGAGACGGCGGGCTGGGCACGCCACGCCGGCGCCCGCCCACTGCTGGTGCTCACGGTGGCCGTCGTCGTCACCGGGGCCGTGCTGCTCGCGGTCTCCGGCTGGCAGGACGCCGTGGGCCCGGTCGCGGTGGGCCTGGTGCTGATGGTCTTCGCCAGGCCGTACGTCACCGTGGACCGCAGGGGCCTCACCGTCTCCACGGGCCGGCTGCCCTGGCCGCGTATCCGGGTGCCGCTGGGCGAGATCGAGCAGGCGACCAGCCGCGACATCAATGCCCTGAAGGACTTCGGCGGCTGGGGCTACCGGGTCCGGGCGGGCCGCTCGGGGCTCATCCTCCGCTCGGGTGAGGCCATCGTGGTCCGGCGCAGGAACGGCCGCGACTTCGCCGTCACCATCGACGGCTCCGCCGACGCCGCCGCGCTGCTCAACACCCTGGCCGAGCGGCAGGCGACCCGCTGATGCTCTTCCGGATCGACCCGTCATCCGCGATCCCGCTGGGGGACCAGATCGCCGCCAGTGTCCGGGGCGCCGTGGCGGACGGCCGGGTGGCGGCGGGAGAGCGGCTGCCCGCCGCCCGCGTCCTCGCGGACACGCTCGGCGTCAATGTCCATACGGTGCTGCGCGGTTACCAGCGGCTGCGCGAGGAGGGCCTGATCGAACTGCGCCGGGGGAGGGGCGCGGTGGTAGTCGGCGGGCCGTCCCAGGCGCGGGCGCGACTGCTCGTACGGGTGCGGGAGCTCGCGGCGGAGGCGAAGGGGCTCGGCCTCACGGACGAGGCCGTGCTGGCACTCGTACGCGAGGCGCTGTGAGGCTGCGAGCCGACAACCGAACCTGATGGTCTCAGTGCAGGTGGCCAATCAGGGGCGGGGGTGGTCCGCGCGGCTCTCGAAGGGCATCCGGAGAGGCTGCTCAGGGCAACAGGTCTGCCCTGCCGCCTGGTGACAAGGCACTATGCCGCTGAGTAGTGTCCGGCGCGTGAGCATCTGGACCTCTCTGGAGCCTGCGTCCACCACCGTGGACCCCGGCAGTACGGCCACCGTGCGGCTACGGCTGCGCAACACGGGCGACGTCGTCGACGAGTACCGGTGC
>NZ_JAAGLN010000145.1 GCF_010548145.1 Streptomyces sp. SID10853
CCACGGCGCCCTGCTCGCCTCGGCGCACCGCGCGTTCGTGCACGGCCTGGACTTCGCGGCGGTCGGCGCGGCGGTGGCGATGGCGGGAGCGGCGGTACTCTCGGTCGTCCTGCTGCGGGGAGCACGTGCGGCGGGGGAGCCGGACGGCAGCGCTGCGGGGCAGCACCCGGCAGCTGCGCGGGCGTAGACGGTGGACGGCAACCGGGAAGCAATCCGGCGGGTGTCCCGGGTGAAGAGGGCAGGCAGTTCAACGCCGGGCGCAGCCGCATTCCGTCCCGGTCCCGCCGTCGAGGTGGTCACGCCGTTCGGTGGCACCCATCACGGGACCGAGGAAATGACCGTCCGTGACCCCGACGGCCGACTGTGGAGCCTCCGGGCTCCAGCCAAGGACCGACCGCGACGGAAGAGGAGCATCATGGCTGACGAACAGACCGGGGCGCCGGACAGCACAGCGGTGCGTACGGCCCTCTGGCGGGCGATGCACGTGCAGGCCGACCCGCCGCCGCACGTGGTCGAGGACGAGGTCGGGCTGCGGCTGGTGGACCCCGGCGAGGAATGGCGGCGGCGCCCGGACATGGATCCGCACGCCACCAGCGGGTTCCGGGCGGCCATTGTGGCCCGTGCCCGTTTCATCGAGGACCTGGTCGTCGAGCAGGCCGGTCGCGGCGTCACGCAGTACGTCGTCCTGGGGGCCGGGCTCGACACCTTCGCCCAGCGCAGGCCCGAAGTCGCCTCCCGGCTCCGGGTGTTCGAGATCGACCAGCCCGGCACCCAGGCATGGAAGCGACGGCGCCTGATCGAGCTCGGCTACGGCATCCCCGACTGGCTGCGACTGGTACCGGTCGACTTCGAGGCGGGCGGCGACTGGTGGCAGCAGCTGTCCGACGCCGGTTTCGACCCCAGCCGACCGGCGGTCGTCGTCTGCACCGGCGTCACCATGTACCTCACCAAGGAGGCGACCGCGGCGACCCTGCGCCGGCTCGCCGGGCTGGCCCCCGGCTCGACACTCGCCATGACGTTCATGCTGCCGACCGAACTCATCGATGACGCCGACCGCCCCGCACTCGAGGCGACCAAGCCACAGGCGCAGGCAGCCGGAACGCCGTTCATCAGCTTCTACACCCCGCAGGAGATGCTGGCACTGGCCCGTGACGCCGGCTTCAAGAACGTGCACCATGTGCCGGGAACCGCCCTCGCCGAACGGTACTTCGCCGGCCGGGCCGACGGCCTCCGCCCGTCGAGCGGCGAGGATCTGCTGGTGGCCACCGTCTGACGCCCTTCGGACCCCGCAGGCCCGGAAGGGGGCCGATCATGAGCAGAGTGCACGGGCGGCCCTCACCCGTCCGTCACTCGGACACTCTGATGTCCGCCACTCCGAGTGCGGACGCGTGGCCGCTGCTCGGCGCAGCGCCGCCGCGAGCCGGGCCGTCCAACGCCCGTCCATGGTTGCACTCGGGTGGAGGGTTGCGTGTGGTGGCGATGACGTCGTCGAGCCGGTCGCGCGCAGCGAGGAGTTCGGTGATCCGTCCACTGATCCGCGCGCGCTCGCTCTCCAGCTGATCCAGCAGGCCCGGCGCCACCATGCCGGAGTACACGCATCGCAGCACCTCCCGTGCGGCCCTGCTCGGCAGCCCGGCGGCGAACAGTTGCTGGATCAGCCGCACCCGCTCGACAGCAGAGTCCGGATACTGGCGCTGCCCGCCGGAGCTTCGCTCGGCCTGCAACAGGTCCTGCTCCTCGTAGTAGCGCAGAGCCCTCACGCTCACCCCGGCCTGGTGGGCCACCTCACCGATCCGCACGCGCCCTCCCCTCTCCCGGTTGACGTCTCGACTTGCACCTCACGTCAACGTGAGGTTCTAGCGTAGTCGGCGTCAAGGCATACCGAGCCATCCGGACGAACAAGGCAGGTCATCATGCGCGCAGCCCGCTACCACGAGTACGGCGGCACGGACACCCTCGTCGTCGAGCAGGCCCCGGACCCGCTGCCCGGTCCCGGAGAGATCCGCGTCCGTGTCACGGCGGCCGGCGTCAACCCCGTCGACTGGAAGGTGCGCAACGGATCGGTGCGCGACTTCCTCCCGGTCGATCTGCCGGCGATCCCGGGACGCGATGCCGTAGGTCTGGTGGACAGGATCGGCGAGGGGGTCAGCTCGGTCGGCATCGGAGACCGCGTCTTCGGCCTGGGGGGAGTGACGGGCGCCACGGCCGAGCTGGCGGTCCTCTCGGCCTGGGCTCCCGCCCCCGCCAACTGGAGCGACGAGGAGGCTGCCGCAGCCGGCCTGGCGTCCGTGACGGCGCTGGGCGGACTCAGGGCGCTCGGTCAGATGGAGGGTCTCACGCTGCTGATCGAGGGGGCTGCCGGAGGCGTCGGCGGTGCGGCGGTCGAGATCGCCCGCGCTCTGGGGGCCACCGTGATCGGGACGGCCAGTGAGCGCAACCACGCGTATCTCACCTCGCTGGGCGCCCTTCCCGTCACCTACGGTGCCGGTCTCGCGGAACGTCTCGCCGGCCTGGCCCCGAACGGGGTCGACCTCGCCCTCGATGCCGCCGCTTCCGGCTCCCTGGCCGATCTCGTCGAGATCGTCGGCGGCCCGGACCGCGTGGTGACGGTCGCCGACCACGTAAACGCACAGCGGCTGGGGGTCCGGGTGGCCAACGCGGTCAACGATTCCACGCTCCTGGCCGAAGCGGGCGCCTTCGGCGAGCAGGGCCGCTATGTGCCGCGCATCGAGCAGACCTACCCCCTGGAGGAGATCGCGAAGGCGCACGCCCACTCCGAGCGCGGACACGTGCAGGGGAAGATCGTGGTCACCATCTGATCCCACCCGCCAGCCGCGTCGCCAACCTCACAGGGCAATACACCTAGCCCGGACCCGGCCCCGCCCCCTGCCCCGGACCGAGCCGGAGTCGGCCCGGGCCCGGCGGCGGACCGAGACCGAGACCGAGACCGAAACCGAAACCGAAACCGAGCCGGAGTCGGCCCGGGCCCGGCGGCGGTGGGCGCGCCGCTCGACGTCATCCCACCACGCTCTCCCGCCAGGCCCGGTGCAGGCCCGCGAACTGGCCGCTTCCGCCGATCAGCGCGTCCGGTGTGCCGTCCTCGACGATCCGGCCGCCCTCCATCACCAGTACCCGGTCGGCGATCTCCACCGTGGAGAGCCGGTGGGCGATCACGACCGCGGTGCGGCCGTGCAGCACCGTGTCCATGGCGTGCTGCACCGCCCGCTCGCCCGGGATGTCCAGCGAGCTGGTCGCCTCGTCGAGGATCAGTACCGCGGGGTCGGCGAGCAGGGCGCGGGCGAACGCCACCAGTTGCCGCTGGCCGGCGGAGATCCGGCCGCCGCGCTTGCGTACGTCCGTGTCGTACCCCTCCGGCAGCGCGCTGATGAAGTCGTGCGCGCCGATCGCCTTCGCCGCACGCTCGATCTCGGCGTGGCCGGCCTCCGGGCGGCCGATGGCGATGTTCTCGGCGATCGTCCCGGAGAAGAGGAACGCCTCCTGCGTCACCATGACGACCCCGCGCCGCAGTTCGGGCACGTCCAGGTCGTCGAGGCCCACCCCGTCGATCCGCACCTGGCCTTCGGTCGGGTCGTAGAACCGGGCGAGCAGCTTGGCGAGGGTCGACTTGCCTGCGCCGGTCGAGCCGACGACCGCGACGGTCTGGCCCGCCGGGATGGTGAGGTCGAAGCGCGGCAGCACCTCGCCGCCGGTGCGGTAGGCGAAGCGGACACCGTCGAACACGACCTCGCGGCCGGGGTGTTCGGACGCGAGGGCGGGCAGCGTACGCGGGGAGACCGGAGCCGGGACCGTCGGCTCCTGGGCCAGCAGGCCGGCGATCTTCTCCAGCGAAGCGGCCGCCGACTGGTACGAGTTGAGGAACATGCCCAACCGGTCGATCGGGTCGTACAGCCGCCGCAGATACAGCACCGATGCCGCCAGTACGCCGAGTTCGAGCCCGCCCCGGGTCACCCGGTAGGCGCCCCACAGGACGATGCCGGCGACCGCGGTGTTGGCGACCAGACGGGAGCCCGTCACATAGCGGGCCATCTCCAGCATGGAGTCGCCGTTGGCCCGCTCGTGGTGTCGGTTGAGCCGTTCGAACTCCGTGTCGTTGGCCCGCTCCCGGCGGAAGGCACGCACCGGCCGGATCCCGTTCATCGTCTCGGCGAACTTCACGATGACGGCGGCGATCGCCGTGGAGCGCCGGCTGAACACCACGGTGACGCGCCGCCGGTAGCGCCGGATCAGCAGATACAGCGGTACGAACGACAGCACCGCGACCGAGCCGAGCCCGGGGTCCAGCCAGAGCAGCATCGCGCAGATGTAGACGGCGGAGAGCACGACCCCGATCAGCTCCTGGAGGCCGTCGCTGAGCAGTTCGCGCAGCGACTCCACATCGCTGGTGGAGCGGGAGATCAGCCGGCCCGATGTGTAGCGCTCGTGGAAGTCCACGCTCAGCGCCTGGGCATGGCGGAAGATCCGGCCGCGCAGGTCCAGCAGCGCGCCCTGGTTCAGGCGGGCCGAGACCTGCACGAACGCGTACTGCAGGCCGCCGGAGAGCAGCGCGCTCGCGAGGTAGCCCACGCCCACCGCGATCAGCGGGCCGTGGTCGTTGTCGCGGAAGGCGGGGACGCCGGTGTCGATGGCGTACGCGACGAGCAGCGGCCCGGCCTGCACGGCCGCCTGCTGGATCAGCATCAGTACGGCGGAGACGATCGCCGCCGTACGGTGCGGTGCGATGAGCGAGCGCAGCAGGGCGCCGGTCGCGCCCGGTGGAGCGGGCAGGGCGTCCTTGTCGAACGGGTCGTCACCGGCCCGTCCCGGTCCGGCCGCGGTGCCCGCTGCGGGCCCGGCGGCGGGTGCGTCCCCCGGGTCCGGCTCCGCGGCCTCCCGGCCGTCGACTGTGGTGGTCATCGGGTCCCGTCCCCTTCGGCGCCGGACATCAGCCAGGCGTACTCGGCGTTGCTCTGCAGGAGTTCGTGATGGGTGCCGACCGCCGCGATGCGCCCGCCCGACAGGAGCGCGACCCGGTCGGCGAGCAGCACGGTGGACGGCCGGTGCGCGATGACGAGCGCCGTCGTCTCCGCGAGCACCCGGCGCAGGGCGGCCTCGACCAGCGCCTCGGTGTGCACGTCGAGCGCGGACAGCGGATCGTCGAGCACCAGGAACCGGGGCCGGCCGACGACCGCCCTGGCCAGTGCGAGCCGCTGGCGCTGCCCGCCCGACAGGCTCAGCCCCTGCTCACCGACCTGGGTGTCGGGGCCGTGCGGCAGCCGGTGTACGAAGTCGGCCTGGGCGGTCTCCAGAGCGCGCAGCAGCGCGTCGTCGTCCGCGCCCGCGTCGCCCATCCGGATGTTCTCGCCGACGCTCGCGGAGAAGAGGGTGGGCTCCTCGAAGGCGACCGACACCAGCTCGCGCAGCCGCTCACGGGGCATGGCGGTGATGTCGTGACCGTCGAGGGTGATGCGGCCCCCGGTGATCTCGTGCAGCCGTGGTACCAGCCCGGTGAGCGTGGTCTTGCCCGAACCGGTGGCGCCCACCAGGGCCAGGGTCTCGCCCGACCTGATGTGCAGATCGATGCCGCCCAGGACGGGCGGGGTGCCGGGGGCGGCGTCGGGGTAGCGGAACTCGACGCCCTCGAAGCGGAGGCCGCCGACGGGGGCGGGAGCAGGGGCGGGAGTAAGAGCAGGAGCGGTAGTAGGCGCAGGCGCAGGAGCAGGCGCCGTACCGGCCGTGCCGGCATCCGTCGCGTCCGACTCCTCGGCCACGTCGATCACCTCGAAGTACCGCTGGGTTGCGGTCGACGCGTCCTGGCTGATCGCCAGCAGGAAGCCGATCGACTCCACCGGCCAGCGCAGGGCGAGTGCCGTGGAGAGGAAGGCGACCAGGGTCCCGGCGGAGAGATGCCCGTCGGCGACCTGGACCGTACCGAGGACCAGGGCCGCGCCGATCGCCAGCTCGGGAATGGTGGTGATCACCGCCCAGATGCCCGCCAGCAGCCGGGCCTTGACCAGTTCCGTCGAGCGCAGCCGCCCCGACAGCTCGCGGAAGGCCAGGGCCTGGCTGCGGTGGCGACCGAAGCCCTTGATGATCCGGATGCCGAGCACGCTCTCCTCGACGACCGTGGTGATGTCTCCCACCTGGTCCTGGGAGACCCTGGCGACCTTGGAGTACCTCGTCTCGAAGACCTTGCAGATGATGACCAGCGGGATCGCGGGAGCCAGCAGCACCAGCCCGAGCGTCCACTGCTGCACCAGCAGGATGACGAAACCGACCACGATCGTCACCCCGTTGACCAGGAGGAACGTCAGCGGGAAGGCGAGGAACATCCGCACCATCATCAGATCGGTCGTGCCGCGCGACAGCAGTTGGCCGGACGGCCACCGGTCGTGGAAGGCCACCGGGAGGCGTTGCAGATGCCGGTAGAGGTCGGCCCGCATCGACGCCTCGACCCAGGACAGCGGCCGGGCGACCAGCCACCGCCGGAGACCGAAGAGCAGCGCCTCGGCGACCCCGAGCCCGAACAGCATCAGCGCACCGAGCAGGACGCCGCGGGCGTCCCGGCCGGCCACCGGGCCGTCGACGATCCACTTCAGTACGAGCGGGATGACCAGGCTCAGACAGGAGGCGATGACCGCCACGAACGCCGCGGTGGCCAGCCGTCTTCGCACCGGCCGTACGTACGGCCAGAGCCGCAGCAGAGAACGTACGCCGGAGAGTTGTCTGTCTGTTGCATGTGTTTCGGGCATCGCGCGCGAGCCTACGGTTCGGCACTGACAGTGCCCACCGGATTTCGCGGCAGCCCGCACGTCCGCCCGCACGCCTGCCCGTACGTCCGCCCGCACGCCTGCCCGTATGTCTGCCCCCGCTTCCGCCCGCACGCCTGCCCGTACCGTCCGCACGCCGGCCCGCACGTCTGCCCCCGCCTCCGCCCGCGAGGTCGTACCCCGGCATCAGCCGATCGGCTGATGCCGGTTCGAGCGCGATGGCGGATGCCGCTGGGCTCCGTTCCCCGGGAGCCTGTGGATATGGCAATCATCGAAGTGGGCGGGCTGCGGAAGGCGTACGGCGGCAGGCACGCCGTTGACGGGGTGTCCTTCGCCGTCGAGGTGGGGGAGATCTTCGGGATCCTCGGGCCGAACGGCGCGGGGAAGACCACGACAGTCGAGTGCATCGGGGGGCTGCGGGTGCCCGACGAGGGCGTGGTGCGGGTGGCCGGATTCGATCCGGTCGCCGACCACGCCCGGGTGACCCGGATCCTCGGCGCCCAGCTCCAGGAGAGCGAACTCCAGCCGAAGATCACCGTCCGTGAGGCGCTGGAGCTCTATTCGTCCTTCTACCCGCACCCGGCCGACTGGCGGCCGCTCGCCGAGCGGCTGGGCCTCGCCGAGAAGGCGGACTCCCGTTTCGCCAAGCTGTCCGGCGGCCAGAAGCAGCGGCTCTCCATCGCGCTGGCGCTCATCGGCAACCCCAAGGTGGTCGTGCTCGACGAGCTGACGACCGGGCTCGACCCGCGCGCCCGCCGCGACACCTGGGAGCTGATCGAGGACGTCAGGGACGGCGGGGTGACCGTCCTGCTCGTCACCCACTTCATGGAGGAGGCGCAGCGTCTCTGCGACCGCATCGCCGTCATCGACCGGGGCCGGGTCGCCGCGCTGGACACACCCGCCGGACTCATCCGCCGCTCGTCCGGTGCGACCGTCATCTCCTTCACCCCTTCGCAGCCGCTCGGCAACCGTGAACTGGACGCCCTGCCCGGCGCCGTCTCCGTACAGCACCGGGACGGCGCGGTGGTCATCGAAGGGACCGACGAGACGGTCAACGCCGTCATCACCCTGCTTGCCAGGCACCACATCACCGCCCACCAACTCCGGGTCACCGACGCCACGCTCGACGACGCGTTCCTGGACCTGACGGGAGCAGCAGCATGAGCACAGCGACCGCGACCACCCCGGCGAAGGCCACCACGCGGACCGGCGCATCCGCCGCCGTACTCCGGACCGAGCTGCGGCTCTTCCGCCGTGAACCGGCCACCATCTTCTGGGTGATGGTGTTCCCCACCATCCTCCTGGTGATCCTCGGCTCGATCCCCTCCTTCCGGGAGCACGACTCCTCCATCGGCGGCCAGACGCTCGTCAGCGCCTACGTCCCGGTCACCGTGCTGCTCGCGATGATCATGGCCGGGCTGCAGGCGATGCCCCAGGTGATCACCGGATACCGCGAGCGCGGGATCCTGCGCCGGATGTCCACCACACCGGTCAGGCCGCACGCGCTGCTCACCGCGCAGATGGGCCTGCACGGCGCCGCCGCGCTCGTCTCGACCGTGCTCTCGCTCACCGTCGCGCGGATCGCCTTCGAGGTCGCCCTGCCCCAGCAGATCCCCGGCTATCTGCTGTCGCTCGCCCTGTCGATCTGCGCCGCGCTGGCCCTGGGCTCGCTGGTGGCCGCACTGTCGCGCAACCAGAAGGTGGCGAACGCGATCGGCTCGGCCGTCCTCTTCCCGATGATGTTCTGCGCCGGGGTCTGGCTGCCCGTCCAGGCCATGCCGGACGCCCTGGCGCACATCGTCGAGATGACCCCCTTCGGCGCGGCGGCGCAGGCACTCAACGGGGCCGCGACCGGCAGCTGGCCCGGCTGGACCCACCTGGGTGTGCTCGCCGTGTGGACACTGCTGCTGTCCGCCGGTGCCAACCGCTGGTTCCGCTGGGAGTGACGGTGGCCATCGGCCGGTACGGGCAGACTGGATGGATGACATCGGACCTGACGGGCCCCGCCGCCCGGCCCGGCCGAGAGGCCGCGCCCCCGGCCGCCGGCCCTCTGGCCGCTGCCAGGGCGGGCATCGGGTGGGCGGCCTTCCACCGGTACGGACCGTACGCGCTGCTCGCCATCGCCACCCTCGCCGGGTGCGCCACCGCCGCCGTGCTGCACATGAGCCGGTCCGAACTGGTCGCGGTCGCCGCCCTCACCGTCGCCGGTGCCGTCCTCCAGCTGTGGTGGGGCCACGCGGCCCGCACCCGGCCGGAACCATCGAAGGCCAGTACCTGCTACTACGCGCTGCACTGGGCGCTCGCCTTCGCGCTGACCTGGCTGAACCCCTTCTACGCGTTCTACGCGGTCACCGGCTACTTCGGCGCGGAGCGGCTGCTGCCCCGCCGGCTGGTACGGATCGGGCTGCTCGCCACCGCCGTCACCATGTCGGGCTCCCAGTCCGGCGGGCTGCCACCCGGCGGCCCCATGGGCTGGGTGGTCTTCGGCGCGCTGTTCGGCGTCAACATCACCCTGGTCATCGTCTTCGCCCATCTCGCCGCCCTGGAGGACGAGCGCGCCGTGGAGCAGGCCGAGACCATCGGTGAGCTGGAGCGCACCAACGTCCGCCTCCAGCAGGCGCTCGACGAGAACGCCGCCCTGCACGCCCAGCTCCTGGTCCAGGCGCGGGAGGCCGGCGTCGCCGACGAGCGCCGCAGGCTGGCCGCCGAGATCCACGACACCATCGCGCAGGGGCTGGCCGGCATCATCACCCAGCTCCAGGTGGTCTCCGTCACCAGGACCCCCGACGCCGCCCGCGAACACCTCGCCCGCGCCCAGGAACTGGCCCGCCACAGCCTGGGCGAGGCCCGCCGCTCGGTGCAGAACCTCAGCCCGGTCGCCCTGGCCGACGACTCACTCCCGGAAGCGCTCGGGAAGCTGGTCGCCCAGTGGTCGGCGGAGGCGGGCGTCCACGCCGGGTTCACCGTCACCGGCACCGTCGAACCGCTCCACGACGAGGTGGAGGCCACCCTGCTCCGGATCGCGCAGGAGGCCCTCACCAACACCGGACGGCACGCCGGAGCGGCCCGGGTCGGGGTCACCCTCTCGTACATGGACGGCGAGATGACCCTGGACGTACGCGACGACGGCCGCGGCTTCGACCCGCTCGCACTGCCGCCGCGCAGCGCCGAAGGGGGCTTCGGCCTCGGCGGGATGTGCGCCCGCGCCGAACGGATCGCGGGCACGGTCGCGGTCGAGTCCGAACCGGGGCACGGCACAGCGGTGTCGGCTCGCGTACCTTTGGTCCGCCATGAACTCTGACGTCATCACCCTGCTGATCGTCGACGACCACCCGGTGGTCCGGGACGGTCTGCGCGGCATGTTCGCCGACGCCCCCGGTTTCCAGGTGCTCGGCGAGGCCGCCGACGGCGTCGCGGCCGTCGAGCTGACCGGACGGCTCGACCCCGACGTGGTCCTCATGGACCTGCGGATGCCGGGCGGCAACGGGGTGGACGCCATCGCCGAGCTGGCCCGCCGCGGCAGCCGCGCCAAGGTACTCGTCCTGACGACGTACGACACGGACTCCGACACCCTCCCGGCCATCGAGGCGGGCGCCACCGGCTACCTCCTCAAGGACGCCCCGCGCGACGAGCTCTTCACCGCGGTGCGGGCCGCGGCCGACGGCCGTACGGTGCTCTCCCCGGCGGTCGCCTCCCGGCTGGTCTCCCGGGTGCGCACCCCGGCGGCGCCGGGCCACGACGCGCTGAGCACCCGTGAACGTGAGGTGCTCGTGCTGGTCGCCAGGGGCACGTCCAACCGCGACATCGCCCGTGAGCTGTTCATCAGCGAGGCGACCGTCAAGACCCATCTGACCCATATCTACGGGAAGCTGGACGTCAAGGACCGGGCGGCGGCCGTCGCGGTGGCGTACGACCGCAAGATCCTCGGCTGAGGCCGGGGCCGGGACTCAGGCCGAATCCGGGCGGGCCCGCCCGGCCCGCCTCAGCTCCGCACCTTCAGCAGCAGCACCGACCGGGCCGGGACCGTGAGCACGGCGCCGCCCCGGTGCAGGGTGCCGGGCGCCGCGCCCTGGTCGTCCAGTGAGGTGTCGACGAGCAGTTCGTAGGAGTCCGCCCACGGAGCCCCGGGGAGCAGGAAGTCCACCGGGTGCTCAGCCGAGTGCAGCACGGTCAGGAAGCTGTCGTCGGTGATCCGCTCGCCCCTGGCGTCCCGGCCGGGGATGTCGCCCCCCGAGAGATAGACGCCGAGCGTGGCCGTGGGCGCGTACCAGTCCTGCTCGGTCATCTCCCGGCCGTACGGGGTGAACCACGCGAGGTCGCGCAGCCCGTCGACCGCCCGCGCCCCGGAGAAGAACGCCCGGCGGCGCAGCACCGGATGGGCGTGGCGCAGCGCCAGCAGCCGGGAGGTGAGGCCGAGCAGCATCCGCGGACCCGGCTCGTCGAGCAGGCTCCAGTCGACCCAGCTGACCTCGTTGTCCTGGCAGTACGCGTTGTTGTTGCCGCCCTGCGTCCGCCCCATCTCGTCACCCGCGACGAGCATCGGCACCCCGGTCGACACGAGCAGCGTCGTCAGCAGCGAGCGCAGCTGGCGCCGGCGCAGCGCGCCGACCTCGGGGTCGTCGGTCCCGCCCTCGGCGCCGCAGTTCCACGAACGGTTGTCGTCGGTGCCGTCCCGGTTGTCCTCGCCGTTGGCCTCGTTGTGCTTGTGTTCGTAGGAGACCAGGTCGCGCAGGGTGAACCCGTCGTGCGCCGTGATGAAGTTGACGGACGCCTGCGGCCGCCGCCCGCCCCACGCGTACAGATCGCTGGATCCGGAGAGCCGGTACCCCAGATCGCGTACGTCGGGCAGCGCGCCCCGCCAGAAGTCCCGCACCGCGTCCCGGTAGCGGTCGTTCCACTCCGTCCACAGCGGCGGGAAGGCGCCCACCTGGTAGCCGCCGCTGCCCACGTCCCACGGTTCGGCGATCAGCTTCACCCGCCGCAGCACCGGGTCCTGGGCGATCACCGCGAGGAACGGCGAGAGCATGTCGACGTCGTGGAAGGACCGGGCCAGCGCCGCGGCCAGATCGAAGCGGAAGCCGTCCACGCCCATCTCGGTGACCCAGTAGCGCAGCGAGTCCGTGATGAGCCGCAACACATGGGGCTGCACCACATGCAGGGTGTTGCCGCAGCCGGTGTAGTCGGCGTACCGGCGCGGGTCGTCCTGGAGCCGGTAGTAGCCGCGGTTGTCGATCCCGCGCAGGGACAGCATCGGGCCCAGCTCGCCCGCCTCCGCCGTGTGGTTGTAGACGACGTCGAGAATGACCTCGATCCCGGCCGCGTGCAGCGCCTGCACCATCCTCTTGAACTCGCCGACCTGTTCGCCGCCGGTCCCGGACGCCGCGTACCCGGCGTGCGGGGCGAAGTAGCCGACCGAGTTGTAGCCCCAGTAGTTCCGCAGCCCCCGCCGCAGCAGATGGTCCTCGTGCGCGAACTGGTGGACCGGCAGCAGCTCGACCGCCGTCACCCCGAGCCGTACGAGATGGCCGATGGCCGCCGGGTGCGCCAGACCCGCGTACGTTCCCCGCAGCTCCTCCGGGACCCCGGGGTGCCGCTTGGTGAAGCCGCGCACATGCAGCTCGTAGATGACGGTGTCCGCCCAGGGCGTCTTGGGCCGCAGGTCGTCCGCCCACTCGTCGCCGGGGGTGTCGTCGTGGACGACGACGCCCTTGGGCACGTACGGCGCCGAGTCCCGCTCGTCGCGCACGGTGTCGGCGACCGCCTGGTCGGGCCAGTCCCTGACGTGTCCGTACACCTCGGGCGGCAGCCGGAACTCGCCGTCCACGGCGCGCGCGTACGGGTCGAGGAGCAGCTTCGCCGCATTCCAGCGGGCCCCCGTCCACGGGTCCCAGCGGCCCCTGACGCGGTAGCCGTACCGCTGCCCAGGCCGCACCCCCGGCAGGAATCCGTGCCAGATCTCATGGGTCAGCTCGGCCAGCGCGCAGCGGGTCTCACGGCCCGCGCTGTCGAAGAGGCAGAGCTCGACGGCCTCGGCGCCGCCCGCCCAGAGCGCGAAATTGGTCCCCGCGACGCCGTCGGGGCCCACCCGGTAGCGCGCGCCCAGCGGCACGGGCGTACCGGGCCACACGGTCACCGCGTCCGGCCCAGTGGCGGACACCGTGTCCGGCCCGGCGGAAGGCTCCAGTTCCGGCCCGGCCCCGGTCACGGTGTCCGGCACCGCCCCGGTGGCGGCTTCCCGCACCGCATCGGGCACCGCATTGAGCGCGGCACCGGGCACGACATCGGGTACGGCACCGGGCACGGCGTCGGCCGCGGCTTCCCGCACCGCATCGGGCACGACATCGGGTACGGCCCGCACCGTTTCCGGTACGGTCTCCTGCTCGGCTGCGCTCGACACCTGTCGGCCTCCCGCGGCTCATCGGGACCGGCGGCGCGTCGGGCCACGGCGTCCCGGCCGCGGCTCCTCGCATGGTCCTCGCTCTTGTTCTGCCCGCAACAACCGGCAATCTCACGTTTCCCCCGCAGGGGGGTGGTCGTTGAGCGGTCCGTGAGACAACTGACAAAGCGGACACGGGCGGGCGTCGCTGCCACGCTGGTATGGGCGGCACTGATGGCCGGTACGGCGGGATGCGGATCCTTCTCCGACGGAAAACCGCGCGCCCCGGAAGACGCGATCCAAGTGATGCCGGACGACGGCGCGAAGAACATCGGCGCGCGGGACAAGGTCGAGGTACGGGTACCGGACGGGCGGCGGCTCGAACAGGTCACGGTCTACAGCGTCATGGACGGGCACCGCGAGGTGCTCCCCGGCAGCGTCTCGGACGACGGCAGGACCTGGAAGCCGGACGGCGGCCGGCTGGGCCTCGCGTCCGAGTACTCCGTGGACGCGGTGGCATCCGACGGGGACGGCCACACCCTGGCCCGCCACACCACCTTCACCACCTTCGTCCCGCCGCACCGCTTCATCGGCTACTTCACGCCGGAGAACGCCTCGACCGTCGGCACCGGCATGATCGTTTCCTTCAACTTCAACCGGCCCGTCGAGAACCGGGCGGCCGTGGAGCGGGCGATCCACGTCACCGCCACCCCTTCGGTACCGGTCGGGGGCCACTGGTTCGGCAAGAGCCGGCTGGACTTCCGTCCGAGCGCGTACTGGAAGCCGGGCACCCGGGTCTCCGTCGGGATGCGGCTGCGCGACGTCCAGGCGGCGCCCGGGGTGTACGGGATCCAGCAGAAGACCATCGGCTTCACGGTGGGCCGCTCGCAGGTCTCCCTGGTCGACGCAGCGGCGCACACCATGACGGTACGGCGCGACGGCGCACTCCTGACGACCCTGCCGGTCACCGCGGGCGCCGCGAAACACACCACGTACAACGGCAGGATGGTCGTCATGGAGAAGCACGCCGTGACCCGGATGAACGGCCGGACGGTCGGCTTCGGCGGTGAGTACGACATCCCGGACGTCCCGCACGCGATGCGGCTGACCAACTCGGGGACCTTCCTGCACGGCAACTACTGGGCGCCCGCCCGTACCTTCGGCACCTCCAACACCAGCCACGGCTGCGTCGGGCTGCGCGATGTGCGCGGCGGCAGCGCCACTACCCCGGCCGGCTGGCTCTACGACCACACGCTGATCGGCGATGTGGTCGAGGTCGTCAACTCACCGGACACGAAGGTCGCCCCGGACAACGGGCTCAGCGGCTGGAACCTGGACTGGGCCCACTGGAAGTCCGGCTCCGCGCTCGGCTAGGACCGGATCCAGGTCAGGTGCGTACGGATCCCCGCTGCCGTCTGCCCGCCGTACCCCCATGACCTGCGCGCCCGCGCCCGGTTGGAACGGAACAGTGACATTGCCGGGGAGGCCGGTGGGCCCGTGCTGCGCTTATTCTGTGCCCCAGTGCGCGCGGACACGGCGCGCGGGGGTACGTGCACCGGCGGCGCCGGGATGTGCGCGAGGGGAGACCACCATCTTGAACGGGCGACCGATATCGGGGACATCGGCCGGCGGCCGGCCCGCGCGCGGGCCGTGGCGCGCGGGACGCGGACTGCCGGCTCTGCTGCTGGGCACGCTGCTGCTGGTCACGGCGTGCGGCGGGTCGGGCGGCGGCAGCGGTGACAAGGCGAAACAGGGCGCGGCCAAGGAGGCGGAGTCCACGGCATCGCAGGCCGTCGTGACGGTGTCTCCGAAGGACGGCGCCGAGTCGGTGGCCACCAGCGACGCGCTGAAGGTCACGGCGGACAAGGGCCGGCTGACCTCCGTCACGGTCAAGGACGCCAAGGGCAACGAGGTCCCGGGCCGGATCGCGGTGGGCGGCGCCGGCTGGCAGCCGCTCCAGCATCTGCCCGCCGCCACCAGGTTCAAGGTGCACGCGGTCGCCAAGGACGCCAAGGGCCGGGAGTCGGCGAAGGACACGTCCTTCACCACGCTGGTGCCGAAGAACACCTTCGTCGCGCAGTACACACCGGAGGACGGCTCGACGGTCGGTGTCGGAATGCCGGTCTCGATCCACTTCACCCGGGGGATCACCCACCCCGCGGACGTCGAGGACGCGATCAAGGTGACGGCCGATCCCGCCGTGCCGGTCGAGGGCCACTGGTTCGGCAACGACCGGCTCGACATCCGCCCCGAGAAGTACTGGGCGGCCGGCACCAAGGTGACGGTGAAGCTGAACCTCGACGGGGTCGAGGGCCGGCCCGGCGTGTACGGGAAGCAGACCAGGACCGTGAAGTTCACCGTGGGCCGCTCCATGGTCTCCACGGTGGACGCGGACAAGCACACCATGAAGGTCGTCAAGGACGGAAAGCTGATCAGGACCATCCCGATCAGCGCGGGCGCCCCGGCGACCACGACGTACAACGGCCAGATGGTCATCAGTGAGAAGTACGCGGTGACCCGGATGAACGGCGCCACGGTCGGCTTCGGCGGTGAGTACGACATCAAGGACGTGCCGCACGCGATGCGGCTGTCGGACTCCGGCACCTTCGTGCACGGCAACTACTGGGCGGGTACCAGCACGTTCGGCGCCGCCAACACCAGCCACGGCTGTGTCGGCCTGCACGATGTGCGCGGCGGCTGGAGCAAGGAGACCCCGGCGGCCTGGTACTACAACAGGTCGATCGTCGGTGACGTGGTGATCGTCAAGAACTCGCACGACAGGACGATCCAGCCGGACAACGGGCTCAACGGCTGGAACATGTCCTGGGCGGACTGGAAGAAGTAACACGCGCGAAGCAACACGCCGGAGGCGAACCCTTCCCGCGGCCCGGTGCACTGTGACCAAGTGCACCGGGCCGCACCGCGTTAGCCGCCGTTAACCTGCTGTCATGACAGTCACCCTCGAAGTCTCCGAAGGCGTCGGCACCATCCGTCTGGACCGCCCGCCGATGAACGCACTCAACGTCGCCATCCAGGACCGGCTCCGCGAGCTCGCCGAAGAGGTATCCCACCGCGACGACGTACGCGCCGTGGTGCTCTACGGCGGTGAGAAGGTGTTCGCCGCCGGAGCGGACATCAAGGAGATGCAGGTCATGGACCATGCGGCGATGGTCGTACGCTCCCGGGCCCTGCAGGAATCCTTCACCGCTGTGGCCCGCATCCCCAAGCCTGTGGTCGCCGCGGTCACCGGATACGCACTGGGCGGCGGCTGTGAACTGGCGCTCTGCGCCGACTTCCGTATCGCGGCAGACAACGCCAAGCTCGGCCAGCCGGAGATCCTGCTCGGTCTGATCCCCGGCGCCGGCGGCACCCAGCGGCTCTCCCGGCTGATCGGCCCGTCCAAGGCCAAGGACCTGATCTTCACGGGCCGTCAGGTCAAGGCGCCCGAGGCGCTCGCTCTCGGTCTGGTCGACCGGGTCGTGCCCGCGGCCGAGGTGTACGAGCAGGCGCACGCCTGGGCGGCCCGGCTCGCCCAGGGCCCCGCCATCGCACTGCGCGCCGCCAAGGAATCCGTCGACGCGGGTCTGGAGACCGATCTCGACACCGGACTTGCCATCGAACGCACCTGGTTCGCCGGTCTCTTCGCGACGGAGGACCGCGAACGGGGCATGCGCAGCTTCGTCGAAGAGGGTCCTGGCAAGGCCAAGTTCCGCTGAGGCGTACCCGGTTGGGTGGATTAGCTGGGCCTTAAGAGAACCTTAAGGAGTGAGTGATCTTGGTCCTTGAATTTCGTTCATGAGGGTGGAGTCTTCGCAGCTCAGGATGGGTGTGACGGCCCTTGCAATGCCAAGCGCATATGCCAAGGAGCAGGGTGTCCGACTCCGGAATGCAGTTGCGGATTCCCCCGGAACGGCCCCGGAGGCCGCTTCGGGCCGCCATGATGGGGGGCATGGCGGGCCTGGAGGGTGTGGAACAACCGCGGCAGCGCGCTCGTGCGGATGTCGCGCGATGCGTACCGGCCGTTGAGGACGAACAGGCTCTGAAAGCACTGGAGTTGTTCGGCAGTCCAACGGAGGGCGAGGTGCGTCTGGCGTCCCGCCCGGAGTCCGCGGCGACCGCGCGGCGGCTCACCCAGGGCGTCGTGCTGCGTCAGTGGGGGCTCTCGCCGCAGACCGCCGAGCACGCGGTGTTACTGGTCTCGGAGCTCGTCGGAAACGCCGTCCGCCATACCGGAGCCCGGGTCTTCGGGCTCCGGATGCTGCGCCGCAGGGGCTGGATCCGGGTCGAGGTGCGCGATCCGTCGCGCGGGCTGCCCTGTCTGATGCCGGTCCAGCCGATGGACGTCAGCGGTCGCGGTCTCTTCCTGGTCGACAAGCTCTCGGACCGCTGGGGGGTGGACCTGCTGCCGCGCGGCAAGACCACCTGGTTCGAGATGCGGGTCGTCGACCGCTAGCCACGCCGACCCGGGCGAGCTCTGTGACCCGGACCGCTCACCGCCGGTGTGCCACCCGGTTGCACCCAAGCCGGATCGCGGCGTGGCTGCTGTGAATCTCAGGTGAAGCGAGTATCCCGCCTGTAAATCTACGGACGCTTACGGGGTGGGGTGGCTGATTTGCCGGATCCGGTCTCGGTCGACCGCGTCTGAGGGCCGCGTGTCACCGGCCGAGGGGGGCGGGCAAAAAGGGCTGGTTTCGGCGATTCCTCATTAAATGGTCGCGTGACTGAGATGAGCCGCCGCAGCGCACTGCGGGCAGGAGCCGGCGTGGCCGTCGCCGGGACGTTCGCCGCCGGGTGTTCCGGCGGCGGCGCGCCCGCCGCCGCCCCGTCCCCGG
>NZ_JAAGLN010000146.1 GCF_010548145.1 Streptomyces sp. SID10853
CGAGGACCGCGGCGGACGCGCCGACGACCACGACCCGGCGCGGAGCGCTCACGCGAGGGCCCCGCGCTGCTCGGCGCCGGAGCGCCCGCCCTGGTCTTCGGTGGGGGTACGCATGGCCGCTCCGATGGTCACGGTGCCCGGCGCCGCCGCACACCACAGTGAAGTGAACGCTCAGGACTTTACGCCTGTTTACCTACCTGGCCAATCCCGCCCCTGCCCATCCCCGCGAGGGAGTTGGCACATAGCGGACCACGACCGCCCCTCCAGCGATCCGCGGGAGCCGGGGCCGCCCTTGTGTCAGGCTTGGCGCATGCACAGACATCCCGAGCCGCGGCCGGCGGCCGTACCGCCGAGCTCCGGGCAGCCGAGCTGCGGACCGCGGCCGCGCACGGGCCGCGGCGAGGGCGAACGGCTGCGCAATGCGCGCGGCGAGGGCGAGAGGCTCCGCACGGAGATCATCGAGGCGGTACTGCGGCTGATCGCCGATCAGCAGCGCATGCGTCCGGTGCCGCTGTCGCTGCGGGAGGTGGCGCGGGAGGCGGGCATCACCGCGCCGGCGATCTACCGCCACTTCTCGGGCAAGGACGAGCTCACCCGGGCCGCGCTCGGCCATCTCTTCGGGGAACTGCTCGCGGACCTGGACAGCGCGGACCGGGCGGCCGCCGGCCAGTCGCCCGCTGCCCGGCTGGCCGCACTGGCGCACGCGTACGCCCGGTTCGCCGAGGAGAACCCGACGAGCTTCCGGGTGATGTTCAACGGCGTGGGCCCGCACGACGAGGGTCCGGCCGAGGTCGCGGCCCGCTGGCGCACGGCGGTCGGCCGGCTGACGGAACCGGGCGCGCGGCACACCCGGTCCCCGGAGGCCGCGGCCGTGTCGGTGTGGTCGTCGGTGCACGGCAGGCTCCTCCTGGACCGTCCGGCGGGCGGCGTCTGGCAGCTGGGTGATGTGCACGCCTTCATCGACGACCTGACCCGTTCCCTGCAGGCGCCCGCGCTCCCGGACCGGTGACCGGGGGGCTCATCCCTTGCACCCTTGCGCACAGCTCTTGACGCCCCTCTTGCTTGTGCACAGCTCTTGACGGCCCGGCCCACTCCTGAATTACTGATCGCACACGGGTCGACCGAATGATCGGTCGGCGGGTCGGACAGGTCGGCCGGTCGGGACGGGAGTGACCACATGACAGCCCAGCTGGACGCGGCGGAACAGCTCAGCCGCGAAGAGCTCGAAGCCCTGCAGACCGAGCGGCTGCGCACGACGCTCCGGCACGCGTACGAGAACGTGCCGTTCTACCGGGAGTCCTTCGACAAGGCGGGACTGCGCCCCGAGGACTGCCGCACCCTCGCCGACCTGGCCCGGTTCCCCTTCACCTGCAAGGCCGACCTGCGCGACCAGTACCCCTTCGGGATGTTCGCCGTGCCGCAGTCCGACGTACGCCGTATCCACGCCTCCAGCGGCACGACGGGCCGCCCCACCGTCGTCGGCTACACCGAGCGCGACCTGTCCACCTGGGCTGACGTGGTGGCCAGGTCCATCCGCGCGGCGGGCGGCAGGCCCGGCGACAAGGTCCATGTGGCGTACGGATACGGGCTGTTCACCGGCGGCCTCGGCGCCCACTACGGCGCCGAGCGCCTCGGCTGCACGGTGATCCCCGCGTCCGGCGGGATGACGGCACGGCAGGTGCAGCTGATCCAGGACTTCCGCCCCGAGGTCATCATGGTGACGCCCACCTACATGCTCACGCTGCTCGACGAGTTCGAGCGCCGGGGCATCGACCCCAGGTCCACGTCCCTGCGGGTCGGCATATTCGGCGCCGAACCATGGACGGAGGAGATGCGGCGCGAGATCGAGGAGCGCTTCGCGATCGACGCCGTCGACATCTACGGGCTCTCCGAGGTCATGGGGCCGGGCGTGGCCCAGGAGTGCGTGGAGACCAAGGACGGCCTGCACATCTGGGAGGACCACTTCTACCCCGAGGTGGTCGACCCGGTCACGGGTGAGGCCCTGCCGGACGGCGAGCAGGGGGAGTTGGTGTTCACCTCGCTCACCAAGGAGGCCATGCCGGTGATCCGCTACCGGACCAGGGATCTGACCCGGCTGCTGCCCGGCACCGCCAGGACATTCCGGCGGATGGAGCGGATCACCGGGCGCAGCGACGACCTGGTGATCGTGCGCGGGGTGAACCTCTTCCCCACCCAGGTGGAGGAGATCGTGCTGCGCACCCCGGGACTCGCCCCGCACTTCCAGCTCCGGCTCACGCGGGAGGGCCGGATGGACGCGCTGACCGTACGGGCGGAAGCCAGACAGGACGCCTCACCGGAGGCACGGGAGACCGCCGCCCGGTCGGTCACGGCGGCCATCAAGGACTCCATCGGGATCTCGGCCCGCGTCGAGGTCGTCGCCCCCGAAACGCTCGAACGGTCGGTGGGGAAGTTCAAGCGGATCGTGGACCTGCGAACAGATCCTGGGTCACCGCGCGGCATGTAAGGGCTCCATGGGGCGACTCGCGTCCCTTGAGCTCATGACGCGGGCCCCGGCGCCGAAGGCTTCCTGGGCCAGACCGAAGACGTCCGGGCACCGGCCCTGCGGCCGCCCCCGACCCCGCGCTCACGCCAGGCTCGCGACGCCGGAGGCTGCTGAGGGTGCGCCGGCGCCGCATCGACCGCCGGGCGCACGCCGGCCGCAGGGACCCACTGGCTCGTTCGCGCAACTGGCCAACGGTCAGGGGCCTTTGCCTGAGGCCAGGCGTCAGCGGGTTTCGATGACGACCTTCTCGATCACCACGTCCTTCACAGGCCGGTCGGTGCGGGGGTCGGTTTCTGTCGTGACGATGCGGTCAACGATCTGCCTGCTGCCGTCATCGGCGACTTCGCCGAAGATGGTGTGCTTACCGGTGAGCCAGGCAACGGCCCCCACGGTGATGAAGAACTGCGATCCGTTGGTACCGGGCCCCGCGTTGGCCATGGCCACCATGTACGGACGGGTGAACGCCAGGTCCGGGTGAAACTCGTCGCCGAACTTGTACCCCGGCCCGCCCGTCCCGTTACCCAGAGGATCACCACCCTGGATCATGAAGCCCTCGATCGCCCGGTGGAACACTGTCCCGTCGTACAGCGGTTCGTTGCTCGGCTGCCCAGTGTTCGGGTCGGTCCACTGCCGCTCGCCCTTGGCCAGTTCCACGAAGTTGGCCACGGTCTTCGGAGCGTGATCCGGGAACAGCCGGATCACGATGTCTCCCTGGTTGGTCTTCAGGATCGTGTACGTCATTTCCGCCATGCCAATTCCCTCGTTGTGTGGTCTACGGTCCCGGCCAGTCTTCCGGCCGGCCCAGCCGGGTTGCTGCCGGCGACACGCGCCTGACCCGCACGGGGACGGCCGGTCCGCCGGTCCGCACCGGGTCGCGCACAGCCCCACCCGCCACCGGCGGCCTTCAGTGATACGTCCGCAGCGTGCCCGGTCGCCCAAGGCGGGCTGCCCCCGATTCGCCCCTCCCCACCCGCGACGAGAGCCCAGGCAACGGCCGTCGCAGGCGGGAGAGGCGTCAGTTGTCGGATTCCTCCTGCTGGTCCTCCTCCAGCGACCCTCCGGCGTTCTCGCGGGCCTTCTCCTCAGCCTCCTCGGCCTTCGAGCCGCGGTCTCCCAAGGCCGACTTCGCCTGCTCCGCGAGCTCGTCCGCCCTCTTCTTGAACTGATCCGAGAGACTCATGACTCCTCCTCGTCGCGTGGTCCTGCCTTCTGTTCATGAACGCCCCCACACCCCCGTCCGTTCTGGCTGTGCAGCCGAACGGAGGACACCCCGCCGCACATGTTCGGGGATGATCCCGATCGAGGGTGCAAAGAAATTCGAACCTGCGCTCTGTCCCCGGGCATGAGGCGCAGCTTCGCCCACGGCCTCGGCGAGCCCAGGCCGACTGGCACCCTGCGCCGTCTGCGCGATTCGGTCGCAGACCGCGGGCGCTGTCCGACGAAGCGGGAGATGGGTGACGCTGTCGGGCTGTGCAGCAGAGGGTGGATGGCCCGCCGGGCTCCGCAGGCGAGGAGCGTCCGGTGATCTCATGTAGGTCATCTGTCAGTGGCTGTCGGTCAGATATCGGTAGTTCGTCGGCAGGTGCTGGCACCTTTCAGTCACGGCCGCCGGGGATCGGCGGCCCTGACACCGAGGAGCCCCTATGCGCACCCCTGTCACGGTCATCGGCGCCGGACTCGGCGGCCTTGCGTTGGCCCGCGTCCTGCACCTCCACAGAATCCCGGTCACGGTCTACGAGGCCGACCCCTCCCCGTCGTCGCGCCCGCAGGGCGGGATGCTCGACATCCACGACTACAACGGGCAGCTCGCCCTCCAGGAGGCCGGTCTCATGGGCGAGTTCCGGACCATCGTCATAGCGGGGCGTCAGACGATGCGGCTCGTCGAACCGGACGGCACCGTTCTGCACGAGATCCCCGACGACGGCACGGGCGCACGCCCCGAGGTACAGCGCGGCGAGCTGCGGCGGATCCTGCTCGAATCGCTCCCGGCCGGTACCGTCCGCTGGGGCCACAAGGTCAGCGGTGTACGCCCCCTCGGTGACGGCGGCCACGAGGTGACCTTCGCCGACGGCAGTACCGCCGTCACAAGCCTGCTGGTCGGCGCGGACGGCGCATGGTCCCGGGTCCGGCCACTGCTCTCCGATGCCACACCCGAGTACGTCGGCACCTCGTTCGTCGAGACCTTCCTGTTCGACGCCGACACCCGGCACACCAGTACTGCGAAGATGGTCGGCGGTGGGTCGATGATCGCCCCTTCACCGGGCAAGGAGATCTTCGCTCACCGGGAGAGCGGCGACACGCTGCACGCCTATGTGGCACTGTCCAAGCCACTGGACTGGTTCGCCGCTGTCGACTTCGGCGATGCCTTCGGCGCTTCCGCGCGGATCGCGCGGGAGTTCGACGGCTGGGCACCGGAGCTCACCGCGCTGATCACGGACGCGGATGTCCCGCCCGTGCTGCGCCCCCATCACGCCCTGCCGACCGAGCACCGGTGGGACCGGGTGCCTGGGGTGACCCTGCTCGGCGACGCGGCCCATCTCGCGGCCCCGAACGGCGAAGGTGCCAACCTGGCCATGCTCGACGGCGCGGAACTCGGCAAGGCACTCGCTGCGCGTCGCGACGACATCGAGACCGCACTGACCGAGTACGAAGAGGCCCTGTTCGCCCGCGGTGCCGAGCCCGTCACGTTTGACGGCGCCGAGGTCCACGGAATCGACTCCGAGGACAACACGGCCCAGGCCATGCTGAGGATGATCAGCGCGCAGAGTGACTAGGCACACCCGGCCGGTGTGCGGAGCCGGATGACGAGGTCGGCGTCGGACGAGAAGTTCCGCCGCCGGTGGACGCGGGCACGAGGCAGCCCCCTGGCAGTGCCTCGTGCCCCACGCCCCCTAGCGGGAGCGGGCGTTCAGCGGCGTGCGGCCCACACCGTGCGTTCGGTGCGTACGGCGAGGTCGTCGCGGCGCAGCACACTGTGCGGGCTGTCGGTGTCGAGCAGCCGGTCGAGGGCTGCCAGGTCCTCCGGCGTGAGGGCATCTGCGGCGGTATCGCGCATGCGCCGCAGGCCGCTGAGGGCGTAGCGGCCGACCGCCGGGGAGCGGGAACCGTCGATGTGCACGGTGACCGGGCGCTCGCCTTCGACGGTGAATCCCGCGGCCGTCAGTTTCGGGCCCCAGTCGGCGCCGCGGTGGGGCATCTGCTCGGCACTGTCGCGGTCGACGGCGGCGTGGCAGCGCCCTTCCAGGCCCGGCCGTTCCAGCGGGGCGTCCTCGGGCAGGAAGCGGGGGAAGCCGGCGAGTTCGACGACGGCGATGAGCCCGCCCGGAGCGAGTGCGCCGTGGACCTGGCGCAGGGTGCGGTCGGGGTCGGCCAGGTGGTGCAGGGAGGCCGAGGCCCACACCAGATCGGGTGTGCCCAGCTCCGGTCTGCCGGTGTCGAGATCGGCCTGGACAGTGCGTACGCGGTCCTCGACACCCAGGGCGCACGCCTTCTCCCGCAGGCGCCGCAGATGGGCGGCCGAGGCATCGACGGCGGTGACGTGCGCGTCGGGGAAGCGTGCGAGCAGGGCGAAGGTTCCGGCGCCCGTCCCACAGCCGAGGTCGACGATCCGGCGAGGGCTCTCCGCGACGGGGAGCCAGGCGGTGATGGAGGCGATGTGCTCGGCGAGAACTTCGGCGTCCAGATCGAGGATCTCCACCTGTGCATGGGAGTCGTCGTGGCCGTGGTCGTCATGTCCGTGCTGGTGGGAGCGGTGGGCCTCGGGGCTCTGGGCGGCGGTGTGGGGGGTGTGGGCGGTGTGAGTCATGCTGCGACGGTAAGCGGGCCATGCGCCGCATGCACGATTGCTTGCGGATAAGGCAAGACGATGGCCTCTCCGGCTGCTCAGGACGCATGAACCCGCCCAGCCGGCACGCGAACCACCGCGCAATCGCGGCAGCCAGTCCCCGCGGTCAGTCCTCACGCGAAGTGGCCCTGTCGCCCTGGTGGCCGCGGCGGGCGTCACGGTCGAAGATCCCCAGGACTTCGCACGGGCCGCCCTCGGCACCGAGCGCGTGCGGAAGCATGGTGGGGAACTCGGCCGCCTGGTTGGTCTCCACACGGAAGCGGCGGTTTCCCAGCAGCAGGACGGCGGTTCCGGAGAGGACGACAAACCATTCACGGCCCGGGTGAGCGCGCAGGCGCGCAGGGCTGTCCGACGGCGGGTCCGTCATACGCTGGCGCAGCACCGTCATACCGGGGTCGGCCTTGACCGGCCAACGCAGCACCCCATGGGCGCCGTCGATCACCGGACTGGAGATCACATCGTCACCAGCGGTTTCGACGAGCTGGTCGAGGGTGGTGTCCAGGGCCCGGGCGAGCGTGAGGAGCTGGTCGAGCGCCAGGCGGCGCTGCCCGTTCTCGATGCGGCTGAGTGAGGACTGGCTCATCCGGGCACGGTTCGCCAGCTCCTCCAGGGACCAGCCCTGCGCCGCTCGCAGCGCGCGGATGCGTTTGCGTACCAGGCTGTCCACATCGTCATCGTCTTGCGTCATAGGCAACATCGTATGCCTTCACCGCATACGGTGCTTACGGTCGTCCTGTGCGGCCCCGCGACCGGGGTCCGCCCGCACCACGAAGGGACACAGAACGGCCATGACCGTCAAGACTGTTGAGAATCCGACCGATGAGAACGTCACCGATGAGCAGGTGGCCGCGGGGCACGCGAGCGACCCGCTGCCGAACAAGACCGTCGACGCGGTGGTGATCGGCGGCGGCGCCGCGGGACTGAACGGCGCGTTGATGCTCGCCCGCTCCCGCCGCTCGGTCGTCGTGATCGACAGCGGTACCCCTCGCAACGCCCCGGCCGCAGGCGTACACGGCCTGCTCGGCCTGGACGGCACCCCGCCGGCCGAGCTGCTGGCCCGCGGCCGGGAGGAGGTACGCAGCTACGGCGGACTGGTGGTGACCGGCGAGGTGACTGCCGCCGCCCCCACCGCGCGGGCCGCCGACGACGACCTGCGTTTCACCGTCGAACTGGCCGGCGGCGGCGCGCTGCGGGCGCGCCGTGTGCTGGTCGCGACCGGCCTGCGGGACGTCCTGCCGGACGTTCCGGGGCTGGCCCGGCACTGGGGACACGGCGTGGTGCACTGCCCGTACTGCCACGGCTGGGAAGTACGCGACGAGCCCATCGGCGTCCTCGCGACCGGCGCCGCCTCGCTCCACCACGCGCTGCTCTTCCGCCAGCTGACCGAGGATCTCGTCTACTTCACCCACGGCACCGCTCTGGACGATGACACCAGGGCGCGGTTCGCGGCCCGCGGTATCACCGTCGTCGACACCCCGGTCGCGGGAGTCGAGTCCGACGGGAGCGGCATCACCGGTGTGCGGCTGACCGACGGCCGGACTGTCCCGCGGCGCGTCCTCGCCGTCGCGACCGTGATGCAGGCCCGCGCCGACGGGCTGGAGGGCCTGCGGCTGCCGATGGAGGACCTGCCGGACGGGATGGGCCGCCACTTCGCCTCCGGCGTGGCCGGCACGACCGATGTGCCGGGGGTGTGGGTGGCGGGCAACGTCACCGACCCGATGGCACAGGTCGGCTCTTCGGCGGCGGCAGGGGCCCTGGCCGGGGCCCGTATGAACGCGGCCCTCGCCACCGCCGACACCGAAGCGGCCCTCACCGCCGCGAGCCCCGCCGGTTCCGCGAGTCCCACCAGTTCTGCAAGTCCCACCGGTTCTACGAGTTCCACCGGTTCCGTCGGGGCCACGGCCTGACGCGGACGGGACCGCCGCCTGACCCGAGCCCCCCCCAGAGCACTGGCTGGTGGGCTCAGGCCGGCCGGGGCTCCGCGAAGCGGTCCCGCAGTTCGCGCTTGAGGATCTTCCCGCTGGCGTTGCGTGGCAGGGAGTCCACGAACAGGACCCGCTTCGGGGCCTTGAAGTGCGGGAGGGATGCGCGGGCGTGGGCGAGCAGTTCGGCCTCGGTGATGTCGTCACAGACCACGACCACCGCCGTGACCGCCTCGATCCAGCGGTCGTCGGGCAGCCCGACGACCGCCGCTTCGGCGACCCCCGGGTGGGTGTAGAGCACATCCTCGACCTGGCGTGAGGCGACCAGCACACCCCCGGAGTTGATGACGTCCTTCACCCGGTCGACGACGGTGAAGTACCCCTGCGCGTCGCGTACCGCGAGATCGCCGGAGTGGAACCAGCCGTCGCGGAAGGCTTCGGCGGTCTCCTCCGGTTTGCCCCAGTAGCCCTCGCACAACTGCGGTGACCGGTAGACCACTTCACCCGCCGTGCCGTCGGGGACCTCGTCGCCGTTCTCGTCGACCACCGCGGCCTCCACGAAGAGAACGGGCCTGCCGCACGAGTCCATCCGCCCCTCGTGCTCACCCGGGCCCAGGACCATGGCGAGCGGCCCGATCTCGCTCTGGCCGAAACAGTTGTGGAAGGCCAGCCCCGGCAGCCGCTCCTGGAGCCGTTCCAGCACGGGCACCGGCATGATCGACGCACCGTAGAACGCCTTGCGGAGCCCGCTCAGATCGCGGGTGGCGAAGTCCGGGTGGCGGGAGAAGCCGATCCACACGGTGGGCGGCGCGAAGAGGGTGTCGGCGAGGCCCGCCTCGACCAGCCGGAACACCTCGGCCGCGTCCGGGGCGTCCAGGATGGTGTTCTCGGCGCCCACCGCCAGATACGGCACCAGAAAGACGTGCAGCTGGGCCGAGTGGTACAGCGGCAGCGAGTGCAGCGGCCGGTCCGTCTCCCGCAGGCCGAGTGAGGTGATGGCGCTGACGTACTCATGGACGAGCGCCCGGTGCGTCATCATCGCGCCCTTGGCGAGTGCGGTGGTGCCCGAGGTGTAGAGCAGCTGCACCAGGTCGTCCGAGCCGGGCGGGTGCTCGGGGGTGAAGGGCCGGGGCGTGCCGAGCGCGGCCAGCAGCGATGCGTCGCTTCCGCGCAGCAGGCGTACGGGGAAGCCGTCGGGGACAGCGTCGGCGATGACGGGGTCCGCCAGCACCAGCGCGCTGCCCGACTGGCGCAGGATGTAGGCCAGTTCGTCTCCCGTGAGGTTCTGGTTCACCGGGACGTGGATCAGCCCGGCCCGGGCGCAGGCGAGGAAGCCGATGAGGTACACGTCCGAGTTGTTGCCGTAGGAGGCGACCCGGTCGCCGGTCCGCAGCCCGTGCTCGGTCAGGACGGCGGCCGCTGTGGTGACCGCCTCGTCGAGGGCGGCGTAGCTCCAGGCACGGTCCCCGTACCGGACGGCGGTGCGCCCGGGAACCCGGCGCGCGCTGCGGCGCAGGATGGCGTCGACCGTGCCGGCGCGTACACCTGTCGTGTCGTGGTCCTGTGTCATGGCGTGATCCTGCGGTCCGCCGGGGTGCTGGTCAAGGGAGGCGCTCAGGGGCTGACGGCCAGGAACACGAAGGCGGCGAAGATCGCCAGGTGGATGCCGCCCTGCATCAGGGTCGCCCGGCCGGGGACGATCGTCAGCGCGCCGACCACCAGGGTCAGTGCGAGCAGCACCATATGGGTGGCTCCGAGCCCGAGCAGCAGGGGGCCGGTGAGCCAGATGGATGCCAGTGCGATGGCGGGAATCGTGAGGCCGATGCTCGCCATGGCGGAGCCGAGCCCGAGGTTGAGGCTGGTCTGCACCCGGTCGCGGCGCGCCGCGCGTACGGCGGCGAGCGTCTCCGGGAGCAGCACGAGCAGGGCGATCACCACGCCGACGACGGCGTGGGGCAGCCCGGCCGCTTCGACGCCCGACTCCAGGGTCGGCGAGATGGCTTTGGCGTTGCCGACGACCGCGATCAGGGCGACGAGCAGCAGAGCGAGGCTCAGCAGCGCGGCCCGGCGGCCGGGCGGCGGCGCGTGGCCTTCCTCGTCCTGGATCTCGCCCTCCTGCGTGACGGGCAGGAAGTAGTCGCGGTGACGGACCGTCTGTACGGCGACGAAGAGGCCGTACAGACAGAGCGAGGCGATGGCGGCGAAGGCCAGCTGGGGGCCGCTGAACTCCGGTCCCGGCTTCTTGGTGAACCTCGGCAGGACGAGGGTGAGGGTCGACAGCGCGGCCACCGCGGACAGGGCGGTGCCCGAGCCTTCCGCGTTGAAGACGGCGAAGCCGCGGCGTACCGCGCCGACCAGCAGGGAGAGGCCCACGATCCCGTTGCATGTGATCATCACGGCGGCGAAGACGGTGTCCCGGGCCAGCGAGGAGTACTTGGAGCCCCCGTCGGCCATCAGGGTGACGATGAGGGCCACCTCGATGACGGTGACGGCGACCGCCAGGACCAGCGAGCCGAAGGGCTCCCCCACCCGGTGGGCGATCACCTCGGCGTGGTGCACGGCGGCCAGCACCGCTCCGGCCAGGCAGAGCGCCACCAGCACGACGGCGAACACCGGCAGCTCGCGGCCCCAGCTGAAGATCAGGGCCACGACGGCGACCACGGGGACCGCGGTGGTCCACTGTGCGGCCAGGGCCCGGCTCGGCGCTCTCATGGGGCCATGCTGACGGAGATGATCAGCGGCTGCCCGCCGAGCGCGCCCCGGCCGGGCCCGCCCCTGCCCCCGTACGCGCGCGTGTCAGAGCGGGCGCTCGTGGCCCTCCCAGTACGGCTCGCGCAGCCGTCGCTTGTAGAGCTTGCCGTTGGGGTCGCGGGGCATCGCCTCGATGAAGTCGACGCTCCTGGGTCGTTTGTACCCGGCGAGCCGGGACTCGCAGTGGGCCAGGATCTCGGCGGCGAGCGCGTCGCCCGGCACGGCGCCTTCGGCGGGTTCGATGACGGCCTTGACCGCCTCGCCCCAGTCCGCGTGCGGGATACCGAAGGCGGCGGCGTCGGCGACGGCGGGGTGGCTGAGCAGCGCGGACTCGATCTCCGCCGGGTAGATGTTGACCCCGCCGGAAATGATCATGTCGATCTTGCGGTCGCGGAGGAAGAGGTAGCCGTCCTCGTCGAGCAGGCCCAGGTCGCCGACGGTGAAGAAGTCACCTATACGGTTCTTCGCCGTCTTGGCCTTGTCCTTGTGGTAGCTGAAGCCGCCGGTGGACATCTTCATGTAGACGGTGCCCAGTTCGCCGGGCGGCAGCCGGTTGCCGTCGTCGTCGTGGATGGCGAGTTCACTGATGGGCCAAGCCTTGCCGACGGTGCCCGGCTTCTTCAGCCAGTCCTCGGCCGTGGCGAAGGCGCCGCCGCCCTCGCTGGCCGCGTAGTACTCCTCGACACAGTGCCCCCACCAGTCGATCATCGCCCGTTTGACGTGGTCGGGGCAGGGCGCGGCGCCGTGGATGGCATGGCGCATCGACGTCACGTCGTACCGCTCCTTGACCTCGTCGGGCAGCGCGAGGAGACGGTGGAACTGGGTCGGGACCATATGGGTGTGGGTGCACCCGTGCGCGTCGATGCTGCGCAGCATCTCCTCGGGCGTCCACTTGTCCATCAGGACCAGGGGGTGGCCGATGTGCAGGGCGGCGCCCGCGAACTGGAGTACGGCGGTGTGGTAGAGCGGCGAGCAGACGAGATGGACGTTGCCGTCGAAGGGGCGGATCCCGAAGATCGCGAGGAACCCGCCGAGGTAGGTCTCCTCGGGTAGCTTGCCGGGCAGCGGGCGGCGGATGCCGCGGGGCCGGCCGGTGGTGCCCGATGTGTAGTTCATGACCCAGCCGAGGGTGCGGTCTTCGGGTACGGATCCGGGCTGCCCGCCGGGGAGTTCGCCGTAGGGGCGGAAACCCGGGATGGCCCCGACCGCGTACCGGTGGGTTGCGGGCAGCCCTGCCTCGTCAGCGGCCGCCGTGGCCGCTTCGGCGAAACGCTCGTGGGCGATGAGGACCTTGGCCCCGGAGTCGGAGACGATCCAGGCGATCTCAGGTCCGACGAAGTGGTGGTTGACCGGCACCAGATAGAGCCCGGCCTGCGATGCGGCGAGATACGCGGTGAGGAACTCGACGCCGTTCGGCAGTACGACCGCGAAGGCGTCCCCGCGCTCCAGCCCCGCGGCCCGCAGCCCGTGCACCAGCTGGTTGACGGCGGTGTGCAGCCGTCCGGCCGTCCACTCCTCGCCGTCGGGTGCGATGAGGACCGTGCGGCCGGGGTCGGCGGTGGCCTGGGCCCAGAAGCCGTTGGGGGTCTGGCTGTCCGTCGCTGCCATCAGTGACTCCGTCCTGCGATGCGGTTGATCCGGTCGATGGCCCGCTCGAAGCCGCGGGTCAGGTCGTCGAACACCTCCTGAACACCGCGTTCGGAGTTCATCCGGCCGACGATCTGGCCGACCGGGGTGCCGAGCAGCGGGGCGACCTCGTACTTCTGGATCCGGGAGACCGCGTCGGCCACGAGCAGCCCCTGCAGCGGCATGGGCAGGGTGCCGGGCCCGGAGGGGTCGTCCCAGGCGTCGGTCCATTCCGTACGGAGCTGGCGGGCGGGTTTGCCGGTCAGCGCACGGGAGCGCACGGTGTCGCCCGAGCCCGCTTCGATGAGCTTCTGGGTGAGTGCGCGGGAGTGCATCTCGGCCTCGGTGGTGGTGAGCCAGAGCGAGCCGAGCCAGACGCCCTGGGCGCCGAGCGCGATACCGGCGGCGATCTGCTCGCCGCTGCCGATCCCGCCGGCGGCCAGCACCGGCAGCGGGGACACCGCGTCGACCACGTCGGGGGTGAGCACCATGGACGCGATGTCGCCGGTGTGGCCGCCCGCCTCGTACCCCTGGGCGACGACGATGTCGATCCCGGCCTCGGCGTGGCGCCTGGCGTGCTTGGCACTGCCGGCCAGCGCCGCGACCAGGACATTGTGGCGGTGGGCGCGTTCGATGACGTCGGCGGGCGGGGAGCCGAGGGCGTTGGCGAGCAGCTTGATCGGATAGTCGAAGGCGACATCGAGCTGGTTGCGGGCGACCTGCTCCATCCATCCGGTGATCCGCCAGCCGGAGGCCTCACCCTCGGGGAACTCGGGGACCCCGTGTTTGGCGAGGGTCTCCTCCACGTACCGGCGGTGCCCCTCCGGGATCATCGCCTCGACCTCGGCCTCCGTCACCCCCTCCACCTTCTTCGCGGGCATGACGACATCGAGGCCGTACGGCAGTCCGCCGGTGTGCTCCTGCATCCAGTCGAGATCACGCGCCAGTTCGTCGGGGGCGGTGTAGCGGACCGCTCCGAGTACCCCGAATCCGCCGGCCCGGGTGATGGCGGCGGCCACGGCGGGGAAGGGCGTGAAGCCGAAGATTGCGTGCTCGATCCCCAGTTTCTTGCTCAGCTCCGTCTCCATGGGGCGCAGGATGCCCCAGCGGAGCATTCGAGGGAAGAGATTTTCTGATGCAGTGTCAGATTCTTTGCGGCGCCGGAGACACGCGGTGCGAGGGTTGACACCCCCGTACCGATGGCAGAAAGTTTCCGCAGTCGACAGGGCGCCGAAAGATACTTTCAAGGAGTGCTGGGATGAGCGGCAACACCGCGGGCGGGGACATCAGCAGACGCCGGCTGGGCAGCGGAATGCTGGCTCTGGGAGGGGCACTCGCCCTGGCCTCGCTCCCGCTGGGCCCGGCCGCCGCGGCGGGGGGACCGGCTGCGGGCCAGGGATCCGGGCGCGGCACGAACCCCGCCGCTCCGGGTGCCGGCTCCGGCTCCGGCTCCGGCTCCGGCTCCGGGCGTACGACACTCAGGCACGGCACCGCCGAGCAGGCCGGGCTGCTCCCGGGTCAGCTGCGCCAACTGGTCAGCGGGGCACGGACGTTCCTCGGCCCCTCCCCCACCCACCCGTGGTACGCGGGTGCCGTACTGCTCGCCGGCCGCGGCGGCACGGTGGCGCTGCACGAGCCGATCGGGCACGCGGTGCGCTACTCGGCGTACGACGAGAAGTCCGACACCGGCGTGGAGTTCCCCCCTGACCAGCAGATCGCGGCGGACCGGGACACCCTCTACGACCTGGCGTCCGTCTCCAAACTCTTCACCTCGCTCGTCGCGGTGCAGCAGATCGAGCGGGGCGCACTGAAACTGACCGCGAAGGTCGCCTCGTACCTCCCCGAGTTCGGCGCGGCCGGCAAAGCAGACATGACGGTACGTCAGCTCCTCACGCACACCTCCGGGTTCCGCGCGACGCTGGCGCTGTACAAGGCACCGACACGGGAGGGCAGACTGCGGATGCTGTGGGCCGAGGCGCCGATCAACGCGCCCGGCACCGCCTATCTCTACTCCGACCTCAACCTGATCTCGATGCAGCTGGTCCTGGAGAAGATCACCGGCCGCACGCTCGACGTCCTGGTCCGCGAGGGGATCACCGCACCGCTCGGTATGCACCGCACCCGCTACAACCCGCCCGCCTCCTGGAAGCCGCGGATCGCGGCCACCGAGGACGCCAGGCCGCCCTGGTCGGGGCTGGACCGCGGGCTGGTCTGGGGCGAGGTGCACGACGAGAACGCCTACAGCTTCGACGGCGTCGCCGGTCACGCCGGGGTCTTCTCCTGCGCCTGGGACCTGGCGGTCCTGGCCCGCACGCTGCTGAACGGCGGCGCGTACGGACCGGCCCGCATTCTGCGACCCGAATCGGTGGACCTGCTGTTCACCGACTTCAACACCGCGTTCCCCGGGGACGACCACGGCCTCGGGTTCGAGCTCTACCAGCACTGGTACATGGGCGCGATGGCGACCCCGCGCACCGCGGGCCACACCGGGTTCACCGGGACCAGCCTGGTGCTCGACCCGTCCACCGACTCCTTCCTGATCATGCTGGGCAACTCGGTCCATCCGGTGCGCAACTGGCGTACGGGGAGCGCGCCCCGGGTCCAGGCGGGCAACAGCCTGGCGCGGGCGGTGCCGGTGCGGGCCGCGCACGGACGGACGAGCTGGTTCTCCGGCATGGCGAGTTCGGCGACCGCCACCCTGACCCTGCCCGCTGTCACCCCGGTGTCCGGACGGACACGTCTCGGCGCCTCGGTGTGGTGGGACAGCGAACCGCACGCCGATTTCCTGTTCCTGGAGGCGTCGGCGGACGCCGGTGCGACCTGGCGGCCGGTGCCCTTCTCCACTACCACCGGCGACCGGCGGCCCGAGGCCCGCCCATCAGGGTCGGTGGACGGCTGGTCGGGGCGTGTCTGGCACCGGCTGGACGCGGACCTGGCGTCCTGGCACGGACGGGAAGTACGGCTGCGCTGGCGCTACACGACCGATCAGCTGTACGTGGGCCGCGGGGCCTACGTCACCGACATCGTGGTCGGCGACGGCCGCCGTACGCTCTTCGACGGGGCGGGAGCGGCGGACGCGGCGCGGATCGAGGCGGCCGGCTGGGTGCGCTCCGCGGACTGATCCAGCCGTGACGCCTGGTCAGGAGGGTCTGGCCGACGGCAGGTCCGCCCGGCACGCAGAGATCCATGTCACATTCAGGGATTCCCCGAAGCTGCAACTGATCCGACATTCTTGGCGTGATAACCGCCGTAGATCACGTTCTCTCATGCCAGGGGCCCCACACTCATGACCGCTCAGCTGAATCGCGCACCCCGCCGGATCGCCGCTCTTCTCGCCGTCACCGCCATCGGCCTCGGTGCTGCAGCCTGTTCGTCCTCGTCCGACGACAAGGCTGCGGGTACCAACGACTCCTCGACGGCCGCCTCTTCCGACGGCGCCGCTTCGGGCAAGAGCACGGCCGATGGTTCGGACAGCTCCAGCGGCTCGGACGGTTCGGGCTCCGGCGGCACCGCGGTCAACGGCGGTACCAAGGCGCCGGGCGGCTCCTCGTCCACCGGCGGGAACGGCGGCGCGGCGGCCGGTGCCGCGTCGTCGCGCTGCCACACCACCGACTTGAAGGCGGCCTTCGCCACCGGCGGCGACGCCGTACCGAACATGAAGTCCGACGAGCAGACGCAGGCGTCAGTGGCCTTCACCAACATCGGCAAGGGCACCTGCACACTGACCGGCTTCCCCGGCGTCGACATGGTCGGCAACCAGGCGTCCGACGGCACCTGGTCGCTGGAGCGCTCGTCGAAGAAGGGCACCACGATCTCGCTGTCGCCGGGCGACACCACCGACTTCACTATCACGCTCGGCGCGACGACGGAGACGGGCTCGGGCACCTTCGAGCCCGGTCTGGTGCGGATCACCCCGCCCAACGAGAAGAGCCAGTTCTCGCTGAAGTGGCCGTTCGGCGGTGTGATCACCAAGCAGGACGGCGCCACCCACTCGGCCACGTACGTCAACCCGATCGGGTCCTGAGGCCGGTGCGCTGAGCGGTCGCCGGGCTCGACAGGGTGCGGGGACCGCACGAGGACCGCAGCTGTGAGCCGCGCCGGGGCGGCTCACAGCCCCGGCGCGCTCCGCTGCTGCCGACGCGTGGCGACCAGCCGGTACAGCTCGGCCGCCTCGTCCCCGCAGCCCAGTTGCTCCAGACAGTGCGCCTCGTCGTTGCGGCTGGCCAGCGCGTCGGGATGGCTGAGGCCGAGCACCCGCTCCCGGGCCGCTGCGACCTCCCGGTAGACGGTGAGCGCGTCCGCCCAGCGTCCGAGCCAGCCCAGCCCGACGGCGATCTCGCGGCGGCTGACCAGGGTGTCGGGGTGGTCGGCGCCCAGCACCTGTTCCCGCAGCGCACAGACCTCGCGCGCCTCGGCGAGCGCTTCGTCCCACCGTCCGAGGCGGCCGAGGTTCACCCCCAGGCCGTGCCGGGCCCGCAGGGTCTCCGGGTCGGCCGGGCCCTGGACCCGGGTGCGGTCGCCGACCAGCGCGCCGAACCTTTCGAGCGCTTCCTCGCTGTGCCCCAGCCGGCCCAGACTGATGGCCACCTCGTACCGGGTCGCGAGTGTGTCCGGATGGTCGGCGCCCAGCGCCTGTTCCCTGGCGGCGGCCACCTCGCGGTAGATCTCCAGCGCCTCCGGCCAGCGGCCCAACTGTCCCAGCGCATAAGCGACTTCGTACCGGGTCACCAGGGTGTCCGGGTGGGCCGCGCCGAGCACGGCGGCGCGCGCCGCGGCCACTTCGCACGCCATCCGGTACGAGTCCTCAAGCCGCCCGAGCCTGCTCAGGTTGAAGGCGAGATTGTGCCGGCAGCGCAGGGTGTCCGGGTGGTCGGGGCCGACGGTACGCTCCCGGGCCGCCAGCACCGACGCGTACACCTGGTGCGCCTCGAAGTGGCGGCCGAGCTGCCCCAGTACGTACGCCGTCTCCTGCCGGGCGGCGAGTGTCTCGGGGTGGTCGGCGCCCAGCGTCCTGGCCCGGCCGTCGGCGACCCGGGTGAACTCCCGCAGGGCGTCGGCCGCCCGGCCGGTACGGCTCAGCGTGAAGCCCACTTCGTAGCGGCTGGCCAGGGTGTCCGGGTGGTCGGGGCCGAGGGCGTACTCACGCTCGGCCGCCACGGCCCGGTGCACCTCCCCCGCCTCCGCCCAGCGGCCCAGCCTGCTCAGGCTGAGCCCGGCGTTGTGCCGGCCGGTCAGTGCGGCCACCAGGCC